>JBCCZA010000105.1:0-11678 GCA_039188455.1 Planctomycetota bacterium
CTCGACCGCTACCTCTACTCCTCCGCCCACTACCCCGGCGACTACGGCTTCATCCCCCACACCCTCGCCGAGGACGGCGACCCCCTCGACGTCCTCGTCATGGTCAACGAGCCGACCTTCTCCGGCTGCCTCATCGAGGCCCGCGTCCTCGGCCTGTTCCGCATGACCGACAAGGGCGACAACGACTTCAAGGTCCTCGCCGTCCCCAACACCGACCCCATCTTCTCGGACTATCGCGACATGTGGCGCGTCCCGCCCCACTACCTCCGCGAGGTCGAGCACTTCTTCGGCACCTATAAGCAGCTCGAAGGCAACAACATGGTCGAGACCCTCGGCTGGGAGGGCGCCGACGCCGCCCGCCACGAGATCCTCGGCTGCATCGACCGCTACGAGGAAGCCAACAAGCACCGCAAAGGCGACCCCGAAGACAGCGACATGACCGCCCGCCGCAAGGACGGCAAGGACGACCAGCTCGCCGACCCCACCGACATCGCCGACGCCCCCTCCGAAGCCGGTGCCACCCCCGCGCAGGGTCATTAGTCGCTCGACGCCTCTCCCATTAGCCCCGGCTTCCAGCCGGGGTCGAACCACCCACCACCAGCGCAACCCCAACCACTCCTCAGCCGGGACGCCACGCGTCCCGGGGTTGGGGCGACCATCTCCCCTTCGCTGCGACGCTACGCGTCGCTGAAGAACACGTCATACGTCGCCGTGGTGCCTTCAGCGACGCGTAGCGTCGCAGCTAAGGAACACACCAAACCACCACACCACCACACCGCCAGACCACCAAATGTCAACGAGCCTCGCGTGACCGTCGATGCCGCTTCGCCGACGTTCCACGGCATCGACCTAACCGGTACACGCAACACGCCGGGGGGAGGGGCGGCGCGGCCTCTGCAGCTCACGCGTCCGTCGATCGCTAAGGCAGGGTCGCGATCGTCGTTCGTCGGCCGCCCGGCCGATGCGTTGCATCGGGGGCGTCCCGTCCGGCGGTCTTCCCCGGCTCTCGCGAACTTGTACATGCCCTGCCAATGGGGGACAAGCCGCTCACGGGGCGTTCCTACCCCTGGCCGAGCGGCGAGGCATGCGCGCGCGACCTGCAAATTTGCGATTACTCTCAATTCGTTTTGCAACTCGAAACCCATCGGCCGATTAGATTTACGAGATGGAAACATGGGGGCAATTTCTAGTTTGTTTTCTGTTCGCAGCCGCAGGGCTATACATCTTTTACGGATGGAATCCCGGGCAACGCTCCTTGCGGTGGCGAGTCAAGTTTGCTTCCGTTTCACACCTGATTTGCCTCGGGTTCTGCATCTTCATTGCGTTCGTGATCAATACCCCCAAGGACCCGCTGCCTTACACGATCGGACGGGTGATCTGGTTCACGCTAACCGGTCCTTACATCCTCCTTGGCTTGTTTACGTTCCCGTACTTGCTCAAGAGAGCCATTGACTGGTTCATCAGTCCGGACGAATAACACACCGATACTCAGAAACTCAAGAAGCCCACGAATTAGGTCTGCATGGCCTAGCTGTTACTCGCCTCCCCCAGCTCCTCCACCGGCCAGCCTGCCGCGCGATAGGCGGCGACCTTCAGGTCGAAGGTCAGGCTAAACAGCAGCGGCACCAGCGCGAGCGTGAACAGCGTCGCGACGATCAGGCCGCCGACGACGACCGAGCCCAGGCCCTTGTAGAGCTCGCTGCCGGCGCCGGGCATCAGGACCAGCGGCAGCATCCCGGCGACGGACGTCGCGGTGGTCATGAAGATCGGCCGCATGCGCGTGCGGACCGAGGCGGCGATCGCCTCGCGTGGGCCAAGCCTCCCGGTCTCGTCGCCCTCGCCCTCCCCGTCGCCGCGCATGAAGTTGAGCGCCTGGTGGACGATGAGGATGGCGTTGTTGACGACGACGCCGATGAGGATGACGAAGCCGAGCATCGTGAGCGTGTCGAGCTGCTGGGCCGGGTTGATCAGCCCGAGCCCCTCGGGGCCGAGGTAGGCAAACAGGCCCGGCGCCCAGCCGGCCATGCCCCACCCGTCGTGCACGAGCGCGAGCCCGGCGAACCCGCCGACCGTCGCCAGCGGCACGCTGAACATGATCACCAGCGGGTACAGCCACGACTCGAACAGCGCGGCCATCAGCAGGTACGTCACGAGCAGCGCCAGGAACACGCGCGAGAAGCCCAGCGACGCGAGCGTCTCGAGCGTGAAGCCCTTGAACTCGCCGAGCAGGGAGGCGCGCACGTCGTCGAGCTTGCTCGCCGAGCCGGACGTCCGCAGCTTGACTGAGTCGTCGATCGCGCCGGCGGCGCGCATGCCCTGCTCGATCTCCTGGACGACGCCGACCGCGACCTCGAGCGGCATATTCGGCGGCGGCGTGAACACCAGCTGGACACCCCGCTCCTCCTCGCTGCGGCGGATCTGCTGCGGCGCGAGCGATCGACCGAACGTCGCGACCTGCTGGAGCTGGATCGTCTGGATCCCGCCGTCGATCGTGGCAACGGCCAGCGGCAGGTCGGCCAGCGACTCGGGCGTGATGGACTCGGTGCCGGCGTCGGGGTCCCAGCCGCTGCGGGTCGCGAGGATGTCGATGGTCTCGCCGCCGTCGCGGAACTCGCCGACGAACGCCCCGTCGACAAACGCCGACACGGCCCGGCCGAGCGCGGCGACGTCGAGCCCGAGGTCGGCGGCCTTGACGCGGTCGATCTCGACGGTGATCTCGCGCGACTGGCGGTCGAAGTTCGTCGGCGTCGGCTGCACGGTCATCATGCCGAACTGCATCCGCAGCGCCCACATCAGCGCCTCGGCCGCGCCGGTGACGGCGTCGAGGTTGTTGCCGACGACCTCGATCTCCACGCCGCGCGAGCCCGACAGCCCACGCCCGAAGATCGACCGCTGCCGGGCGAACGCCAGCGTGCCCGGCACGCGCGTCATCGCCGCCGCGGAGATCGCCGGCTCGAGCGATTTGACGTTCTGCGGGTCCGAGCTGATCGCCCCGTGGAACGCCGAGCCCTGGAACGCGACGTGGAAATAGTTGTCGACCGGCGGCACGCCCTCGACGAGCTGCTGCGTGAACGGGTCCATGAGCGGGCCGAAGTTGGCTTCGACGTCGTCGTAGCTCTCGGCCTCCCAGAGCGGGGCGAGGACGGACTCGACGCGCTGGGCGTCCTGCTCGTGCTTGGCGATGTTGAAGCCCGGCGGCTTGATCATGACGCCGAAGACGATGTTCTGGTTGCCCTGGGGCAGGTAGTCGGCCGGGGGCATGAGCAGGTACGCCCCGCCGAGCGAAAGGCCGGTGAGCACGAGCGCCGACAGCCCGCGCGCCGCGAAGCCCCAGACCGTGCGCTCGGTGAGCTGGTAGACGAACCGCGACCAGCCGCGCGTGACCGAGCCGGCCAGCGTGGCGAAGCCGAACAGCTCGTGCACCGATCGCGACAGCCCCGGCGCCTCGGGCTTGATCGCCCGCAGCATCCGCGAGCTGGCCGTGGGGATGACCGTGATCGACACGAGCAGCGACAGCGTCACCGCCGCGCAGATCGCCAGCGCGATGTCGCGGAACAGCTGGCCAACCTCTTCCTGGATCGTCAGCACCGGCACGAACACGGCGAGCGTCGTCAGCGTCGACGCCAGCACCGCGCCCCACACCTCCTTGGTCCCGTCGTACGCGGCCTTGCCCGGCGACTTGCCCATGCTCAGGTGGCGGTCGATGTTCTCGGTCACCACGATCGCGTTATCGACGACCATGCCCACGGCGAACGCCAGCCCGGCGAGCGAGATGACGTTGAGGTTCCGCCCGAACGCCGCCATCACGACGAACGTGCCGATGATCGACACGGGGATCGCGAGCGCGACGATCAGCGTCGGCCGCCACCGCCGCAGGAACAGCAGCAGCACGACGACGGCGAGCGTGCCGCCGATCACGAGGTTGCTCTGCACCAGGCCGAGCGCGTCGTAGATGTAGTCCGTCTCGTCGTAGACCTGGCGGATCTGCAGGTGCGGCGTCTCGGCGAATCCCTGCAGCGGGCCGGCCGTGCGCGCAACCTCGGGCAGGACGACGGTATTGATCTCGTCGATCTGGTCGCGCAGCCGGCCCATCACGGCGATGACATTGGCCCCGGCCTCGCGATACACGGGGAACGCCATCCCCGGGGCGCCCTTGACCCGCACGAACGAGTCGCGCTTCTCCAGCCGCTTGGCGATGCCGTCTTCGTCGTCCACGAGGTCGCTCACGCGGATGGGCCCGGCGGCGGTCTGCTTGACGACCGTGTCGCCGATCTGCTCGAGCGACGTGTACTCGCCGACGACGCGCACCCGCGTCTCGTACTGCCCCTCGCTCAGCTCGCCGGCCGAGACGTTGACGTTCTCCTGGCGCAGCGCCCGCTCGAGCTCGCCGAGGGTGACCTCGTTCTGCGCGACCTTGCGGGGGTCGATGCGGATGTGCACCTCGGGCTCGCGGGCGCCGTAGACGCGGGCCTCGCTGACGCCGATCACCCGCTCGATCGCCGGGCGGATGCGCTCCTCGGCCGCCTCGCCTAAGGCCTGCACGTCAAACCCAGGCGTCTCGGACTGCAGGATGAGCCACGCGATCGGGTTGCCCGGCCCGGCCTCGCCCTCGGCGGGCACCGGCTCCTCGACGCCTTCGGGGTAGTCGCCCACCTCGTCCAGCGCGATCGCGATGTCGAGCAGCGCCACGTCCGCGTCGATCCCCACGCCGAACTCGAGCTCGATCTCCGCCGCGCCTCGGCTGGCCGTGGCGGTCATCTTCTGCAAGCCCGGCACGCTCTTGAGGACGTCCTCCTGCGGCTCGATGATCGACTTCTCGATCTCGTCCGGGCTGCGGCCGTCCCACTCGGTCGAAACCGTGATCACCGTCTCGTCGACGTTGGGCGTGAGCTGCACCGGGATGGTCCACAGCGCGACGACGCCGAACAGCAGCACGAGGATGACGCCGACGGAGACCTTGACCGGGTTGCGGATGCCAAAGGAGATGGGGTCCATGGGTCACTCGCCCCCCGCGCTGGCCGAGGCACCGGCGTCGTCGTCGGCCTGCGCTTGCGGGCCGGGCGGCATGTCTCCCGGCGGCGGACCGCCCGTCATCAACGGCTGGCCCGGCATCAGCCGCTCCGCCCCCGCCACCACCACCGCCGCGCCATCCACCAGCAGCGACTCCTCGCCCATCGCCATCGGCTCGACCGCAAAACGATCCCGCACCCCCGTCACCACCGTCACCGGCACCGGCACCGCCGCCCCCGCGAACGGCCCCGGCATCTCGATCGGCCCCGCCACCCACACCACCGCCCCCGCCGGCCCGAACTGCACCGCGTCCCGCGGCACCGTCAGCCGAGGCAACGCATCCCCCACCGACACGCCGCCCGTCACGCTCATCCCAGGCTTCAACGCGCCCGACCGATCGTCCAGCCGCACCTCCACCGGGAAGGTCCGCGCCGCCCCCGACCCGTCCGGCGTCACCGACACCACCACGCCCTCGGCCTCCAGCCCCAACGCCTCAACCAACACCGACACCGTCGCCCCGTCCGTCACCTCATTAATCAGCCGCTCCGGCACGTCCAGCCGCGCGTCGATCTCGCCCCGGCTCACCAGGCTCACCACTGATGCGCCGGGCTCGACCCACTCGCCCTCCTCGACGTGCTTGGCCGTCACCCAACCGTCGAACGGCGCCTTGATCGTCGCCCGCGACAGCGCCTCGCGCTCCCGTGCCAGCGCCGCCCGCAGCGCCAACACCTGTGCCTCACGCGACGCCACCTCGGCCCGCGTCTCGTCGACCTCCCGCGGCCGGGCCGCCTGGCTCGCCGCCAATCGCTCCAGCCGCTCGAGGTCCAGCTCGCTGTTGCGCAGGTCCGCCTCGGCCGCGACGACATCCGCCTCGGCCCGCTCGACGTCCAGCCGCGACCACACGTCGTCCACCGTCGCCAGTTCGCTCGCCCCGCCGGTCACCGACGCCCCGACCTCGACCACCACGCCCGTCACCTTGCCCTCGACCTCCGACGCCACCACCGCCCTACGCACCGCCTCCAGCCGGCCGGTCACCTCGGCCTGACGACGCACGTCCTGCTCGCTCGCCTGAGCCAGCTCCACCAACGCCGGCGGCGGCCCCTGGCTCATATCCATGCCCGGCCCGCCCTGCGGCGGCGGACCCCCGCCCACCCCGATCACCAGCACGAAGATCGCCACCACGATCACCGCCGCCACCACCGCTCCGCCCAGCGCCGACGCCACCACCATCGCCGCTGAGGATCGCGACGAACCCTTCGCCGGGACGCTACCGCTGCCTGTCTCGCTCATAATCGCTGCCTAGTGTTGGAGGGTCGTACACTGTACGAAATGGATCGTACGGCGTACGATAGCCAGACACCATGACCGAGTCGAACGCCCCCGCCACAATCGCCCAGCCCGCCGAAGCCGACCCCGTCGGTGCCGCTGCCGCTGCCCATGGCGAAGAGATCGCCGCCCCGCCCGACGTCGAGGACGTCACCTGGCAGGCCGGCTCGCCCGACCAACGCCGCGAGCTCATCCTGCAGACCGCCCTGAGCCTCCTCCGCGACGCCGGACCCGACGCCGTCACCATGCGCGGCATCGCCCAGCACCTCGGCGTCGGCGCCATGACCCTGTACACCTACGTCGAGTCCGCCGACGCCCTGCACCGCGACATGATCCGGCGCGGATTCCAGACCCTCCACCAGGCCTGCTGCGACGGCGGCCACGCCAAGCCCGACGCCGGCGACTACTGGCGCGGCGGCGCCGAGGTCTACCTCGACTTCGCCCGCCGCCACCCCAACCTCTACCGGCTCATGTTCGAGTCCCCCCTGCCCGAGTCCGACCACGACCTCCTCGAGGCCGGCTTCTCCGGCCTGCTCATGGTCGTCAACCAACGACTCGCCGACACCGGCGTCACCGAGCCCGAGCTCTCCCGCCGAACCCGCATCGAGGCCGGCCGCTACTGGATCGCCCTGCACGGCCTGGCCATGATCCTCATCGCCGACCGCACCTCCGTCCTCCAAGGCACCCCCGACGACGTCCTCACCGACCTCCTCGAACACGCCGCGCCGCGGTGCTAAGCCGCAACTCCCTCCCTCACCCCCAACTCAAGCCAACCGGAAGCGAAGCGCCCGGTTGGGTCGCCCTGCCCCTACCCTCCTCCCATGCCAACCCCGGGGCTCATCTGGCGCCACGTCACCTTCTCCACCCTCGGCACCTGGCTCCCCGGCGACCCCCGCGGCTTCCGCACCCGACACCACAAGCTCCACAGCTCGGGCGATCATCGCAATCCACCTCCCGCAGACGAACACTCAGGACTGCATCGGTGGACTCAACAACGCGCCGCGTCGGCAATCACGTTCAACCCGACGCAGCGCCAGATCGCCCTGGACGCGATGACCGAGAAAACAAGCCAACATCACGCTCTGGCCATCGCCGTCTCCGCGAATCATGTCCACGCCCTAACCGAACTGCCAACAACCCCCGCTGAAACTCGCGCGATCGTCGGCGAATGGAAACGAATCGCATCCCACGCCCTGCATCATGATCTACCCGGCCGCATCTGGGCACGCGGCTGCGGGCTCAAACCGATCGCCGATCGCGATCATCAACGACGGACGTTCCACTACATCTGCCGACACGTCGACGAAGGCGCGGCCCTGTGGCGATTCGATCAAGGTGAAAAGTAGAAACCCAACCGGTCGCTTCGCTCCCAGTTGGCTTGCCCAAGCCACAAAGTCAGATGCCTACCTCACCCCACCCCAAGCCAACCGGAAGCGCAGCGCCCGGTTGGGTCGGCTGGATCAAGCCCAATCACTCGTCCGCGTAGTCGTAGACCGTGATCTGAAGATCCTGCACGCCCCACTTCAGCGCGATCTCGTGCGTCGGGTACAGCACGTCCAGACGGTGCCCCTTGATCTTGCCGCCGCGGTCGAGCACCTGCACCGGCTTGCCGCCGTTGTAGCCCGGGATCGAGATGATCGTCCCGAACGGAAGCAGGCGCGTGTCGGCGGCGACCAGCTTCATGCCGTTGGTCCACACCGAGTACCCGCTGGCCGTCTTGCCGTCGGCCCAGATGCCGCACGACCGCTCGTCGGGCGAGTAGGCCGTGACCTTCATCGTCATCGTCCGCGCGGCCTTGAGCGGCCGGCCGTCGAACATCGGCCCGTCGTGCTCGGGCGCCGCCACCGCCGGCCGCGTCGGCTCGGGCTGGACCAACGCCTCGGCGTCGCCGAACACCCGCGCGTCCACCGGCTCGGCCTCGCCGCCCCGCCAGCCCGCCGGCTCGGGCAGGAACACCAGCTCACGCTCGACCACGCCCTCGCCCACCTCCGGCAACGCGTCGACCGCCATCAACTCTGCCTCGGCCGAGCCCAGCGTCGACAGCGACAAGCGCCCCGACGACCAGCCCCACGCCAGCACCGCCACCGACGCCACGGCCAACGCCCCGCCGGTCGCACCGACCAGCCCGGCGCCCAGCGGCGTCAACGCCAACCCCGTCGCTCTCGTGAACGCGCGTCTGCTCATGATTCAGTCAGTCGTCAAAACACCCGGCCTTGGAACCCTACACACCACCCTCGGGAGCCGGACGCGGAACGGTATCCGCAACCCACCCACCACGCAACAATTTTCCGCTCCCCCCGACAAAATCGCGATTCATCGCCGAAAAACGCCCGTTCTATCGGTCTACTCGGCGCGATCGCCCCGCTCTGCCCGCTCCCGCATCAGTTCGCCGATCAGCCGCTTGAAGTCCGCCCGATACGCCCTCATGCAAGGCGATCAACGGCGAAAATTCGCGAACGGCAGACGCCCATACTTCGCCACGTGGTCGTCAAGGAGCTCTCGCTCGACGTCGAGCGGATCAAGCAGTTGCTGAACGGCCCAGGCGATCCTGAACTGACCCGCTCCTGCGATCTGCCAGATCGCCCGGCCGCCCGCGTGGCCGGTTTTACCCGCCGACCAGGCGAGGTACTGCCGGATGCGTTGGCGGAGCGTCGCGTTGGAGCTGCCTCCGCCCGCCTGCCCGTAGTAAAGAAACTGCGCACGATCATCCCAGCGGGCACGCAGCGTCGCGATTGGATAGGCGGCAGCCTTGCCCTTGTAAACCTCAACTGGGGAGTCGACGAGCCATTGCGGCGGATCAAGCTCACCGCGATGCACGAGGTAAACACCCGGCAGGTTGGGCACATCGCGACATCCGGTCCGTCGGTAATGCTCAATCGTGAGCCAGCCACCCACGAAGCCCCGCTCATACCTGTCGGCGCGATCCGACATCGTGTCTCCCGGAACGGTCCGCCTCACACGTCGAGGTTCTTGACCTCGAGCGCGTGCTCCTCGATGTACTTGCGGCGCGGCTCGACGTCCTCGCCCATCAGCACGCTGAAGAGCGACTCGGCCTCCGACGCCTGGTCCCACGTCACCCGCAGTAGCGAGCGGTTCGCCGGGTCCATTGTCGTCTCCCAGAGCTGCTCGGCGTCCATCTCGCCCAGGCCCTTGAACCGCTTGATCTCCATGCCGCGCTTGCCGGCCTCGGCGATCGCCGCGGTCAGCCGGGCGAGGCCGATCAGCGGCTGCACGAACGCGCCCGACGCCGACGCGCCCTCGTCGCCATCGCTGTCTGCCGACGCGGCGATCGCGCCCTTCTTCGTGCGCGGCGGCGTGATGTACTCGAACCGCGGGCGGCGCTCCTCGCCGGGCAGCGAGCGGTCTTCGATCAGCAGATAGTCGTCCAGACCGAGCGCCCCGCCGGTGGCCTCGCCGAGTTGCCGGAGCAGCTTGTCGATGTGGCGGGCCTCGTGCAGCTCGTAGCGGATGACGCCCGAGTCGTCATCGGCGTCGTCATCTTCGACGAGGTCGGGGTCGAGCGACTCGAGGCCGTGCTCGTCGCGGAAGGCGATCTCGGCCTGCTCGTCGAAGAAGAAGTGGTCGCCCGCCTGGCCGTTGTGCTTGGCCGAGCGCGGCAGGCGGAGCAGGAAGCGAGGCAGACGGCCGGTCGACGCGTCGCCGGGCTCGGCCCGCGGGTCGCCGCTGCGTTGCTCCGCCAGGTCCGCCAGCTGGATGCCACGCCGGCCGAGCAGGACCACGGCCTCGTCGATCTCGGCGATCACCTTGGCGACCTGTGCGAGCGTCTCGCCGGTCGCCTCGTACTCCGCGACCTCGGCTTGATCCCTGCCCGCCGCGACGGGGTAGCGCACGAGCCGGGCGCCCTCGATGCCGAGCTGATCGAGCAGCACACGCATGCGCCGCTCGTTGAGGACGTACTCGCTGTTCTTGCCGCGCGTCACCTGGTACAGCGGCGGCTGCGCGATGTAGACCCGGCCGTGGCGGATGAGCTCGGGCATCTGTCGGAAGAAGAACGTCAGCAGCAGCGTGCGGATGTGGCTGCCGTCGACGTCGGCGTCGGTCATGATGATGATCTTGCCGTAGCGCAGCTTGGCGAGGTCGAAGTCGTCCGTGCCGATGCCGGTGGCCAGGGCCTGGATGATCGTGCGGATCTCCTCGAAGCCGAGGATCTTATCGAGCCGGGCCTTCTCGACGTTGAGGATCTTGCCGCGCAGCGGGAGGATCGCCTGCGTGCGGTGGTCGCGCCCGCCCTTGGCCGACCCGCCGGCCGAGTCGCCCTCGACGAGATACAGCTCGGACTCCTCGACCTCCTTGCTCGTGCAGTCGTACAGCTTGCCCGGCAGGCCGCCGGCGTCGAGCGCGCCCTTGCGGCGGGTCAGGTCACGCGCCTTGCGCGCCGCCTCGCGCGCCTCGGCCGCCATCACCGCTTTCTGGCAGACCTTCTTCGCCTCGGCCGGGTGCTCCTCGCACCACGTCGTCAACGCGTCGCCCACGGCCGACGACACCAGCCCTTCGACCTCGGGGTTGAGCAGCTTGCCCTTGGTCTGCCCCTCGAACTGCGGGTTGGGGATCTTCACCGAGATCACGGCCACGAGCCCCTCGCGCCAGTCGTCGCCTGAGATCGTCGGGCCCGAGCCCTTGAGCACGCCGACCGACTTGGCGTAGCTGTTCAGCGAACGCGTCAGCGCCGTCTTGAAGCCGGAGAGATGCGTGCCACCGTCGGCGGTGTTGATGTTGTTGGCGAAGGTGGTGAGCACCTCGTTGTACGCGTCGACGTAGAGCATGGCCACGTCGACCGCGAGGGTGCCGCCGTCGGTCTGGGTGCTCACGCCGATCGGCTCGTGATACGCCGTCTTGCCCTCGGCCAGGTGGCGGACCATCTCGACGATGCCGTCGTCGAACTTGAACGTCTCCGACTTGGGCTCGGCGCCCTCGTCGACGCGCTGGTCCTCGATGCGGATGGTGAGCCCGGGGTTGAGGTACGCCCGCTCGCGCAGCCGACCGGCGATGAGGTCGTAGCTGTGCGTGAGGTCGCCGAAGATCTGGCGGTCCGGGCGCCAGTGAACCTTGGTGCCGGTGTGCTTACGCTCGCCGATCTTGCGCAACGGCTCGGTCACGGCGCCACGCTCGAAGTTGATCGCGTGCAGCTCACCCGACCGGGCGACCTCGACCTCGACCCACTCGGCCAGCGCGTTGACGCAGGACACCCCCACGCCGTGCAGCCCGCCCGAGACCTTGTACGAGTTGTCCGCGCCGAACTTTCCGCCGGCGTGCAGCACGGTCATCACGATCTCGACGGTCGGCCGGCCGTTGAGCTGCGGGTTCTCGTGCTTGTACGGGCC
>JBCCZA010000106.1:0-11619 GCA_039188455.1 Planctomycetota bacterium
ATGAGCATGTGCTCGGCGAGCCAGCCCTGGTCGCGGGCCATGACCGAGGCGATGCGCAGGGCGAAGCACTTCTTGCCGAGCAGGGCGTTGCCGCCGTAGCCGGAGCCGAAGGACCAGATCTCGCGGGTCTCGGGGAAGTGGGTGATGTACTTGTTGTCGGCGTTGCAGGGCCAGGGGACGTCGTCGCGTGTGGTGCCGTCGGGGAGGGTGAGCGGGTAGCCGACGGAGTGCACGCAGGGGACGTAAGCGCCGTCGTTGCCGAGGGTCTCGAGGACCTGCGTGCCGACGCGGGTCATGAGGTGCATGTTGGCGACGACGTAGGGCGAGTCGGAGAGCTGGACGCCGATGTGTGCGATGGGCGAGCCGACGGGACCCATGCTGAAGGGGATGACGTACATGGTGCGGCCGGCCATCGAGCCCTTGAACAGGGGGTCGAGAGTGGCCTTCATCTCGGCGGGGTCGGCCCAGTTGTTGGTGGGCCCGGCGTCGGCCTCGTTGGCCGAGCAGATGAACGTGCGGTCCTCGACGCGGGCGACGTCGGCGGGGTCCGAGCGGACGAGGATCGAGCGGGGGCGCTTGGCGTCGTTCAGACGGGTCGCGGCGCCGGACTCGATGAGCAGCGCGAGCATGCGGTCGTACTCGGCGTCGGAGCCGTTGCACCAGACGACGTCGTCGGGCGTGGTGAGGTTGGCGATGTCTTGGACCCAGGCGACCAGGGCCTGGTGATCGGTGGGGGTGTCGGGGCTGGGCATGGCGGGCTCGTGGAGAGTGATGGCTGTGTGTGCGGACGCTGAGGCTACCGCACGACGCGACCTCGCTGGCTGTGAGGGTATAGTTGGCTGATGAGACGCGATTTTCTGCTGGCCGTACTGGCCTGTTTTCTGGTGGTTTCGTCGACAACGCATGCCGATCAGCGGCCGCCTAATTTCGTCGTGATCTTCCTCGACGACGCGGGGTATGGGGACTTCGGCTGCTACGGGCACCCGACGATCAAGACGCCGCACATCGATCGCATGGCCCGGGAGGGCGTGCGGTTTACGCAGCACTACTCGGCGTATCCGGTGTGCACGCTGTCGCGCTACAGCCTGTTGACCGGGCGTTTGCCGGCCCGGTCGGGCATGCCGGGCGTGTTGTTTCCTCGCCACGAGAAGGGGATCCACGCGGACGAGGTGACGATCGCCGAGATGCTGCAGGACGCGGGTTACGCGACGGGCTGCTTCGGGAAGTGGCACCTGGGGCACACGCCCGCGTACCTGCCGCTGGCTCATGGGTTCGATGTCTACCTGGGCATTCCGTACTCCAACGACATGCTGCTGGCGAGGAAGAACATCTCGGTGCCGCTGCCGCTGATTCGCGGCGAGGAGGCGGTGGCGTTCGAGCCCGACCAGTCGTTGTTCACCAAGCAGTTCACCGAGGAGGCGGTGGCGTTCATCGATCAAGCGGTGGCGGCGGATGAGCCGTTCTTCGTCTACCTGCCGCATCCGATGCCTCACGTGCCGCTTTTCGCGTCGAGTGAGTTCGCGGGTCGGTCGTTGCGGGGGCTGTACGGTGATGTGATCGAGGAGATCGATTGGAGCGTGGGCCAGATCATGGCCGCGTTGCAGGAGGCGGGCGTGGCGGAGAACACGCTGGTGCTGCTGACGAGCGACAACGGCCAGTGGGAAACTCGGGGGCTGAATGGCGGGCATGCGGGCATGCTGAGGGCGGGCAAGGGGACGGCGTTCGAGGGCGGGGTCCGGGTGCCGGCGATCGCGTGGTGGCCGGGCCGGTTTGAGGGGACGCCGCGGGTTGAGATGGCGCCACAGAGCATGCTGGACGTGTATCCGACCCTGCTGTCGTTGGCAGGCGTGGAGCTGCCCGAGGGTGTGACGCTCGACGGGATCGATCTCAGCGAGCACTGGTTCGACGGCCCGACGGCTGAGACGACCGAGGTGCTCATGTCGCGGCCGCTGTACTTCTACGATCGGCCCGACCGATTGGTGGCGGTGCGTCGCGGGCCGTGGAAGCTGTATGTCGTGAACTCGAACCTGTGGGGGGCGGACTACACGGGCGAGATCCCCGCCTTGTTCGACCTGCACCTGGACCCCGAGGAGAAATACAACCGGGCGTCGGAGCAGCCCGAGTTGGTGGCCGAACTCAGCGCGTTGATCGCGGTTAAGCAGCGGGCGGTGGCGGACGAGGGGCCGGTCGGGCGTTGACGCGTTAGGGGGCGGCGCGGTCGGTCGCGCCGGGGGCGATGAGCAGGCGGTCGAGGGTGGCGGGGGCGTGGCCGGTGGCGACGACGTTGGACGACGCGTTGAGTAGGACGACGGCGGGGACGCGATCGACGGCCATGTCGGTCAGTGCCTGTCGCTCGGCGGGGTCGGCGGTGAGCCGGTGCAGGGCGTGGTCGGGGGCGACGGCCGCGGGGATGGTGGCGGGGTCGCCGGCGTAGACGGTGTGCAGCATCAGCGGGGGGTAGTCGCCCGAAGCGAGGGCTCGAGCGACGGCTCGGGTGAGCGGCAGCGCGGGGTCTGCCTCGATGACCCAGGCAGTGGGTCGCGCGGGTGGGTTGGACTGGTCGGCGGGCTGCGTGGCCGGGGGTGCGACGGGCAGGGCTGGGGACGACCAGCCAGCGGGGATCGTGACGCGTCGGCCGGGAGCGTCCAACCATGGCTCGGCGTTGGCGAGGGCGGTGCGTACGGAGGTGGGCAGGCCGGGGTCGTCGCCGAGTGCGTCGGCGATGCGTCGGGCGTCGTCGGTGTTGCCCGTGTCTCGATAGAGGGTGAGGAGCATGAGCCGGGCGGCGCGTCGGCGGGCGTCGTCGGTCGCGGGGGTCTGGCCGCGGGGGGTGTCGGCGGCGGGGCTGTCGGTGTCGAGGTATCGCTCAATGGCGGCGATCGCGTCGCGGTGGGCGCGGGGCGAGGGGAAGGCGCCGCGGGAGAGGCGGTTGGCATCGGCGAGGTCGGCGTTGAGCCGCCACCAGGCGCCGGCGTCGCGGGCGGGGTCGGGGCCCTGGCGGGCGAGGGTCTCGGCGGCGGTGCGGGCCTGCATGAGGCGCAGGCCGGTCTCGGTGGGGCGGTCGCGCTGCTGGGCGGCGTTGGCCAGGGCGTTGTAGGTCAGGGCCTCGAGCTCGGCGGCGCGCTGGCGGTCGGCGGGCGGGGCGGGCGAGGCGGCGATGCGCGAGGCCGCGGCGGCGGCGCGGTGCAGGGGGTCGAGGTTGTCGAGGTCGGCGGGCTGGCCGTCGGGGGTGAGGGCCAAGTCGATGGCGCGTTCGAGGTCGTCGAGCGAGGTGGCGGGGCCGACGAGGTCGAGCGAGCGCGAGGCGGGCGGGGCGGCGGTGTCGCTCTGGTTGGCCGGCTGGGTTGCGGGCTGGGCGACGGCGGGCGTCGTGGCGAGGGCGAGCGCGGCGAGGGTGAGGGCGGCGAGGCGGGTCATGCTGGCGTGGGGTCGAGTTGGGTGACGCGGGCGAGGGTGTGGGCGGCGTCGGCGAGGATGAGGCCGGGCAGCAGGGCCGAGGCGGGGCCGGCGGTGGTCCAGTTGGCCTGCGCGTCGTGCAGCTGCTGATCGGCGAACGGGATCGCCTCGGGGAAGAAGGCGAACGCGGCGACGCCCCAGGGCTGGGCGGTGGTGTGGTCGGGCTGGGTGTTCTCGAGGTGGTACATCACGGCCCGTTGCAGGCGGGTAAGCAACCGGCGGTCCGGCTGACTCGACAGGGCCAGCGCACCGAGCGCGTGGATGGCGACCAGCTCGCGATACCACCACACGTCGATCAACTCTTGGCCGTCGACGTACGGGTGCATCGCGCCGTCGTCAGCGCCGGCGATCATGGCGTCGGTGACCTGGCCGGCATCGCCGGTCGCGCGCGTGCTCAGCAGCCGCAACTCGATTTCGTCTCGAGCATCGAGCGTCTGCTCAGCACGTTCCATCGTCTCGACATCGACCGACTTGTGATTGGCAGGCGCCCAAGTCGCCCAAGTCATGGCGAGCACGAGCGCGTAGTACGTGGGGCGTGTGTGTCCGAGCGCATCGCGCAGCTCGCCGCGGCTGTCTGCGAGAGCGCGCCAGGCGTCGCTTGCGGTCTCGCCCATCGCGACGGCCTGCTCGTCGCTTGCCGCGAGCATGGCCCGTGCGGCGGGCAGCCCGATCGCCAGCGAGCCGGGCTCGGCCGGGTCGACGTGCGGCTCGGCGAGGTCGAGGGCCTGGCCGGCGAGGTGCGCGATCAGCCGCTGGTACCGGGATAAGTGCGGGGCGTTCATCGGTTGACCTATGGTACGTGCCGAACAAGGAGCGAAGCGATGGCGAACTGGGTCGATGTGTGCGAGCGGTCGATGTTGACGGCCGACGATCCCAAGGTGTGCGTGCGGGTGGGGGACCGGCCGGTGGTGGCGGTGCTCGCCGATGGGGCGGTGCACGTCGTCGAGGACGTCTGCCCGCACGCCGGGCTGCCGCTGGGCGACGGCGACCTGCGAGGCCGCGTGCTGACCTGCCCGTATCACGGTTACGCCTTCGACACCAAGACCGGCCGCAACATCGACTACGCGGATGACGAGCCGCTGGTTACATTCCCGGTGCGGATCGAGGGCGAGATGGTCCAGGCCGACCTCGATGGGAGCGACGCGTGAGCAGCAACCCCCTGACGCCCGACTGCCCCGAGGTCCAGCGGCTGCTGGACTACCTGAGGATCCCGTCGGTTGGCACGGACTCGGCCTACGACGCCGAGACCCGCCGGGCCGCCGAGTGGACACGCGACCACCTCGCGACCTCGGGCCTGACGACCGAGATCATCGAGACGCCCGGCCAGCCCTGCGTGCTCGGCGTTAGCCCGGCCGAGATGATCGCCCCCGGTGGCGAGGACGTCACCGTCCTCTACTACGGCCACTTCGACGTCCAGCCCCCCGACCCGCTCGACCTCTGGGAGAGCCCGCCCTTCGAGCCGACGCTGCGCGATGCGCCCACGCCGGGCGACGGCCCCGCGATCTACGCCCGCGGCGCGAGTGACGACAAGGGGCAGATCCTCTCGATCATGGAGTCGATCCGCCGAGCCGTGGCCGACGGCGGCAAGCTGCCCTGCCGGGTGAAGGTGCTCGTCGAGGGCGAGGAGGAAGCCGGCAGCGTGCACCTCAACGACGTGCTCGACCAGCACAAGGGCGCCCTCGCGGCGGACATCGTCGTCGTCAGCGACAACGCCATGTGGAGCCCAGACACCGTCGCCATCACCTACGGCATGCGCGGGCTCGTGTACTTCGACCTCAAGCTGCACGGCCCGTCGCGCGACCTGCACTCGGGCGTCTACGGCGGGGCGCTGGCCAACCCCGCCACCCTCATGGCCCGTGTGCTCGGCAGGCTGTTCGACGACGACAACCGCATCGCCATCCCCGGCTTCTACGACGACGTCGACGCGGTGAGCGACGAGGAGATCGCCCGCTGGGAGGCGCTGGGCTACGACGAGGCGGCAGACCTCGGCGCGGTCGGCGCGACACCCTTCGGCGAGGCCGGGCTGACCACGCTGCAGCGGCGATGGGCTCGGCCGAGCTGCGACGTCAACGGTCTCTACAGCGGTTACATGGGCGAGGGCGCCAAGACCGTGATCCCCGCGATGGCCGGGGCGAAGGTGAGCTTCCGCCTGCCGACGTCGATGGACCCGACCAAGGTCGCCAAGCAGTTCACCGACTGGCTCGCCGCGCAGGACGTCGGCGGATGCCGGTGGGAGGTGACGAACCACGGCGAGGCGTTCCCGTGCATGACGCCGATCGACTCGCCGTTCATGCAGCCGGCGGTCGAGGCGTTGGCCGCGTCGTCGGGCGCGCCGCCGGTGCTGGTGCGCGAGGGGGCGACGATCCCGGTCGGGGCCGAGTTCAAGCGACGCCTGGGGATCGACACGCTGTTCGTCGGCTTCGGGTTGCACGCCGATGCGCTGCACAGCCCGAACGAGTCGTTCAGCCTGCGTCGGTACGGGCTGGCGATCGACAGCCACGTCGCGCTGCTCGAGGCGCTGGCCAAGGTGAGCAAGTGAGCCCGATCGCTCGGCGGGCGTGTGGGAACGCCGACCTGCTGCTCGCCGTCGCGTTGTACGCGGTCGTGTGGTGGTGGCTGGGGACGCTGCCGGCGCCGATGCAGCTGGACTTCGACGAGGGGATCCAGGTCGGCAAGGGCCTGCTGGTGCAGGACGGGTGGCGGATCCACGATGATGTGTGGTCGGACCAGCCGCCGCTGATGAGCCACTACCTGGCGTGGTGGCATCGCAGCGGGCTGGGTCAGGGGTGGGGGGGAGATGTCGATCCGCTGGTCGAGGGGCGGCGGATGGTGGCGCTGTTCGCGATCGGGGGGTTGGTCTTGGTCGGGCGGTTGACGCGGCGGATGGTTCTTGAAGCTAGCGGGGGGAAGGCGGGGAGCGGAGAGGGCGGGTCGGGTGCGTGGGGCTGGGCGGTGGTCGCTGGGTTAATCGCGATGGTACTGGTGCTGGGCGGGCGGCGGTATGCGCGGCTAGGCGTGTCGGCGATGGTGGGCATCCCGGCGATCGTGACGGCGCTGCTGGCGGTATGGGTCGCGTGGGGGCCGCGGGACGAGAAGGCGGCGTGGCGATGGGTGTGGCTGGTGATCTCGGGGCTGCTGTTCGCGGCGGCGCTGCAGGTGAAGCTGTTTGTGTTCATGCTGATCCCGGCCACGCTGGGGTTGGTCGCGTGGCGGGAGTGGGTTGACGCGACGACGCGCGGTCGATCGGTGCGGGCGTTTGGCGGGCCGGTGGCGTGGCTGGCGGCGCTGGCGGTCGGGTTTGCGCTGGTGGCCGAGGCGTTGGGGTGGCTGACCGTCGCGCAGAACGTCGCGCCGCACATGGCCGAGGTCGGCGAAGGCGGCGGCGAGCTCGTCGCGTCGGTCGTCGACAACGTCTACCGCATCGGTCAACTGCTGCTGGAGGACGCGCTGCTGGTGGCGTGGGCGGCGATCGGCGTCGTCATGGCGGTGCAGCGTCGGCGTTGGGCGTGGGTGGCTTGGCCGGGGGCGTGGGCCGCGGCGTCGGTGATTGCGCTGCTGTTCGCCGATCCGCTGCAGAGCCATCATCGGCTGATGTTCACGATCCCCTTGGCGATGATCGCGGCGGCGGGGATGGTCGAGCTGGCGCGGCGGGTGCTCGAGGACCGCGCGGCGGGCAAGGCGTCGTGGAGGCCGATCGGCGTTGGCGGTGGGGCGTTGGCGGCCGCGGCGATCGGGCTGGCGTTGGCTCGGCCGATCAGCCTCGGCGTCGGGCTGGGGCGGACGCAGGGCGAGGTGCTGGACGCCGAGGTCGTCGCCGCGATCGACGCCGAGGTCGCCCAAGGCGGGGTCCAGTGGGTGTACATGGACAAGCTCACCTACGCCTGCGCCGCCGACCTGCGCACGCCGCCCGAGCTGGCCGTCGTCTCCGCCAAGCGCCGCCGCAACGGCGACATCACCGACGAGATGATCGCCGAGGTCATCGAGTCACGCGGCGTCGATCTCGTGCTGCTCGCCCGGTTCGACTACAAGCGCAAGCACCCGGTGATGCAGGTCGTGCGCGAGTCGTTCGAGCTTATCCTGGAACGGGATGGGGTTGCGTTGTATCGCCGATCGCCCTCAACAGCACCCGGTTCTCGCGGCTAGCCCGTAGCAAAAAACTCGAGCAGCGTCAGGGTGCTGTACCCGCCGACCGCCCATAGCAGGGCCACGACGGCTGGCCCACGCATCAGCCACAGATAAGCTCCCTCTCGGACGCTCAAAATGTCGTTTCTCGCAAGGGCCAGCTGCTTGTCGTTCTCCCTCGTCAGAGGCTTCTGAGCGGGGAGCTGTTTGGTTTTGTTGTCAACCGTCACGTCGCTCATGCCTGGGTCCTGTCGCCCTAGCTTTTCGACGCGGCCCAGCGCTTGGTCTCGGGCCATGATCGCGGCCTGTCGAGTCTTCCAGGCGGCGTACACCAAAGCGGCGAAATACGCACTGAGGAACACGGCTAGCGGTACCGTCAGCGACCAGCGATCGAAGTAAGTCGACCGAGCGATCAGCAGCAGCAAGAAAATGATCGCCGGGTACATGATGAAGCTGCCCGCGAGTTCGGTGAGGCGTGCGATAAACTTGACGTCCAACCACTCCCGCACGTATTCAGCTCCAATCCCGTGGACTTGGACATTCTCATTCACAACCTTCTCGCTCCAGTTGGTGGTTGTCCCGGCGAGCTGACGGCTAAACCAGGCGGTTGTCTGGACGACATCCAGCATCCACACAGCGAGTATGGAAAAGGGTATTACCGCAAACCACCACGCCGTCGACCCGAGTCGACTCGCCAGGCCGCCCCGCGCTGGGATGGTCGAAGGTTCCCATATCCAGTACAGCAGGCTCGCGAAGGCGCCAAAGACAACAACCAGCGAGATGGTTCGGAGGTACCGGTTGATGAAGCCGTTCAGCCATAGGAATCGCCAGGCGATCTTGTCGACGTCGAGCCGGTCATGGCCATCGACAGTTTCCAAGAACGCATCCGTACGAACGCCGCGGCCGATCAGGACGTGCAACGCGACATCCCAGACGCGCCGCCATCCGGTTTCGGCATGCGTTTGATGGGATACGCTGCTCAGTTCGGTGAGATCGTGCCAGCCATCATTGATCCACTGCCGCATCTGGCGGGCCAAGTTGGTTATTCGCCAGCTGGTCATGTTTGTGCCTTGCTCTTGATCGATGCCGATGGAGCGATGACGTTTGGTCTTGATGTCGAAGTCCTTGCATAGTTTCTGCCAGGACCGATTGAAGTGTTGGTGGACGCGAAACAGGAAAAAACAGGCGAGCCCGCAGGCGACAAATCGGATCGTGGTTGTCGGCCAAATCGAAACCCCGGCTTGCAGCATCGCGGGTTCTCCGCCCGGGCGGGCGCTGTCCCAACTCATGAGCCAGACCCATCCGAGGCAAACGACAAGGATCAAGCCCAGGACGCTGATTTTCGAGAGCTTCGGCTTGTAGAGGTAATACTCCCTAAGGCCGATATGGAACCGTAGCAGCAGCAGCATGGAGCAGAAAGCCATGAAGAAGAACCACCCAGCCCAATACACGAAGCTGAATGCCGGCCTCGGTGAAGGGTGATGGGTGCCCGTGTCAGGGACAACGGACGCGCTTTGCTCGGTCTTGAGAGGTACGGCAACGCCGTGCCCGATCTCGAATAGCAGCGGATCGATCGAGCGATCCATAAAGCTCTTCTGAGCATCTGTGAGGGTGTACTTCGATTCGCTTGCGGGGTTGTTGTTCTGTAGCTGATCCTCGACAGCCATTTGCGTGGCCAGAAAGACGGCTGTCTGGTAGGCATCGCGAAACGGCGGGATTGATTGCTGGAACTGGTCGTGAAGGCGAAGGCCGAATCCAGAGGCCACGACCAGGTTGCGAGTCGTGTCGAGTTGATCGTCGTGGAGGAATCTGGCATCCAGGTCGGTGGTGACGAACTGGGCGTCCGGGAATCTCTGCCGCAGCGCCTGCATGATCAGCAGCTTGTCGTGAACGTCCGAGCCCAGCACCGCTACGGATTTGATGCGTCGAGGCGCAGCCCCGATGAAGGGATTATTGCTCTCGCTGGCTAACAAGTCGGCGAGTCGATGGATGTAGTCGTTCTGACGGGGTCCTTCGGGCAACGCGAGCTGCTCGCGGTTGATCTTCGAGACTTGACCGGAAAGGCTTGAGGACTGGCTGCTCGAGGCGCGATCTCGTTGAGCGTTGTCCTGAGCCTGGAGCCCGGGGATGAATCCGTCGAGGCCTCGCTGATACGTGGCCAGCTCGATATGCGTCTCCCCGTTGTGGTTTTTCCAGGCATTCTTGAATCGCTCCATGATCCCCCGGCCGTAGAGTGTGTCCCACTCTGACACGACCAATACCCGGTGGTTTTTCTCGGGCGAGATGTTCCGCAGTTTGAGCTCGTCGACCAGCGCGTCGACCATGTCGGTGTCGTCGCAGGCGACGCGGACCAGAAGGGGTGGCTGCTCGTTTCTCCGACGGTAATCGTTGAGATCGCTGATGTACGCCTGCTTGCCGTCCTCGATTCGTTTGGTCGCCCATGGCGAGGCGATCGCTAGCTTGCTCATCTGCCCATGTTCGTTCGTGCCGCCGCGGATACGTTCGGTGATGCTGATCTGTTTTTGTTCGAGGTCCTGATGAGCGGTGAATGCGCTGTCTTCGATGATCTCGTTGACCATGGTTTCGAGCTGCCCGGACGTCCGGGGGCCGATGACTCGAATCAGTGCGTCGCGGTGGATGCCCCCGTTTTCAGTGGCGTCTGCCGTGGGCATATTCACAAGAGATGTTCGCAACTCGAGAATCGTTTTTAACGGCTCGTCTTGCAGCCATTCGCCGTTGAACCAGAGGATGGCGATACGCCGGCGTGGCCCACGGTCCGTGGGTCCGACGCTGACTGCGGCGGCCCCGTCGTCGCGGTGGAAGACCTCGAAAGGGCAGAGGTAGAGAAAACCGTCTCTGCGGGTCTGCCAGCCGAGGACGCCGAGGTGTTCGGCGTCTTCCGGGGTGAATCCGAGCGTGCCCAGCGCCGAGAGCACGGCGTATCGCGTCCGCCGTCTCGATTCGATGTCGTCGCCAAAGCCGCCTCCCGCCAGGGTGACGAGCAAGATGGCATCCTCGGCGGCGTTAGGAAGAAAGCCTGCCGGCGGCGGCACGTAGAGCGGGAGTTGCTCGCCCGCTTGATGGGCAATGGACCTCCCGCTGGCCCCGAGCAGAGGCGGACGGAGCAGCTGGATTCGCCAAGCACTCTCATCGTCAGGGATAGGCGTGTACTGCGCCGTCAGGATTTCGCGATATCGATCGACGGTGAGCAGCGGATCCTGCCACAGGCGAGCAGGCAGCCATTCGTGAGCGTCGTGGACGCCCAGGGCGGATGGCTCGGCAACGGGGCGGGACGACTTCAATGCGCTTGGCGCAAAAGCCGCTGCGATCGCGAGCGTCGCCACGGTGAGGTGGGGCAGAAAATCGCGGATCGTTTGGGTGAAAGAATTCATAGAAGCCAAAATCGCATACGGCCCGTTCCAACATCACTGCGCGTGCGTGATCTCACGCGGCATGCCGCATCGCGAGCACACAACAGCTCACCGCCTTTAGCCCGGCGACTACGCATCGGAACACCCGTTCCCAATATGTCGGACGCACTTTCCTTGTGCGCACCCTATCACCCGTCGGGCTAGACGCAATGAATTAAGACTAGGGGCTTACCCGTGATATGGCACTACCGGGGCGCGCTCGCGATGGACCCAGATGGGCTGTTTAGTGGCCAAACAGGTTCGTCTGCGGCAGCATGCCGACCTGCTCGAAGTGGGTTAACGCCTCGACCGTGTCGGCCATCACCCGCGTCGCCGTCTCGGTGATGAACGGCGAGGGCGACCGCTTCGGCTTCCACACGACGTAGACCTCCTTGCCGTGCTCGAACGCGTGGTGCAGCTCGCGCTCGACCCCGCTGCTCAGCCCCGGCATCCCATCGGGTAGCTCGGGCACCAGCGAGACGATCATGTCCGACTGGCGGACCATCTTGAAGTCCCGCGAGTAGATCTGCCCGTCCACGTCGCCGGCGATGTCCAGCACCTGCTTGACCGATACCTTCAGCGGCTCGCGCGACCCCGAGAACGACCCCGGCGGCTCGGACTCGATCCAGTC
>JBCCZA010000107.1:0-11490 GCA_039188455.1 Planctomycetota bacterium
GAGATGCACGGCGACGAGGCGGGGCTGGCGGCGTCGGCGGCGCTGTGGCGGGCGATCCTGGACGAGCGGCCCTCGGCGGTGCTGGCGCTGGAGTTCATCGAGCGCGACGAGCAGATCGCGCTGGATGACTGGCTGGCCGAGGACGAGCTGTCGACGCCGGACGCGCTGTCAGCCGACCACGCGCCGCTGCTGATGGCGGCCAAGCAGCGCGGCCGGCCGGTGGTCGCGGCCAACGCGCCGCGGCGGTACGTGCGGCTCGCGCGCACGGCCGGGTACGACCATCTCCGCGCGATGACGCCGGCGCAGCGGGCGACGTTTGTCTTCCCCGAGCCGATGCCCGCCGGCGGGTACCGCGATCGGTTCTTCGAGCTGTTCGGCGGCGGCGTCCACGGCGGCGGCATGCCGACCGAGCAGATCGAGGCCTATTGGCGTGCCCAGGCGATGTGGGACGCGACGATGGCCGACTCGGTGCTGCGTGCGTTGGATGACGGGGAC
Source organism: Planctomycetota bacterium (assembly GCA_039188455.1). Classification (GTDB taxonomy): domain Bacteria; phylum Planctomycetota; class Phycisphaerae; order Phycisphaerales; family Phycisphaeraceae; genus JBCBUE01. Next base: position 496 of record JBCCZA010000107.1, read on the forward strand.
GGGCCGGTCGTGCTCGTGGTCGGCCGATTTCACGTCGACCGCGACGGCGGGGTCCTGCAGATGCTCCGCGCCGGCCGGCCGGACGTGTCGGTCTTAAGCGTGGTGATGGCCGGAGTGGATGAGATCGAGGAAGCCGAGTCGGATGTTGCGGCAGACTCGGAGGGGTCGCCGCCGATCGCGGACGCGTTGTGGGCTGTCTCGGACTGAGGATGTGATCGGACCGGGGCGCGGCCGAGATGGCTTGGCCGCACGCCTGCCTCGTGCCCCCCGCGTGTGTCGTTCGAAGCCGACTCAGTCGGTGGTGATCGAGAAGTCTTTGATGAGGCAGCCCGCGGGGAAGCCGGCGGTGCCGCGCAGGCGCAGGGCGACGTGGCCGCCCGGCAGCGGGGCGTCGTCGTCCGCCTCGAACAGCGTCTCGCCATCGACCGACAGCCACAGCTTGCCGTCGCGTCGGCCGACCTCGATGTCGTAGTAGACGCCGGCGATCATGACGTTCTCTTCCGCGACGGCCAGGGGCTCGGCCGCGTCGGGGTTCTGACGGACGAACGGCGTGACGCTGTGCGGGGCGTTCTTGTAAGCGAAGAAGTAGTTCGTTTTGTCGTTGAACCACGGGCCGAGCGCGCCGTCGTAGTCATCGGGGAGGGTCAGCCGATCGGTCTCGCCGGGGTCGGAGACGGCCAGCATCGCGACGCCGACGGTGGCGGGTGTCAGGGCCATGAACCGGTAGCGCAAGACGACGTCGCCGCGGTAGCTGTTGGGGCTGATGATCATCACGCCCTTGCTGTTGTCGGCCTCGCGCATCGCGAATTGCGGCCCCCAGGTGGAGACGGCGCCGACGCCCCAAAAGGGCCACTTGGCGAGCTCTGTTGCGGCGATCCCGTGGGTCGACTCGGCCGACGTCGGCGGAGAGCCGGCCAGGAGGGCGATGGCGAGGACGATATAGAACCTGGTCACGGTTGCTGCTCCGGAGGGTTGGGCTGGAATGTATCAGGCAGGTGGGCTTGCCTGGAAGATTCGCCGTGGCTGGTCCGTGATTCAGGCAGGCTCTCTAACCGCGACACGGCGTGTCGCGGGGTAGCCGGGGTGCCACGCATCCCGGGGTGGGTGGTGCGCCCGCGCGGGGTGGTTTGGTGGACGGAAGCGCGATCGGCGTCCAACCCCGGGACGCTTGGCGTCCCGGCTGCGATGTTGTCTGGGCAAGTCGGGGTGATCGCGGTGATGCGCATCGTTAGCCGCCGCCCTTGGGAAGCGCTGGAGGTGGCTGATGATGAAGCAGCGCCGCCCAAGGGCGGCGGCTAACGGCGGCGGTGCGGAGTGATGTATGCCGCGCCTGTGCGCGCGGAGATGGCCATCCTTCCGTGGGTAGGAATGCCTCGCTCACCCCGGGTGACCCCCATGGCAGACACGCGTCGGCCGGGCAGCCTGCGTGAGGCGGACCGTCGAAGGGTCGCCACCGGTGCACGTCATCGGCCGGGCGGCTGACAGGGTTGCGGGATCAGGCTGCTACGTCCCAAGACTCGACGCGTGTGCTATGAGGCCGCGCCGCCCCGCCCTCGACGTCTTGCGTGACAGTGGCGAACGCTCCGGAAAGTCGGCGAAGGAGCGCGAGCGTCACGCGGGGCTCATTGACAGTGTGTTGGTCTGGTGGCGGGGCGGTTTGGTGGTGTTCTTGCGCGCTTAGCTGCGACGCCACGCGTCGCTGAAGGACATGCCATGCGTTGCCGCACTTCCCTCAGCGACGCGTAGCGTCGCAGCTAACGGGTGGATCGCGCGGCGTCGTTGATGTACAGCCCGTGCTCGCGGATGTAGTCGGCAACGGCGGGGTCGAGCAGGCCGGCCGTCGGGGCGCCGGTGCGCAGGGCGGTGCGGATGGCGGTGGAGCTGACGTCCATGGGCTCGACCGACACGAGCCGCGGCCGCCAGATGGCCCGTTGTTCCTGCGGCATCGCGTGGAGCACGGTGCGGACCTTGTTGGGTGGGCGGACCATCACCAGCGGCTCGGCGAGTTGGATGATGCGTTCGGCCTTGTGCCATTGGTTGAAGAGGCGGAGCTGGTCGGCGCCGATGAGCAGGCGTAGTCGCGTGGTGTCGGGGAGTTCGGCGCGCAGGGCCTCGATAGTGTCGACGGTGTAGGAGGGCTTGCCGTCTTGGGCGGCGCGATCGAGTTCGTCGGTGCGGACGATGGCCCATGGCTGGTCGGCCAACGCGAGGCGGAGCATGGCCAGGCGGTGCGCGGCGGGGGTTTGCTGGAGGTGACGCTTGAGCGGGGAGACGGCGGCCGGCATGTAGATCACGGCGTCGGCGTCGACGGCGCGGCGGACGCGGTCGGGTTGGCGGACGTGGGCGGTGTGCGGCGGGTCGAAAGTGCCGCCGTAGACGAGGACCAGCCGGCAGTCGGCGAGGCTGGGCGTCACGGGTCAGAGGGTCCCGAAGAGCCGATCGCCGGCGTCGCCGAGGCCAGGGAGGATGTAGCCGATGTCGTTGAGCTGGCGGTCGATGCAGCCGACGAAGACGCGGACGTCGGGGTCGTGCTCGACGAGGCGTTCGATGCCTTCGGGAGCGGCGATGAGGGCGACGAAGCGGATGTCGGTTGCGCCGGCCTTGCGCAGGACGTCGAGCGCGGCGGTGCCGGACCCGCCGGTGGCGAGCATCGGGTCGAGCAGGAGGACGGGGCCTTGGCTGACGGAGGCGGGGAGGTTCTCGTAATAGGCGACGGGGGTGAGGTCGGACTCGCGTCGGTAGAGGCCGAGGTGGCCCATCGAGGCGTCGGGGATGAGTCGGAGGATGGGCTCGGCGAAGCCGATGCCGGCGCGGAGGATGGGGACGAGGGTCAGGGGCTGGGCGAGTGCGATGCCGGTGCAGGTTTCGAGGGGGGTGGTGACCTCGGCGGGGCGGGTCGGCAGGTCGCGGGTGGCCTCGTAGGCGAGCATGGCGCCGACCTGGCCGACGAGCTCGCGGAACAGCGGCGACCTGGTGTCGCGATCGCGGGCGCGGGTGAGGTAGTGGGCGATGAGGGGGTGGTCGGCGGCGTAGACGCGTGGGTGATGCATGCCGGCCGGGGTGAGGGGGAAGAGGGCGTGTGGTGCCCGTGTCTGGGTAATAAAAAACGCCGACCCTGATCTACCCCCTCAATCGATCCCCCTAGGTGGATGAATAATAGCGGTTTGGGATGGTGACCGGGTGTCGGCGCCGGCTGCTCCGGGCGGAGCGAGCCTATATCATTTGCTTGGGCTGGCGCCTCCTTTCGGTAAGGGGTCCGCAAACGCTTGTCGTTGCCATTCTCGCATGCTGCAAGCGATACGCCAAACCCTCTGCGACGCGGTGTCGCTCATTTGCCCGCGAGTTTCCGCATGGCAGCGAGGTTGATGGCGTCCCACTCGCGGCCGTCTGGGGCTTCGCCTTTGGCGGTTTCGAGGATCTTGGGGATTTTGGCAAACCCACGGCGGCGGAGAATCGCGGCCATGGCGTCCTCGGGGATGTGGCCCTGGCCGAGGTGGGCGTGGCGGTCCTTGCGGCTGGCGGGCGGGGCCTGGGAGTCGTTGATGTGGGCGACGCGGATGGAGTCCTTGCCGCAGGCGGCCTCGAGGGCGTTGAGCGTCTGGCGGGCGGCGGCGGCCGAGTCGAGGTGGTGGCCGGCGGCGATGAGGTGGGCGGTGTCGATGCAGACGGCGAGGCGTTCGGGGGCTTCGACGCGGTCGATGACGTGGGCGAGGTGCTCGTGGCGGTGGCCCAGGGTGGTGCCCTGGCCCGCGGTGGTCTCGAGGCAGGTGACGGTCGGGGAATCGGGCAGGGCGTCGTGGACGCGGTTGAGCGAGTCGACGATGCGGTCGAGGCCGGCTTCTTCGTCGGCGGGGTCGTCGCGGGTGCCGAGGTGGGCCCCGGGGTGGGTGACGAGGTGGGGGATCGCCAGCGCGTCGCAGCGGCGGATTTCCTCGATGAACAGGTCGATCGACTTCTGGCGGGTGGCCGGGTCGGGGGAGGCGAGGTTGATCAGGTAGCTGTCGTGGGAGACGACGGCCTCGGGGGGTACCCCGGTTTCATCGAGGGCGGCGTGCCACGCGTCGATGGCGTCGGGCTTGAGCGGTGGGGTCTTCCACTGGCGTTGATTTTTGGTGAAGACCTGGACGCAATCCATGCCCAGGCGTTGGGCGTCGAGCAGGGCGAGGTGCAGGCCGCCGGCGACGGAGAGGTGGGAGCCAAACATGACGGGAGTTTATGGGGCGCGTGGGGTATAACGCGTGGGCCTGTCGACCCCGCCCCGGAAGGACGCCGCATGCTCCGCTCAGACCAGGCCCGGATCCGTCGCTTTGACGTGGTGCCGTCGCTGCCCGAACCGCTCAAGCCGCTGCTCGACATCGCGTACGACCTGTGGTGGTCGTGGCGGCCGGACGCGGTGTCGCTGTTCGTGCGGCTGGACGCCGAGCTGTGGCGGGATTGCTATCACAACCCGGTGCTGCTGTTGGGGCGGATCGAGCAGGCGCGGCTCGACGAGGCGGCGCATGACGAGGGCTTTCTCACGACTCTGCGAAACGTCGAGGCCGAGCGCCAGGCGCATCACGCCCGGCCGACTTGGCTGAGCAAGACGGCTCACCGCCCGGGCGACTGGACGGTTGCTTACTTCTGCGCCGAGTTCGGCATCACCGAGTGTTTGCCGATCTACTCGGGCGGCCTGGGTTGTCTGGCCGGCGATCACCTCAAGTCGGCCGCGGAGCTCGGGCTGCCGCTGGTCGCGGTCGGATTGCTCTATCGGCACGGCTACTTCCAGCAGTACCTCAACCCGGATGGCTGGCAGCAGGAGTCGATCCCCGACATCGACTTCGGCAACGTGCCGGTCAAGCCGGTGGCCGACGACAGCGGCGAGCAGGTGGTGGTGTCGGTGCGGATGCTGGGTCACGACGTGGCGATCGGGCTGTGGATGGCCGAGGTCGGTCGGACGCCGCTGTACCTGCTGGACACGAACCGGCCGGAGAACCGGCCGGAGGATCGCGACATCACCGGGCAGCTCTACGGCGGCGATCAGGAGACGCGCATCCGCCAGGAGATCGTGCTCGGCATTGGCGGGGTGCGGGCGCTCAAGGCGATCGGGATCGCGCCCGACGTGTGCCACATGAACGAGGGGCACTCGGCGTTCCTCGGGCTCGAGCGCATCCGCGACCTGATCGACACGCACGGCGTGAGCTTCGACGAGGCGCGCGAGGCGGCGGCGGCCGGCACGGTCTTCACGACGCACACGCCGGTTCCGGCGGGCATCGACCGCTTCCCGCCGTCGCTGGTCAGCAAGTACTTCCGCGACGAGGTCGGGGCGTACAAGCTCGACATGGAGGGCATGCTGGCGCTGGGGCGCGAGGACGTTGGGAACAAGGACGAAGAGTTCAGCATGGCGGTGATGGCGCTTCGGCTGAGCAACTGGTGCAACGGCGTGAGCAAGCTGCACGGCGTGGTCAGCCGGGATATGTGGACCAACATCTGGCCGAGCCTGCCCGAGTCCGAGGTGCCGATCGGCCACGTCACCAACGGCGTGCACGCTCGGACCTGGCTTAGCCGGGATCTGGGCGAGCTGCTCGACCGCTACCTCGGCGTCGGCTGGCGGGCCGACCCGACCGACCACGCCGCCTGGGCCCAGATCGACGAGGTCCCCGACGAGGAGCTGTGGCGGACGCACGAGCGACAGCGCCAGCACCTGATCGTCTGGGCCCGTCGCAAGCTCAAGGCCCAGCTCGAGGCGCGCGGCACGTCGGTCGAGCACACCAAGCACGCCTGCGACCAGCTCGATCCCGCGGCGTTCACCATCGGCTTTGCCCGCCGTTTCGCGACGTACAAGCGAGCTACGTTGCTGATGCGCGACGCCGATCGCCTGCTCGGCCTGTTGCAGAACGTCGAGCACCCGGTGCAGGTGCTTATCGCCGGCAAGAGCCACCCGGCCGATGGCGGGGGCAAGGACCTGATCCGCCAGATCGTCCACTTCGCCCGCGAGCGCGGCAACCACAAGATCGTGTTCCTCGAGAACTACGACATGAACGTCGCCCGCTACCTCGTGCAGGGCTGCGACGTCTGGCTGAACACGCCGCGGCGGGGCATGGAGGCGTCGGGCACGAGCGGCATGAAGGGCTCGCTCAACGGCGTGCTCAACGTCTCGATCCTCGACGGCTGGTGGGACGAGGCGTACGAGGCGGGGGTCGGCTGGGCGATCGGCCGGCGCGAGAACTACGACGACCCCAATTACGCCGACGAGGTCGAGTCCCGCGCGTTGTACGAGCTGCTCGAGCGCGAGGTGATCCCGATGTTCTACGAGCGCAACGAGCGTGGCGTGCCCGAGCGCTGGGTCAAGTCGATGAAGCAGTGCATCGGCAAGCTCGCGCCGGTCTACAACACCAACCGCATGCTGCAGGAGTACACCGAGCAGCTCTACCTGCCGGCGCTGGATCGGGCGCGGGCGATCAACGCGGACGACGTCGCGCCCGCGAAGGCGCTGGCGGCGGAGAAGACGGTGCTTCGGCGCGGGTGGGGGTCGCTGGGCGTGGCGGACGTGAAGGTCGATCGCGACGGGCCGGTCGGCGTGCGGGAGTCGTTGCGCGTGGAGGCGACCGTGCAGCTGGGCGACCTGTCGGCCGATCAGGTGAGGGTGCAGCTGTACGCCGGGCGGGTCGGCAACGACGGCGAGCTGACCGACGGCCGGGCGATCGACATGACGCCGGTGAACGGGTCGACCGCCGACGGCAAGGCCAGGTTCACGGCCGAGGTGCGGGCGTCGAACAGCGGTCGGCACGGGTTCGCGGTGCGGCTGCTGCCCGGCGAGCCGATGATGCTGGGCCACCCCGAGCCGGGGCTGATCTACTGGGAGCCCAACGCGGCGCCGCGTGAGGCGGCGGCCAAGCCGGCGGCGGTGGCGAAGAAGTGAGTCGGCCATGAGCGAGGCGGGATTGTTCGGCGAGGGGGCGACGGCGCAGGCGGCCGACGCGGCGCTGATCGAGGCGTACGAGCGGGTGGGGCGGACGCTCGACGATCTGCCTTACACCGAGGAGTTCGCCGAGCTGATGCGCGGGGTGGGCGACGCGGTGCCGGGCGGTCAGGCGGAGGTCTTCCACCGACTGCACAACCTGCGAAAGGCCGGGAAGCTGCCGCGTCTTGGTCGGGCGGCGAGTTCGGCGCCGCGGCTGGACGCCGAGCACGAAGCGACGCTGGTGGAACTGGTCGAGGGCGCGGTCGGCAAGCTGAGCCTGCGCGACCGGCTGGTGCACAAGCCCGAGTTCGACGCGGTCGTCGAGTCGTTCAACGCGGCGACGGGTTTGGGGATGACGCACCACGACCTGTGGCGGGTGGTGGCGAAGCTGGCGAAGTGAGCGCGATGCACGACTGGATCACCCGCGATCACCCCGACTTGTTGACCGGCACGAAGGCCGAGGCGGGGTTCACGCTCGGCTATTCGCGCGACCGGATGCTGCATGCGTTGGGGCAGCTCAGCGAGGAGCAGCTGTGGTGGCGGCCGCACGCATCGATGAACGCGGCGGGCAACGTGGTGCTGCACGTCTGCGGGAACCTGCTGCAGTGGGTCGTGGTCGGCGTGGGGCGGGGTGGCGACGGCGACGAGCGTGATCGGCCGGGCGAGTTTGCCGTGCGCGGCGGGCACACGGTCGAGCAGCTCAGCACGCAGCTGCGGGCGACGGTGGCCGAGGCGATCGACGTGATCGAGAACGTCGACGCCGCGGAGTTGTTGCGGGCGCGGCACGTGCAGATCGGGTCGGTCACCGGATTGGGCGCGATTTGGCATTCGGTTGCGCACCTCGAGGGGCACGCGCAGGAGATGATCTACCTGACGCGGCTGCAGCTCGGCGATGCGTACCGGTTCAAGGATGTTTACTGATGGCGGCGTCGGAGAATGCGCTGCTGGCCGCGATATACGGCCGGGCGGCGGGCGACATGCCGGCGGGGGTGGTGGTCGGGCCGGGCGATGACATGGCGGTGGTCGAGGTCGAGGGACGGCGGGTGCTGATCGGGGTCGATCAGGTGATCGAGGGGGTGCATTTCCGGCTGGGCGATCTGTCGATCGATCGCGTGGCGTACAAGGCGATCGCGCGGTCGGTGTCGGACGTGGCGGCGATGGCGGGGCTGCCGACATGTGCCGTGGTGTCGGCGGTGTTGCCGAGGGACGCGGCGTACGGCGATGAGCTGGCGGCGGCGCTGCACCGGCACGGGCTGGCGCTGGGTTGCCCGGTCGTCGGCGGGGACATCGCGATCGCGGAGGGGGCGTTGCAGCTGAGCGTGACGGTGGTGGGCGAGACGGGCGGTATGCAGCCGGTGTTGCGGAGCGGGGCGCGGGTGGGCGACGGGGTGTACGTCACGGGGGTGCTGGGCGGGTCTTACGCGTCGGGCGGGCACGCGTCGTTTGTGCCGCGCGTCGCGGCGGGGCGGGCGTTGGCCGAACACGCGACGGCGATGATGGACCTGAGCGACGGCCTGGCGATGGATCTCGGGCGATTGGTTGAGGCGAGCGACGGGCACGGGGCGGGGGGGGCGGTGGTCGATGCGGCGGCGCTGCCGTGTCGCGCCGGCTGCGATTGGCGGGCGGCGGTGGGCGACGGCGAGGACTACGAGTTGCTGTTCACCGTGCCCGCGGGTGTGGCGGTGCCCGAAGCGATCGACGGCCTGGCCGTGACGCGCATCGGCGAGGTGACGGTGTCGGGTGGGGTCGTGGTGCGTCACGCCGACGGTCATATCGAGTCGGTCGGCGAGCTCGGCTGGGAGCACGGCCGATGAGCGGTCGGGCGACGCTCGAGCGAGTGACCGCGTCGGTCGAGCAGACGTGGGCGCTGGGTGCGGCGGTGGGGCGGGCGTGTCATCGCGGCGACGTGGTGTTGCTGGAGGGCGAGCTGGGGGCGGGGAAGACGCAGCTGGTGCGGGGGATGGCCGATGGGATGGGGCTGGACGCGACGCACGTGGCGAGCCCGACGTTCGTGCTGATGCGCGAGTACGAGGGCGACGGCGGGGCGTTGCTGGTGCACGTCGATGCCTATCGGCTGGGTTCGGCGGACGAGCTGGTTGAGGCCGGTTTTGATGCGGAGCTGCGGGCGGCGGGCGTGACGGCGGTCGAGTGGCCGAGCCGGGTGGCCGGGCTGTTCGACGCGGCGGACCCGGCGGTGATCGCGATCGCGGTCGAGCACGCCGACACCGATCGTCGGCGGGTCACGATCGACGCGGAGGCGTCGCGGCTCGATGCGATCCGGCTAGCATCCGGCGATGAGTAACCGACCCGTCGTGCGACCGTCCGGGCAGCGCTGCCGACATTGCGGCGCGGCGATCACGCCGGAGGCCGAGCACTTCCCGTTTTGCTCAGCGCGTTGCCGCACGGCGGACCTGGCAAAGTGGGCGACCGAGCAGTACGTCATCAGCCGGCCGATCGAAGAGGCCGACCTCGATGAGGGAGAGTGATGGCGTGCTCGCCGCGTTACGTCAGTCCGTCTCGGCCGGATCGGTGGCGGCCGACGGCCGCGAGGCATGGATGACGAAGCGGTAGCTGATCGGGTCGACGCCGTGCTCGGCGCAGGCTTTTTCGACCATGGCCCCGAGCTCGTCGATGGGGAAGTCGATGATCTCGCCGGTCTCGGCGACGGCGATCTGGCCGGTGGGGTCGGCGCCATAGCCGACGCGATAGTGCGTCTGGCGGGCGTCGAGCAGGACCTCCTCCAGGATGCCCGACTCGGTGAGGTGCTTGAGGGTGCGGTAGACAGTGGCCCGGGAGACGCGGGTCTTGGCGGCGGCGACCTTGTCGGCGATGACGTCGGCCTCGAAGACGCCTTCCTGCGACAGCACGGCGTCGAGGATGACGGCCCGCTCGACGGTGAACTTCAGGCCCTGCTTGCGGAGGAACCGCCGGAAAATCGCGCACAGGGGCGGCGGCATGTTCGCCAGCGGGTCGTCCTGCGGCGTGGTGGGTCTCGGTTGCTCGGCGATCTTGGCCATGTACGTGCATCATAGCCGTCCCGCCGGTCGGGCCGTCGTCCGCCGCTATGCTCATCGACCCCGCGGATCGGCCGCGGTCGATCAACCTCTTTGGGAGCGAGTCAGGTGAGTCAGGCGGCGTGTCGAGTGGCGATGCTGGGGTGCGGGACGGTGGGCAGCGGCGTGGCCTCGCTGCTGGCCGAGCACGCGGCGATATACGCCGGCCGGGCCGGTCGGGCGATCGAGCTGACGCGGGTGATGGTGCGCGACGTCGACGCGGCGGTGGAGCGGTCGGGTCTTCCGCGGGAGCGGTTTGTCGGGTCGCTGGACGCGCTGCTGACGGACGTGGACGTGCTCATCGAGGTCGCCGGGGGCACGGGCGTCGCGCTCGAGGCCACCCGCCAGGCCCTCGCCGCCGGTCTGCCCGTCGTCACGGCTAACAAGGCCATGCTCGCCGACCACGGCCCCGAGCTCTTCGCCCTCGCCCGATCGAACAACACGGCCATCGCCTTCGAGGCCTCCTGCGCCGGCGGCATCCCCTGCGGCACCGCCCTGATGTTCGGCCTCATGAGCAACCGCCTCGTCGGGCTCTACGGCATCCTCAACGGCACCTGCAACTTCATCCTCTCCGAGATGACCGACCACGGCCGGGCGTACGACGACGTCCTCGCCGACGCCCAGCGGCTCGGTTACGCCGAGGCCGACCCGACGCTCGACGTCTCCGGCCGCGACGCCGCGCAGAAGCTCGCCGTCCTCGGCAGCCTCGCCTTCGGCGTGCAGCTCTCCGACGGGCCCATGGTCGTCAGAGGCATCGACGGGCTGTCGCTCGACGACGTGCGCTTCGGCGCCGAGCTGGGCTACGACGTCAAGCTGCTGGGCATCGCCGAGCGCGGGGACGACGGGCGGATCGGGGCGTCCGTGCAGCCGTGCTTCGTGAAGATGGGGTCGTCGCTGGCCGAGGTGCACGGCGTGACCAACGCGGTGGCCGTGCGCGGCGACGCGGTGGGGTCGGTCGTCATGACCGGGCCGGGCGCTGGGCAGATGCCGACGGCGTCGGCC
>JBCCZA010000108.1:0-11478 GCA_039188455.1 Planctomycetota bacterium
CAACTCGTCGACTGCATCACCCGCCTCGGCGACGACCCCGGCGTTCACGGCATCCTGCTGCAGCACCCCAGCCCGCCGCAGATCGACGAGCGGGCCGCGTTCGAGGCGATCCCCAAGGTCAAAGACGTCGACGGCGTGACGCTGTCGAGCTACGCGGCGATGGCGTTCGGCCTGCCGGGGTGGCATTCGGCGACGCCGGGCGGGATGGTCCGCCTGCTCGACGCGTATGACCGCGATGTCGCGGGCATGCACGCCGTGGTCGTCGGGCGGTCGGCGATCCTCGGCAAGCCGATGGCCGCGCTGCTGCTCGAGCGCAACGCGACGGTGACCGTCTGCCACAGCAAGACGCGCGGCATCGCCGACGTCGTGCGCACGGCCGACGTGGTCGTTGCCGCGGTGGGCAGGCCGGAGTTCGTGAAGGGCGCGTGGGTGAAGGACGGGGCGATCGTGCTGGACGCGGGGTACAACGAGAGGAACGTGGGGGATGTCGAGTACGAGGCGTGCGCCAAGCGTGCGAGCTGGATCACGCCGGTGCCTGGGGGGGTCGGACCGATGACGATCGCGACGCTGATCGAGCAGACGGCGCTGGCGGCGGCGGAGCAGCTGGGGGTGGCGCTGTGAGCCGGGCGCAGACCACGAACTACGAGATCGACAAGCCTACGTTGGTGTGCGGACGGACCGGTCGTGAGCTGGCGCCCGGCGAGACGTACGTCGCGACGCTTGTCGAGCTGAGCGAGGCCGAGCTCGAGGCGATGTCGCCAAAGGAGCGAGCGCACCACGCGCTGGGGCTCAAGCGCGTGGACGTGTCGACCGAGGCATGGGACGGCAAGGCGACGCACGACGACGTGTTCTGCTGGTGGAAGACGCGCGTGCCCGAGGCCGGCGAGGCGAAGCGGAAGCTGCTCGTCGACGACGCGGCGCTGATGGTGCTGCTCGAGCGGCTGGCCGACGCGGAGAGCGAGGAGCGGTTGGCGTTTCGGTTCGTGCTGGCGTTGATCCTGCTGCGCAAGAAGCTGCTGCGTCACGACCGCACGGACCGGCGAGACGATGGAGCGTGGTGGGTGTTCACGCCCAAGGCGGACGTGAGCAAGGGCATCCTCGGGCGGTGGTCGGACAAGCGCGTGATCGAGGTGCGCGACGCTCAGCTCGACGAGGCCGCGATCGAGGCGGTGACCGAGCAGCTGGGCGAGGTGCTCGAGGGGGCGATCGGGTGAGGCTTGGCGGCTTGGCGGTTCGGCGGTTGGGCGACACGATCGGCGGTCGGTGGGCGATCGTGTCGGCGCTCGGGCTGTTGACCGGGCTGAGCGGTCTCCTGGGCTGCGAGCCCAAGGCGACCGGTCCGGCGATCGTGGTTGCGCCGTCGATCTCGCGCGACGAGGCGTTGGCGCTGGTCCGTCGCCACAACGCCAACGCCGAGAAGATCGAGGTGGTGTGGTGCCGCCTGGCGATCGATCTGGCGTGGCAAGAAGACGGCAGGCGTCGCCGCGAGTCCGGCGACGGGGTGCTCGTCTACCGCAAGCCTGGGGAGCTGGCGTTGACGGTCGGCAAGCTCGGCCAAGAAGGGCTTTGGGCCGGCGGGGACGGGGAGCGGTACTGGATGTTCGACCTGCGGGAGGACGTGGCGTGGGTCGGCCGCGAGACGGGGTTGGCCGAGGGGCGCGGCGGGCTGCCGCTGCCGGTGCAGCCGGCCGACGTGGCGCGGCTGCTGGGGTGGGCGCCGCTGGACGAGGCGTCGGTCGAGCGGGGGTCGCTGATCTCGCTGGGCGGTCGGGTGCTGGTCGAGCCGAGAGACGAGGCGGGGCGGGCGACGGGGCGCTACGTGTTCGAGCCCGACGCGGTGCCGCCGACGCGCGTCGACGTGCTGGACAAGGGCGGGGCGTCGATCGTCACGTCGCGGCTGAGCGATCCGCGACGGGTCGCGGTGTCGGCGGGGGAAGCGGCGACGTTCATGACCGGGGTCGAGATCGCGGTCAGCGACGGCTCGGCCACGATGTCGATGCGGGTCCGTGGGATCGAGACCGACGGGCGGCGGGTCCGCGACGCGGCGTTCGACCTCGACCGCCTGATGCGGGCGCATCGGCCCGAGCGGGTGATCGACGTTGACGAGCCTTGAGGGCGCGGCGGGGGCTCGCTGCCCGGCCGCGCTGGGGCTTGGTTTACACCGTGGCGGGCTGCTCGAGCGGCGCCAGCGTGAGGTTCACGCCATACTCGCCGGTCTCGAAGATGTGGGCCTTCGTGGTGTCGACCCAGAAGGTGACGCTCGCGTCCTCGGCGAGCGGCTCGGCCTTGGCGCGCGAGACGAAGCGGGCCGAGGCGTCGCCGAGGGTGTCGGCGAAGATGTCCATCGTGTTGCCCAGCGGCTCGACGACGTTGATGGTGGCGGGGATGGTGCAGTCGGCGTCGTTGGCGTTCTCGTTCTCGCGCAGGAACAGGCCCTCGGGGCGGAGGCCCAGCACGACGTCCGAGTCGATCTTCCCATCGACGCGGTCGCGCCACTCGGCCGGCAGGGCGATGTCGACGCCGTGCCCGACGAACCGCACCTTGCCGTCGCGAGCCTCGATCTTGCCGTCGATGAAGTTCATCGGCGGCGTGCCCAGGAAGCCCGCGACGTAGCGGTTGTTCGGGCGCTCGTAGACGGTCAGCGGCGTGTCGGCCTGCTGGATAAGGCCCTCGGACATGACCACCACGCGGTCGCCCAGCGTCATCGCTTCTTCCTGGTCGTGCGTGACGTAGATCGTGGTGGTGGTCAGTCGCTTGTGGAGCTGCTTGAGCTCGGCCCGCGTCTGCACGCGGAGCTTGGCGTCGAGGTTGGACAGGGGCTCGTCGAAGAGAAAGACGGACGGGTCGCGGACGATCGCCCGGCCGAGCGCAACGCGCTGCCGCTGGCCGCCCGAGAGGGCCTTGGGCTTGCGGTCGAGCAGCTGGTCGATGCCGAGGATGCCGGCGGCGTTGCGGACGCGTTTGTCGATCTCGGCCTTCTTGAACTTCCGCAACCGCAGCCCGAACGACATGTTGTTGTACACCGTCATGTGCGGGTACAGGGCGTAGTTCTGGAACACCATGGCGATGTCGCGGTCCTTGGGGGCGACGTCGTTGATGATCCGCTCGCCGATGCGCATGACGCCCGAGGTGATTTCTTCGAGGCCGGCGACCATGCGCAGGGTCGTTGACTTGCCGCAACCCGACGGGCCAACGAGGACGAGGAACTCGCCGTCCTCGATGATCAGGTCGATGCCTTTGACGGCCTCGACGTTGCCGGGATAGACCTTGCGGACGTTCTCGATGCTGACTTGTGCCATGGGCGACCGGCCTCGGGAGAAGGAATCGGGGTGGTCCGAAAGTGTACCGCATCACTCGCGGCGCAGGGGCGCGGACGCGGGGCCGAGTCGGCCTGGGAGGATGTGGGGGTTCAGGCGGACCGGCGGGTCTGGCTGAACAGGCGAGCCGAGGTGAGCGGCTTGTTGGAGTTGAACCGCAGCTCGAGCTTGCGGAGGGCGTCGATCTCGATCTGCCGCACGCGTTCGCGGGTGAGGCCGATGACCTTGCCGATCTCCTTGAGGGTCATGGGCTCGTCGCCATCGAGGCCATAGCGGAGGCGGAGGATGGTGGCCTCGCGGTCGTCGATGGCGTCGAGCAGGGCGTCGAGGACGTTCAGGTCGTCGGCGAGGTGGACCTGCTCGTCGGGGGCGGTGGTGCGGTGGTCGGGCAGCGACTCGTTGAGCGTCGGAGCGTCCTCGCGGCCGGCGGACTCCTGGATGGGCCGCTGGGTGGCGCGGACGGCCTTCTTGATCATGTTGAGCTTCTTGGGCGGCAGCTCGAGGCGGTCGCCCAGCTCGCGCATCGTGGGCTGGCGGCCGAGCTCGTCCTCGAGCTCGCGGGTGGCTCGCTTCCAGCGGGAGATGAGTTCGACCATGTAGGCCGGGATGTGCACCGGTTGGACGGCGTTGATCAGGGCCCGCTTGATGGCCTGCTTGATCCACCAGGTGCCGTAGGTGGAGAAGCGGGCGCCCATGTCGGGGTCGAAGTTCTCGACGGCCTTCATCAGGCCGATGTTGCCCTCCTCGATGAGGTCGGGCAGGGAGAGGCCTCGGTTGACGTATCGCTTGGCGATCGAGACAACGAGGCGCAGGTTGGCCCGCACCATGTGCTCGCGCGAGGCCATGCAGTTCTCACCGATGATCCGTCGGCAGAGGGCCTTCTCCTCGTCGGCGGTGAGCAGCGCGACGGCATCGATGTCCTTGAGGTAGACCTCGAGGTCGGATTTGACACGGGTGGATCGTGGTGTCGCCATGCTGCCTCTGCCGGGCGGGGATGCCCAGAGGAGAGATCGGCGAGCGAGCGGGACCGATTGATCGTCCGCGTCGAGAAGGTGGCGCGGCGGGTGGCAAGCCGGACCGCCGGGGGCGGGTGAGTCGGTGCGAAGGAGTGGGTCGATTGTGCGGGTTGGGCAAGCGCCACGCCGTTGCGGCGGGCTGCTAGTCTGGCGAGTATGCCGAGTTCGCCGCCGGGTCCGACGCCTTCGCCCGTGTCGTTGCGGCCGTTGGGGGTTGCGCTGGCCGAGCCGCTGGTGTCGCCGCTGCGGCGGTTCGGGGCTTCGATGCGGGGCTACTCGTTCGGCGATGCCCGCAGCGACGCGCTGGCCGGGCTGACCGTGGCGGTCATCGGCGTGCCGCAGGCGATGGCCTACGCGCTGATCGCCGGCGTACCGGCCGAATACGGCCTTTACACGCTCATCTTCCAGTGCGCGATCGGCTCGATCTTCAACAGCCAGCCGCTGCTGTCGGTCGGCCCGATCAACACGCAGTCGCTGCTGGTCGCCTCGATCGTGAGCCGGCTGGCCGGGGCGATGGGGCCGGAGTACGTGGCGATCGCGATCACGCTGACGTTCCTCAAGGGCCTGGTGCAGATGGCCATGGCCGAGATGCGGCTGGGCAACCTCGTGCAGTACGTCAGCCAGTCGGTGATCATCGGGTTCACGGCCGGGGCCGGCGTGCTGATCGCGGCCAAGCAGGTTTCGGGGTTCCTGGGATTCGACGTCACCCGCCTGGACGACAGCTGGCCGGGGCTGATCGGCATCGTTCAGAACCTCTGGGGCGGCGAGACGGCCGGGGCCTGGGGCCACCTCGACGAGACCAGCGGCTGGGCCGTCGGGCTGGGGGTTCTGTCGCTGGCGATCGTGGTCGGCTCGCGGATGATCTCGCGGTTCGTGCCCGGGCCGTTGATCGCCGTCGCCGTCGCCGCCGCGGCGGTGTGGGCCGCGGGGCTCAACGAGCAAGACCTGACGCTTGTCGGCGAGATCCCCACGTCGCTGGCGGGCGTGCTCTCGCTGCCGGACTTCACCGCCATCGTGGTCCACTTCGACGCCTTGCTCGCCGGCGCCGTGGCCCTCTCGCTGCTGGGGCTGATGGAGGCCTATTCCATCGGCAAGAACATCGCCAGCAAGACCGGCACCCGCATCTCCGCCAACCAGGAGATGTTCAGCCAGGGCCTGACCAACTTCCTCACGAGCTTCCTCTCCTGCATCCCGGGCTCGGGCAGCTTCTCGCGATCGGCCCTCAATCACTACGCCGGCGCCAAGACCGCGGTGTCGGGCCTGCTTAACGCCGGGTTCGTGCTGATCATCTTCCTGCTGTTCGCGCCGGCGGCGAAGTACATCCCGATGTCGTGCATCGCGGCGATCCTGTTCGTTGTCGCCTACGGGCTGATCGACTGGAAGCACTTCCTGCGGTTGGTCAAGGCCAACCCGGCCGACGGGGCGGTGTGCCTCGCGACGTTCGTCGCCACGCTCTTTGCCCCCCTGCAGTACGCCGTCTTCCTGGGCATTGCGCTCAATCTCGCGCTGTACCTTCGTCGGGCGTCTCAGCTGCAGGTCAGCGAGATGGTCAAGCCGCGCGGCGGGCCGTTCGTCGAGCGGCCGTTGCGGGTGAGCGACGGCGCGGCCGCCAAGGAAGTGATGATGGTCCAGCTCGAGGGCAGCCTGTTCTTCGCCGTCGCCGACGAGCTGCAGGACCGGCTGAGCGACATCGAGCGGCAGGGCGTGCGGGTCGTGATCCTGCGGATGAAGCGGACCCATTCGGTGGACGCCACGGTCATGGCCGTGCTCGAGCGGTTCGTTGAGGCGATGCAGGCCCGCGGCGGCCACGTCGTGCTCTGCGGCCTCAAAGAAGTCACGCTCAAGCGGCTCGAGGCCTACGGCCTGCTGGCGCTCATCGGCAAGGCCAACGTGTTCCCCACGACCTATGGCGTGTTCGAGTCCGCCCGACGCGCCCTCGAACGCGCCCGCGAGCTGCTCGGCGCGACCGTCGACCTCGACGGCCTGCTCGACGAAGACGAGCCCAAGGCCGTGCGGGACGCCGACCGACGTCAGGACGACGGTCGGTGGGCGTATCAGATTTAGTGAGTAGTGAGTAGTGAGTAGTGAGTAGTGAGTAGTGCGGAGAAGGGTTGTGTATTCCTGAATGCATCGCTCATCACTACTCACTCATCACTACTCACTATTCTCTCGTGGTGCACCTGCTCTTCCACCAGACGGCGCTGGGGGATTTCGCCGTGGCGTTGCCGGTGTTGCGGGCGATGGCCGGGCGGGGCGAGGCGGCCGTGGTGGGGGCGTGGTCGCGGATCGAGCTCGCGGCCGCACTGGTGCCGGGCGTGAGGGGGATGGACATCGAGATGTTCGAGTTCAGCAGGCTGCACGTGCCCGGCGGGCCCAGCCACCTGAGCCCGCTGATCGCCCAGGCGTTCGCCCGGGCCGAGCTGATCGTCAGCTTCATCGCCGCCGCCGACGGCGACTGGGCCGACAACGTCCGCCGGCTCGCCCCGAGCGCCGAGCTCGTCTGCGTGCCCCCCAAGCCGCCGGAGGACTGGGCCGAGCACGCGTCGGCCTATCACGCCGCAATCCTCGACCGAGCGGGCGTCGCCGACCTCAGCGACCCGACCCCCCGGGTCGACCTGCACCGGCCCGACGGGCCCATTGTCGTCCACCCCGGCTCGGGCGGGCTGAGCAAGCAGTGGCCCGCCGAGCGGTTCGACGCCCTGATCGACCGCCTGCACGACGCCATGCCCGACCGCCCGATCCGCGTCATCGCCGGCGAGGCCGAGGCCGACCGCTGGCCCGAGGACCTGATGGCCCAATGGGCCGAAAAGCACCACCTCACGATCACGCCCACGGTCTCGGCCCTGCTCGACGCCCTGCGCGACGCGGCCGTCTATCTCGGCAACGACGCCGGCCCGACCCACGTCGCCGCCCAGGCCGGCCTGCCCACCGTCGCCCTGTTCGGCCCCAGCCGACCCCGCGTCTGGGCTCCCCTCGGCCCCCGCGTCACCGTCCTCGCGCCCGAGACACCGGCCGAGATGGACTGGCTCGACGTCGACCCGGTCGAACGAGCCGTCCTCGCGGCAATCGCCTGACGCGCGACTACACTGACCCGATGGACATCATCCTCGCCAACCCCCGCGGCTTCTGCGCCGGCGTGCACATGGCCATCGACACCGTCGACGAGGCCCTCAAGATCGTCGGCACCCCGCTCTATGTCTACCACGAGATCGTGCACAACAAGCACGTCGTCGACGGTTTCGTGAAGCGCGGCGTCACCTTCGTCGAGGACATCGACGAGGTGCCCGCCAACTCGACCGTCGTCTTTTCGGCCCACGGCGTCAGCCCGGCCGTGCGCAACGCCGCCAAGGCCCGCGGCTGCACCATGATCGACGCCACGTGCCCGCTGGTCACCAAGGTTCACATGGAGGCGATCCGCTACGCCAAGCAGGGCTACAAGATGATCCTTGTCGGCCACGCCGGGCACGACGAGGTCGTCGGCACCGTCGGCGAGGCACCCGACGCGTTCACCATCGTCGAGAGCCCCGACGACGTCGCGGCCCTGCCCTTTCCCGAGGACACGGAGAACCTCGTCTACCTCACGCAGACGACGCTCTCGATGGACGACGCCAACGTCATCATCAACGCGCTCAAGGCCAAGTACCCCAACATCAAGGCCCCGCCGTCCGAGGACATCTGCTACGCCACGACCAACCGCCAGCACGCCGTGCGGGCCCTCGCGCCCGAGGCCGACCTGACGCTGGTCGTCGGATCGAAAAACTCGTCGAACTCGGTGCGGCTGACGGAGATCTCCGCGTCGTCGGGCACGCCGGCGTATCTCGTCGACGACCGGTCCGAGCTGCGGGCCGAGTGGTTCGAGGGCGTGGGCAAGGTGCTGCTCACGGCCGGCGCGTCGGCGCCCGAGCACCTCGTCGAGGAGATCGTCGAAGAGCTGGTCGCCAAGCACGGCGGGTCGGTCGAGGACTCGCACGTGGTCGACGAGGACATGCACTTCAACCTGCCGCGCTCGCTGCGGGTCCTGCAGAGCACGGTCTGACCGCGACGCGTAAGCGTGATTGCGGGATCGGGGTCGGCGAGTTGGCGTTCGCGGCGGCGATGCGTCGGCCTGATTTAGGCTGTGCGTCCCCAGACGCAGACCCCGGGGAGTTGCTGCCTTGATCGACCTCGTCGATGTCTTCCACCACTACGGCGTGCGGCCGACACTCAAGGGCGTCAGCCTGCACGTGAGGTCGGGCGAGCTGGTCTGCGTCATGGGCCCCAACGGGATGGGCAAGAGCACGTTGCTGGCGGTCGCGGCCGGCGTCCTCGCGCCGATCGACGGCGAGGTCCGGGTCGACGGCATCGAGCGTCGGTCCAGCGTGGCCAACGAGAAGGCGATCCGTCAGAAAGTGCTCTACCTGCCCGACGACCCCTGGCTGCCGGTGGCCATGACCGGCCGGGAGTACGTCCTGGGGGTCGGCCGCGTCTACGGCGTGGACGACGCTCGATTGATGGCCAACGCCGAGCGGCTGCTCGAGCTGTTCTACCTGGACGAGAAGGCCGATCAGGCGATCGGCGGCTACTCGACCGGGCAGAAGAAGAAGATCGGTCTGTGCGCCGCGCTGGCCAGCGAGGCGCGGGTGCTGATCCTCGACGAGCCGTTCTCCGGCGGGCTCGATTCGGCGGCGCTGCACGCGCTGATGACCGTGCTCAAGGCGCTGGCCGAGCGCGAAGACATGACGATCCTCATGGCGGCGCCCGTGCCCGAGCTGATCGAAGGGCTGGCCCACCGCGTGGCGGTGATCCATCGCGGCGAGATCATCGCTTACGACACGATCGACGGGCTGCGGAAGCGGGCGGGCACCCAGGGGTCGCTCGCGAACGTGCTCGACGCGCTGCTCAACCCGGGGGGCCAGGAGAAGGTCAAGCAGTTCCTGGCGGGCTGGCGGCGTGATTAGGGTCGCGCGGCGGGTGCTGGCGGCCAAGTGGTGCTGGGTGGCGCTGCTGGCTTATGTCACGCTGATCTCGGCGGACTGGCTGATGTGGTGGTTGGCCGGCCAGTCGGGGATGCCGCCGTCGGGGGAGGAGAGCCTGTTTTTCGACGTGCTCGCGCCGGGCTTGGTGTGCCTGGTGTTGGTGGTCTACGCGGTGTGGCGGGTGGGGGCGTTCGACCCACGGCTTCACAAGGAGTACGGCGCGTGGCTGGCGCAGACGCCGTGGTCGACGCGACGGCCGCTGCCGCTGGGGCCGATCGGGCCGACCGCGTGGGACGTGCTCGCGATCGGCGCCGTCGTTCTGTGGCTGTGGTACTTCCACGGTGTAGACCCACGGATCCCGGTGGTGCTGACGCTGATCGCGTTCGAGCTGCCGATGCTGATGGTCTGCGGCCGGTGGCTGGCGATGGGCGTCGTGGCGGTGCTGCCGTGCGTCTTGTACCCGCACCTGAGCCTGACGGCGGGCACGGCCTTGCTGGCGGTTGCGCTGCCGGTGATGGTCTGGGGGTCGCGTCGGGAGCTGGCGAAGTTCCCGTTCGCGGACGAGATGTGGCGTCGGCCGCCGATCGATGCGTTGCGCCAGGCGGCGAGCGAGTCGATCGGCTGGCCTTGGGATCGGGTGGGGCCGGTGTACGAGAAGCCCCGGGCCGGCTGGTCGTGGTGGGCGTGGGCGCCGCCGTGGTGCCGGCATTGGCCTTGGCTGCTGTTGCTGGCGTGGTACCTGTTGGCGGTGTTCGGCACGATCTGCCTGCTGGTCGCGCTCGACATGCCGTTCGCTTATCGCCACGGCGTCCGCGTATCCGACGCCGGCGGGTGGAGCCACGCCGTGGCGTTCATGTTCCCGACGATCGTGGGTGTGATCGCGGTGAATCGTTATCACCGTCGGCGCACGCCGCCGATGCCCTTGCTGTCTCGACTGTTGACCGGTTGGTGGTGGGTGCCCGGGTGGGACGTGCTGTATCGCGGCCCCTTGCTGAGCGTGTTGATCGGCTGGTCGGCGGGCTGGGCGTTGCTGGCGGTGGACGCGCCGCTGCCGTGGGCGGTGAGCGGGCTGTTGGTGGTCACGCTGCTGCCGGTGCTGACGGTAGGGCCGGACCTCGAGCGTTGGCGGTACACCGGTCATTTCGGCCATCACCGCGGCAAGCCGACGGAGGAAGAGCAGCCGGAGAAGAAGAAGGAGGCGAAGAAGATCGAGATCAAGCTGCCCTCCTGAGGCCGGCTTGCCGCTAGCCTGTGCCCCGTGCCGATCGAGCCAACGCCATCTGAGTCGACGGGGCGGGCGTGATGGACTGGGGGTTGGCGACGCTGTGCGGGCTGGTGGGCGTCGGCTTGGTCGCCGGCGTGCTCGGTGGGTTGCTGGGTGTCGGGGGGAGCGTGGTGATGATCCCGGCGTTGGTGATCTTGTTCGGGCAGGATCGCACGCCGGGGATGAACCAACACCTGTATCAGGCGGCGGCGATGGCGGTGAACGTGGCGGTCGCGGTGCCGGCGGCGTGGCGGCATCGCCGCGCGGGGGCGATGCGGTGGGGCGTGATCAAGTGGCTGCTGCCGACGGCGCTGGTGATGATCTTCGTCGGCGTGGGGCTGAGCAATCTCGTGACCGATCCGGTGTGGCTGGGGCGGCTGCTCGCGGCGTTCCTGGTCTACGTGATCGTGATGAACGTCGGCAAGCTGCTGGCTCGCCGTGGCGCGGCGACGGACGGGGTCGACCTCAAGGGCGAGCTGAGGGGGGCGGATCGGTGGCGGGCCGCGGGGATCGGCGGGGTGATGGGCACGACGGCGGGCTTGCTCGGGCTGGGCGGCGGGGGGCTGGCGGTGCCGATGATGCACACGTTCCTGCGGCTGCCGCTGCGCGTGTGCATCGCGAACTCGGCGGCGGTCATGTGCGTGACGGCCGGGCTCGGGGCGGCGGCCAAGATGAGCACATTGCCCGAGGGGCTGTCGGCGGGGCGGGCGCTGCTCATCGCCGCGGTGCTGGCGCCCACGGCGATCGCGGGCGGGCTGATCGGGGCGTCGCTGACGCACCGCCTGCCGATCCGAGTCGTGGGGGGGGGGGGGGGGGGGCGGGTGGGGGGGGCGGGGGGGGGGGGGGGGGGGGGGCCCCAGGGGCCCCCCCCTGGGGGGGGGGACCCCCCCACATGTTAGAAAACGCCGTGCCCGGGGCCCACCCCC
>JBCCZA010000109.1:0-11377 GCA_039188455.1 Planctomycetota bacterium
GGCCGCGTCGGCGGCTTCGGCTCGCTCGTGCTCGAGGCCCTCAACGACCTCGGCCTGTCGACCGACCGGGTCTGCCGCATCGGCCACCCGCCGCGCTGGATGTACCACGACTCCCGCGGCGGCCAGCTGCGTGACGCCGGCTTGGACGCGAACGGCGTCGCCGAGCAGGTCGCGGCGTTCCTCGACGGTCTGGCGCAGCGCGCCGCTGACGTGCGCGTTGAGGCGCAGCTCGATCGCTTCGTCGAGCAGCGATAGCCCGTCCGTCCGGCCGAGACAGCCGGCTCGTCGGTCGGGTTCTGGCTCGCGGGCAGGTGGCGCATCCGTCAACGCGATCGCGAAAACCGTCGGTTCCTCCCCCGTTGCGCGTAGGCGCTAGCGGTAAGGATTCCTAAACTCTTGCTGCCGTGATTCTTTTGCTCTTGTGCGTTTTGTGATGAGTTCGGGCGGGACATCATGGTGATGAATGGGTCGTCCGACGCGGGTGTGTACGAGGCGTATTGGCCGCTGGTGGTGTCGGTGTGCCGGGCGCAGCTGCGGGACGTGCAGGAGGCGGAGGACGCGGCGCAGGAGACGTTCATCAAGCTGCTGCAGCGGGCCGAGCCGCCGGGTGACGTGCGGGCGTGGCTGGTGGCGGTGGCGCGGACGACGAGCGTGGACCGCGTGCGCAAGCTGGCGCGCGAGCGTGACCGGGTGGCTCGCCGGGTGAATGGCGGCCACGAGGCGGAGCGAAAGCGGACGGTCGAGTCGGCGTTGCGCGAGCACGTGGCGCGGGCGATGCTGCCCGAGGCGATCGCGAAGCTCGACGCGGACGACGCCGAGCTGATCTGGGAGCGGTATGGCCGGGGCGAGCCGCTGCGGGTGTTGGCGGCGCGTCGGGGCGTGAGCGTGCCGACGGTGAGCCGGCGGGTCGCGTCGACGCTGGATCGTCTGACGCGCGTGCTGTCGGAGATGGGGGGTGTGGGTCTTGGCGAGGCGACGCTGCCGAGGTTCCTCGCGGAGTTCGGGCCGGAGGTGATGGGCGACTACGAGCGCGACGAGGGGCTGCGGCTGAGCCCGACGATGCCGCGTGCCGGTGGCAACGGTCAGCCGACTCGGCGCCTGCGCGTCGGCGTGCTCGCGAGCTACCGCAACGAGTTCGTCTTCAATAGGCAGGGGTTTATCTCGCAGATGAGATTCCAGGCGGCGAGCGCGGGGCTCATCGTGGATCCGGCGGTGGACCTCGTTGCTCTGATCGACACGGGCAGCCACCGTCTCGGGCCCGTCGAGGCGGTGATCCGTGAACTCGAACTGCACGACGGCGTGGTCGAGCTCGACGACGGCCCGGCGCTCGAGACGCTGGACGTCGTCATCATGGGCAACAACTTCATGCTGAGCCGGTCCGGGGTCCGGGCTTTGCTTCGGGCGGTGCGGTCGGGGACGGGTCTTTTTCAGGAGGGACACTTCGGGACCAACGATCCGGGTGAGAAAGACCCGGCGCTGCGGGAATTGTTGATGTCGTCGTCTCCGATCTGGGGTTACTGCAGCGGCGGGCCGGGGTCGTATGACGGGCACGGGGTCCGGTGCCCCGCGACGGTGGTGGAAGCGCACCCCGCGATGCCCTGGCTTCGGCGCGGTCAGGCGTTGACCGTGACGTCGTGCGGCGCGGTCTTCAAGCCGGCGGCGCACGCGACCGTGATCGCGATGCGCGACGAGGCGCGGCAGCCCAATACGCACGGCGGCGGGGGTCACTTCGAGAAGTCGTTCCGCGCCCCCGCGATCATCGCCGGCGAGGTCGGGCGCGGCCGCGTGCTCTCGATGCACTTCAACCAGCAAGGCTTGATCTTTCCTTGGACGCAGCAAGGCACGAGGCGCTTCGCGCAGACCCTGGCGTGGCTGGCGCAGCCGCGGCTGCAGTCACACGCGCAAGAGGTCGAAGCGGTCACCGCGGCTTGGCGGCACGAGCGAGGCCTCATCGCTGATTGATCGAACGCGTTGGCGTCAAGGGATGCCGCGCACGATCGGCGGGCCGACGATCTTGGTGACCCAGACGGGCAGCTTCTGCCAGGCCTCGATGCGGCGTTGGTAGGCCGGGTTGTCGGGGCGGGCGGCGCTGGCGTTCGCCGTGGGTTTCATCGCGGCGATGCACCAAGGCGTCTGGCGTTCCACGGCGCCCCACTGTTTCTTGAACCGGTGCGGGCCCGAGCCGGGGGTGGTGCGGCCGAAGTCGAAGCGTCGGCTGCCACGCCGCACCGATCGGCGGAGCAGGTGGAAGTACATCCACATGTTGCACGAGGTGTGGTTGAACGCACGCAACGCGCAGGCCGAGGGGACCTGGGTGACCTGGCGATAGGGGTCGTGCAGCAGGATCGCGCCGGCGATGGTCTGCTCGCCTTGCGTGACGGTGACGAGCTCCGCCTCGTGCGGGAAGGCGTCGAGCATCGCGGCGAACAGCCGGCGCGGGAAGACCGGCGTACCGACGTCGCGCATCGTGATGGCGAAGGCGTCGTAGAACGCCGCGAGCGCGCGGGGCAGGGCGGCGTCGCCGGCCTTGTGGAACGCGATCGACAGGTTGGCCTTGTCGCCCTTGCGGACGAGGTTGCGGACCTTGCTGGGGATGGCCTGCATGACGAGCTGGCTGAGGTCTTCACCCGACCGGTCGCTGCGCTCCCAGTCGGCTTGGGGCAGGTCGAGGAGCATCACGACCTTCTGGTTGCGGACCTCGGTGAAGGCGTCGTGCTCGGGGGCGTGGCCGTCGTGGCGGAGTTCGAGGTGGTCGACGCCGAGGTCGAGGGCGAGGTCGTCGGCGGCGGCGATGAGGTCGTGGCGGTCGTTGGCGTCGGGGGCGAGGACGCCGGCGCGGTTGAGGTAGGGCAGGCTCACGAGGAACGAGCCGAAGAGCGGGGAGCGGACGCGGGCCAGGGGCAGGACGCCGGTGATGCGGCCGGCGGCGTCGGCCGATGTGAGCAGCGTGGGCTTGTGGCCGAGGCCGAGCTTGAGGACGTGGAGCCAGCGCGGGTCGTGCTCGAGCGTGGCGGTTGGCGGGTTATCGGGCGTGGCGATGCGATCGAGGAACGCCCGGACGGCGTTGTTGAGCGACGGGTCGAACTCGCGGTGGATGTGGATCGTCATGATCGTCGCAACCCTCACCGGCGGTATCGTCGGCCCACCGACGCGACTTAACGGCTGACCGGCACGCATGACTGACTCCCCGACCCCGCCCGACCCCGCCGCCCGCCGCGGCCGCCCGCCGCGCGACCCTCACGCCTGGCGCTGGCCCAGCTGCGGCGCGGCGATCCTCGCCGTGGGCGTGCTGGTGATGCTCGCCTGGCCGGGCGGGCCGGCGAGCACCCGCGCGGCCGAGCCGGCGCCCGGCGCGGCGCAGCGTCCGTCCGCCACGCAGCCCGCCAAGCCGTCGCGCAGCGTCTTGCTGGGCATCCGCGACGCCAAGCAGCGTCTCGGCGACGCCGTGCCGACCGGCCGCGGCGTCGACTTCGCCCACGTCGAGGGCGCCGCCGGCGACTACATGCCCGACACCCAGGCGAAAGTCTTCAACGGCGTCGACATCGTCGGCAAGTCCGGCGACTCCAAGACCAACAAGCACGCCCAGGGCACCGCCCGCGTGCTCTACGGCGGCAAGGGCCTGGCGCCCGGCGTCACCGACGTCTCGGGCTACACCACCGCCGGCTGGATGCGCGACGTGCTGCGGCTCGGCACGGCCCTGCCCCCCGCCGAGGCTGTCCCCCGCGTGCACACCCACTCGTGGATCGGCGAGAACCGCGAGTTCGGCGGCGAGGTCCTGCTCCGCACCGACCACCTCGTCGACACGCACGACCGCTTGGTCGTCGTCGGCGTCAACAACGGTCGCGACACGCCCGTCCCGCAGCTGCTCGCCTCGTCTTACAACGCCATCGCCGTCGGCACGGCGTCGGGCGACGGCGCGAGCTCGGGCGGCGGCACGCGCGACGCCTGGCCGGGCCGCAGCAAGCCCGACATCGTCGGCGCCCAGGGGCTGACGAGCTTCGCCACGCCGCAGGTCGCGGCCGTGGTCGCGCGGCTGGTCGAGGCGGCCGGGGCGATGCCGTTCTACGTCGAGCACGCCGACAAGTCAGAGGTGATCAAGGCCGTGCTGCTGGCCGGCGCGAGCAAGCCGTGGGGCTGGCGGCAGGCCGGGGGTCGGCCGCTGCACGACCGGTACGGGGCGGGGATCGCCCACCTGGACAACAGCCTGAAGGTCCTGGCGGGCGGGCCGGCGAGCCTGGCGACGGTGGGCGATGCCGATGAGCCGCGGCCGGCGGGGCGGTTCGGGTGGTGGTTTGGTGAGCTCGAGCCGGGCGGGCGGGCGCGGGTCGCGATCGCGGCCGAGGCAGGCGACGGGCCGTTGTCAGTCGTGGCGGTCTGGCACCGTCGCGTCGACGGCGAGACGGTGATCACGGCCGAGGGCGGGCAGCGACGGGGGTCGTGGGAGGCGACCGAGGGCCTCGCCGATTTCGACCTGGTCGCGAGCATCGAGGGCCGGGCGGGGGGCGAGGAGCCGGCCAGGGCGCTGCTTGGGTTGAGCCGCAGCCGGATCGACAACGTTGAGCACGTGTTCCTGCCGCGGTTGCCTGGAGATGTTGGCGAGGCGAGGACGGTGTGGCTGGACGTGATCCGCCCGCCGGGCGGGGGCCGAGGGGTGGGCAAGACTGAGGCTTGGGGCGTCGCGTTGGCGTGGCGGATCGGGGGCTGGGACCCGGCCGACGGCCCGGCGGGGCGTGAGTAGCCGGCGGTGCAAGCCACATGGCACTCGCGCGGGGACGCGGCCGCGTCACAACCCGTACAACCCGCACGACCGGTTGATTCCGATAAGTCGTCGGGCCGATAAGGCTGAACCTTTCTGGGGTCGGCGACGATATCTGCGGGTGACGACCGTCCCGCCCGTCATCGGGCCAGAGGCTCGAGGCAGGCCGGTCGCAAAGCGGGAGACCCCCGATGCTCGCGACGCCCGAACGCCAGGCCTCCGACCCCAACGTGATCGCCCGCATCAGCCATCTCGGCGACGGCCGCCTCGACGCCCGCGGCGTGCTGGCGGTGATCCGCGGCGCGGCCACGGCCGGCCAACCCGTGCGTGCCGCCGCCCCGGCGCTGCGCGTCGCCGGTCACACCTCGACCCCCATCGGCGTCACCCCCGCGGCCCGCGTGCTCGAGCGCTACCTCGACCGCCTGCACGACCGCCTGGTCGCGATGGGCGACGCGCTCGACCGCCACGACACCCAGGCCGTGGACGGACTCCTGCAGGACGTCGCCCAGACCTCGCGTCAGCACGGCTGCCGATCGGTGTGCGCCGCGGCCGAGTCCGCCCGCGAGGCGATGTCGGATCGGTCGGGTGGATCGGTGGCGCAGCTACGCCGTGTGGTGACCGAGCTCGGCGAGCTGGCCGACGAGGTCGCGGACACGGCCCGGCGGTGGACGGCGTTCAGCGACGCCTCGCCGCGTGCGTAGGGCCGATTGGGCATTGCCTAGCTTGACGCTCTGAGGGGGGACCGATACCGTCGCGCGGTCGTTTAGTGGCCGGGCCGACGGAGACGATCAACATGGGTCGATGCAGCAGCGTGGCGGCGGGGCGGTGGTGTCCGCAAGCATGGTGGGGTGCGGTGTGCCTGGCCGTCGTGCTGGGCGTGTCGAGCCCGCGTGCGGCGGCGCAGGACTTCCCCTTTGACGGCGTCGTCGTGGGCGGGCCGGCGCAGGTCCGTGCCGGCGCCGGGCCGGCGTACTACCTCGTCGGCACGCTCCCCGCCGGGACACGCGTGACCGTCCGCGAGGTGTACTACGGGTGGAACCGTGTCGACGCGCCTGAGGGCGTGTTCAGCTTTATCAGCAAGGCCATGGTCGACGCCCACGGCGACGGCTCGCAGGGCACCGTCAACCAGGACGGCACCAAGGTCAAGGCCGCGTCCGTCGATGGCGCCGGGCCCAGCTACCGCAACCAGCTCACGATGAACCGCGGCGACGCCGTGACGATCGTCGGCGAGGACGGCAGCTACTACAAGATCACCCCGCCCGACGGCGCGTCGGTCTACCTCTCGCCGGGCACCGTCCGCCGAGCCGACATGGCCGAAGTGGCCACCGCGCAACCCGCCGATACCGCCGCCGCGGTCGAGGCCGCCCGGGCAGTCGCCGCCGACGCCGCCGAGTCAACCACCACGACGACGACCACCGTCACGACCACGACGATCACCGCCTCGACCGACACGCCCGTCACGGCCGAAGACGACGGCGAGGTCGAGATCGCTCGCGAGGTGAGCGTCGAGCCGGCCGACGTCGACCTCACCGCGATCAACCCCGAGGACATGGTCCCCGCCGGCGACGCCGCCACCGCCGAGGCCACCCCCGAGCCCACGCCCGAACCGCAGCCCGAACCCATCACCGTGGTGACGCCCGAGCCCGAGCCGCAACCCGAGCCCGATCCGCAGCCGGCCGCCACCGCGGTCGAGACCACCAGCACCGAGACGATCGTGGTCGAGGTGACACGCGTGGACCCCGCGACGGAGCCCGCCGACGCCGCCGTTGCTGTCGATACGACCTCCGCCGAAACCCCAGCCGAGCCGGCCGCCGAGCTCGCCGCCCCGGCCGTGCAGACCCCCGCCGAGTCCGACGCCCTGCGTGTCGTCGAGCTCGCCCAGCTGCCGCTGCTGGACCTGCCCGTCGAGCAGCAGCCGATCGGCGAGATGGTCGCGGCCTATCAGGCGGTGGACGTCAGCGAGATCACCCCGGCCGACCGCGAGCTGCTCGCCTTCCGCCTGGCCGTGCTCGAGCAGAACCGCCAGATCGCCGAGGTGCTCACCGGCGTGATCGCCGCCCGCCGCGGCACGCAGACCACCACCGTGGTCGCCGCCGACGATGTGCTCAGCCCCGCCGATTACGACGCCGTCGGCCGGCTGCTCGCCTCAGCCGTCTACAACGGCAACAACCTGCCGCTCATGTTCCGCCTCGTCGAGCCCTCGACCGGCCGCACCGTCGCCTACGTGCAGCCCGACGCCGTGGGCGACACGCGCGCCCTGCTTGGCCGCGTCGTCGGCATCCTCGGCCCGATGTCTTACGACCCGGTGCTCAAGCTCAACGTCGTGGCCGTCGAGGAAATCGACGCGCTCAACCCGACCGACTGACGCGCCAAGACCTCCGCGGCGCTCCCGCCCGCGATGGCCACGCGACTTGAGCGCCGGCCGGGGAAATTCACCGACAACTCGCCGCTGACGCCGGCTGGGCAAACGCTGCGTCGTGGGCACGACACGCCCGCGACGAGTCCGCCGCGCCGGCTTCATCGCGCTCATGCCAACCCCCTCACGGGACGATCCACGGGTAGCCGGGGCGGATGTTCAGCCCCGCTCCAAGGAGTTGTCCCGTGTCGCACAACGCTCTACGCATCGGTGAAATCCTCGTCGCTCGCGGCGTGCTGACCGACCAGCAAGTGTTCGAGGTCGTCCAGGCGCAAAAGGCCCGCCGCCTGCCGTTCGGCGTGCTCGCCGAGAAGATGTTCGACGTGACCATCGCGTCGATCGAGGACGCCTGGGTCGAGCAGTACGAGCAGCTCACCGGCCAGCTCAGCCTCGCCGACGTGCAGCCGACCGACGAAGCGCTGGCGCTGGTGAACCGCCGGCAGGCCTGGCAGTTCGAGATGGTGCCCGTCGAGGTCGACGAGGCGGGCGACGTGCTGATCGCGGCGTCGCGCCGCCGGCTCGCGCGGGCCGTGACCTTCGCCACGCAGCACCTCGACCGCGTCGCCTACTTCCGTGTCGCCGACGCCGACGACCTGCGCGGCTTACTCAAGCGCTGCTACCCGATGCCCGAGATCGACGGCACCGTCGCCGAGCTCGCCCGCGACCTGGCCAGCTCGCCCTCCGCCGCGGCCTGACCGACCACCCGCTCGCGCTGCGCTACTCGCCGATCTCGCGGTCGCCTTGACGATCGACCGACACGCCCATCAGCACCGCCGCGACCACCGTCAACGCCGTCGCGTACGCAAACACCGCCGGCAACCCCCACCCTTCCGCGATCCACCCCGCGATCGCCGGCCCGATCAACGCGCCCACCCCCAGCACCGCCATGCTGTACACCCCCTGCATGGAGCTGCGGTAGCTCGGCTCGGCGTGGTGGTTCAGGTACACCGGCGCGACCACGTGCACCGCGAGCACCATCGGCCCGTGCAGCAACTGGCTGGCAACGGCCGTGAACACCGAGGCGTCGGAGGCCAGCCACGCCAGACGCAGCGCCATGATCGCCGTCGTCCCCAGCAGCAGCAGCCGGACGCCGAGCCGCCGCACCAGCCAGCGCAGCGCGAGGATCGGCACGATCTCCAACGCCACGCCCGTCGCAACAATCAGGCCGATCCACTTCTCCGAGACCCCCGCGTCCCGCACCAGCCACAACGGATAGAACGCGTAGTAACCCCCCGCCGCGAGCATCAGCAGCAGCATCGCCACGCAGAACCCGAGCAGGCGAGGCGTCATCAGCCGACGCGCCGCGTCCAACGTCGGCACCGCTTCATTCGCCTCGTCCCGCACCTCGGCGACCGCGGGCAGCCGCCACGCGTGGATCAGGCCCAGCCCGCACCACGCCGCCGCCGCCGCCGTGACCACCGCCAGCGACACACCCCACGCCAGCGCCACGTAGATCGACAGGCTCCCCGCCAGGAACCCGTACGTCCCCCACACCCGCGTCGCGTGATAGGGCGTCACCGCCACGCCGCGTTCCGCCCGGTCGTGCTGATCCGCGAACGCCAGCCCGTCCTCCAGGCTCATGATCGGCGAGTACGCCATCCGGAACACCGCGTAACCCACCACCACCCACACCACCCCCTGCCCAAACAGCAACGCCGCCATCCCCACCGCCGACACCCCGAAACACCCACCGATCAACATCCGGTTCGCCAGCTTCGTGTCCGCGAACAGCGTCAGCACCACCGGCGACACCAGCACCGCCAGCCCGTGAAACCCATACAGCAGCCCCGTCTGCGCCTCCGTCAGCCCGCGCCACTCCACGAGATACACCGTGAAGTAAGGCACGATGCAACCCAGCACCGCGAAGTAGACGAAAAACTGAAACGACAACGGACGCATGGGCAGGGCGGGGCGAGAGGCGCAAGGAGGTTGAGCCAGCCAGAGTAGCCAACCTACGCCACCGCCCACCCATGTCACGCAAATAGCGCCGCGGCTTGCCGCGGTTCACACATCGATCTCACAAGCGCTCCTCGACCCTTCGGCACGGGTGTCAAAGAAAAACGCCGCCCAGCGGCGGCGCTTGGTGGATCAACTGAAAGACGGCCCCTGCCGTCTGCTCACCGCGACTTCAGCTTGCTCAGCAGCCGCAGGATCTCCAGGTACAGCCACACCAGCGTGACCATCAGCCCGAACGCGCCGTACCACTCCATGACCTTCGGCGCCCCCATCGCCGCCCCGCGCTCGATCGAGTCGAAGTCCAGCAGCAGGCTGAACGCCGCGATGCCGACGATCACGACCGAGATGCCGATCGACAGCAACCCGCCGTTGTTGAAGGACAGGAACTGCGACGCACCGGTCCAGCCGAACAGCGAGCCCACGATCGCGATGAGGTAGAAGACCATGATCCCGCCGACGGCCGCCGTGATCCCGGCTCGCAGCTTCTGCCCGACGCGGATGATGCGCGTCATGTACAGCGTGAGCATTACCGCGAACACACCCAGCGTGCACGCCATGGCCTGGACCGCGATCCCGCCCGGCAGGCCGCGGTCGATGAGCTGCTGCTCGACCACCGCCGAGATCCCACCCAGGAAGAAGCCCTCGGCCACCGCGTAAGGCAGGGTCGTAAACGGCGAGATCCTTGGGATGAACACTGTCGCCAGGCCCAGGATCAGGCCCACGATCAGCCCGCCCCACATCCACGGCATCGCCGCGCCCGGACCCGCCGAGAAAAACTGAAACCACACCCACACCGCCGAGATCACGCACAAGACCAAAGCCATCGCCGTCTTATTGACGGTCCCGGCGATCGTCATCGTCTCCGGCTGGGCGACGGCCCCGCCGCCCGTCGTCGACAGGTCCTGCGCGAGGTGGCTGAAGTGGCCTTCCGACAGGACGGGGTTGCTCGAACGCATACGCATGGTGTTGCTCCCGGGGGCCGCGCCGAATTGCACGCCCTAGATGAAGTATACGGCGAGCACCGCGCCAGCCTCGCAGGGCCGCCCGCTACGCTGTCCGCCATGCCTGTGACCCCGCCCATCGAGTACGACCAGCTGGACGACGCCGGCCGGGCCGCGTGGGACGAGATCAAGGCCCGCAACGACGGCCGCGACCCGTGGGTCGAGCTGAAGATGATGGCCCGGTCGCCGGCCGTGATGCGCGACGCCTTCGACGCCTCCACCGCCGTCGCCGCCGAGGCCGAGGACGGCCCGCTCGACGGCAAGCAGGTCGAGGCCATCCGCCTGGCCGTCAGCTCGGCCAACAACTGCCACCACTGCGTCCGCGCCCACAGCAAGAAGGCCGCCAAGCTCGGCTGGTCCGACGCCGAGGTCTCCGACATCCTCGGCCTCGCCGCCGTCTGCTCCATGCTCAACGCCTACCACCGCTTCCGCGACCTCGCCGGCCTCAACGACGACGCGCGCGTGATCGACGGCCTGCCCGCCGAGTCCGGCCTGCCCCACGCGGCGATCCTCCAGCCCGACCGGCTCGACCCCATGCTCGTCGAGCTCGTCTGCATGGCCGTCTCCTCGATCCTCGCCTGTCCGCAGTGCACCAAGTACCACCGCCAGGCCGCCGCCAAGCACGGCGCTACCGACGACCACATCGCCCAGACCGTCCGCGCCGCCGCCGTCATGACGCTCCACAACACCTACTTCCGCACGCAGTAACCCGTTTAGCCGGCGAGCTTGCTCGCCGATGGAAGGGTCGTCACGCCAGCCCGGCCCTTCGGGCCTCGGGCTAAACCGCTCCGCCACACGATCGCCAAATCACCCAATCGCGAAATCGCCAGATCACACTCCCATGCGCCACGCCCTCATCATCGCCGGCGGCTCGGGCACACGCCTGTGGCCGATGTCCACCCAGGCCCTGCCCAAGCAGCTCATCCCCTTCATCGACGGCCGATCGCTGCTGCAGATCGCCATGGATCGGCTCGACGGCCTGGTCCCCGACGAGCGCATCTTCGTCTGCGCCGGCGAGTCGACCCGCGACGTCATGCTCGACAAGCTGCCCAAGCTGCACCCCGAGTGCTTCATCGCCGAGCCCACCGGCCGCGACACGCTCAACGCCGTCGCGCTGGCCTCGGGCGTCATCGCCAAGCGCGACCCGGACGCCGTCATCGCCGTCTTCACCGCCGACCACCTCATCGAGCCCGTCGACCGGTTCCAGCAGATCGTCACCCAGGGCTACGAGCTGGCCGAACGCGACGA
>JBCCZA010000110.1:0-11338 GCA_039188455.1 Planctomycetota bacterium
CACCGGCTGCTCCAAGGGCAAGGGCGGCTCGATGCACCTCTTCGACAAGCCCAAC
The DNA here is from genome assembly GCA_039188455.1 of Planctomycetota bacterium. Taxonomy (GTDB): domain Bacteria; phylum Planctomycetota; class Phycisphaerae; order Phycisphaerales; family Phycisphaeraceae; genus JBCBUE01. The sequence goes on from JBCCZA010000110.1 coordinate 56, forward strand.
CACATGTACGGCGGCCACGCCATCGTCGGCGGCCAGTGCCCGCTCGGCGCCGGCCTGGGCTTCGCCATCCAATACGAAGAGAAAGACAACGTCGCCCTCTGCTACCTCGGCGACGGGGCCCTCAACCAGGGCGCGTTCCACGAGTCGATGAACCTCGCGGCCATCTACAACCTGCCCGTGATCTTCGTGCTCGAGAACAACATGTACTCGATGGGCACGCACATCGCCCGCGGCACCGCCATGGCCGAGCAGCTCCACGAGAAAGCCGAGGCCTACGGCATGCGTTACGCCGAGTGCGACGGCCAGGACGTCCTCGAGGTCTACCGCACCTTCCGCGATCAGGTCGCCATGACCCGCAACGCCAAGAACCCCCAGTGGGAACGCGGCCACATCCCCGAGTACCACAAGGACGGCAACAACCCCGGCCCGGCGTTCATCAACGTCGTCACCTACCGGTACCAGGGCCACTCGATGTCCGACCCGCAGAAGTACCGCAGCAAGGACGAGGTCGGCGAGTTCGAGGACAAGGACTGCATCAACCGCCTGGTCCGCCACCTCATCGACCACGACCTGGCGACGCAGGACCAGATCACCGAGCTGGACAACCAGGCCAAGGAAGCCAGCAAGGAAGCGATCAAGTTCGCCGAGGAGTCGCCGGAGATGCCGGTCGAGGAGATGTTCACCGACATCTATCTCAACCACCCCGACAAGGACACCTTCCCCGTCGGCCAGCCGGCCGAGGGCTTCCGCGACTGACCCGCTCGCTCAGCAGAGGAGACCGTCATGGCCCGATCGCTGGGCGAATTGTTCCCCGTCATCGTCGCCGTGCTCGGCGTGTACTTCCTGCTGGGCGCGATGTTTTCGTCGACGGTGGTGACATCGAATTACAAAGATGCCAGCACCCTCAGGGCCATGCAGGTCAATGAGGATGCGTTGAGCGAGCCAGAAAAAGAGGTGCTGCAAGCGATTACCACGCAGCCTGTGCCTGTTGGCCCCAACCCCGCCCCCGGCCTGTACGCCATCGCCTCGGCCCTGTGCTTCGGCTCGGTGCTGGTGTGGTCGAAACTTTCGCCGCCCGTCAAGCCAACGCCGTCGGAATAAGAGGCCTCGCATGACGCACGAGTTCACCGCCGTGATCGAGCCGCCCGACGACGAGGACCCGTTCTGGGTCGCGACATGCCCCGAGCTACCCGGCGCTAACGGCCAAGGAGAGAGCGAACAAGAAGCCTTGGACAGCCTCCGCGAAGCCATCCGGCTGCTCCTCGAAGTACGGCTCGAGCAAGGCCTGCAAGGCATCAAGGAGAACGCCAAGCAGGCCGTCGTGAGCCTGACGTGAAGCGAGCCAAGCTGCTCCGCCACCTCCGCCAGCAGGGCATGGTGTTCCTGCGAGAAGGCGGCCGCCACTCGATCTGGATGAACCCCGACACGCGGCACACCGAAGCGGTGCCAAGACACACCGAGATCGGCCCGAGACTGGTTCGGGTCATCTGCAAGAACCTCGACATCGACCCACCCGCCGAGAAGTAGCCCATGGCCTCCAACAACGGCAACGGCACCGCCGACCGCAAGATCCAGTACCGCGACGCCCTCCGCGAGGCCATGACCGAAGAAATGCGCCTCGACGATCGCGTCTTCGTCATGGGCGAAGAGGTCGCCGAGTACCACGGGGCCTACAAGGTCACCGGCGACATGATCGACGAGTTCGGCCCCCGCCGGATCGTCGACTCGCCGATCTCCGAGACCGGGTTCGCCGGCCTGGGCGTCGGGGCCGCGATGTACGGCCTGCGACCCATCATCGAGTTCATGTCCTGGTCCTTCTGCCTCGTCGCCGCCGACCAGATCATCAACAACGCCCCGAAGATCCTCTACATGTCCGGCGGGCAGTTCGGCGTGCCCTGCGTCTTCCGTGGCAACAACGGCGCCGGCGGCCAGCTCGGCTCGACCCACTCCTGGTCCGTCGAGTCGATGTTTTCCTCCGTCCCCGGCCTCAAGCTGGCCGTGCCCTCGACCCCCCGCGACGCCAAGGGCCTGCTCAAGACCGCCATCCGCGACGACGACCCCGTCTTCTTCCTCGAGTCCGAGCGCATGCTCGGCATGGGCGCCCGCGGCGACAAGGACTTCTCGCACTACCTCGACCACGGCCGATGGGCCCCGCCCACCGTCGAGCAAGACGACGACTTCACCATCCCCTTCGGCCAGGCCAACATCCTCAAGCCCGGCACCGACTGCACCGTCGTCTCCGCCGGCCGCCCGGTGCACTTCGCCCTCGAAGCCGCCGGCGAGCTGGAGAAGGAAGGCATCGACATCGAGGTCATCGACGTCCGCACCTACCGCCCGCTGGACATCGAGACGATCGCCAACTCGGTCCGCAAGACGAACTACTGCGTCGTGGTCGACCAGTCCTGGCCGTTCGCCTCGGTCGCCGCGGAGATCGCCGCCCAGGTGCACGAGCGGTGCTTCGACGATCTGGATAACTCGGTCAAGCGGATCAACAACGACGACATCCCCCCGCCGTACAACCGCAGCCGCGAGCAGGACATGCTCCCCAACGCCCGCAAGATCGCCGAGGCGGTGCGGCAGACGACGTACAACGCCTAGCTCGATGGCCGACACCGACTATCGCGTGGTCGTCCCGTCGAAACACACGACGCGGGCCTATCTCACGGCGCGCCAGTTCTTTGTTGAGCTGATGAAGGCCACGGGCTCGGGCACACTGGCGTTGGACCGCTTGCCGATCCACGTGTTGTCCAAGGCCATCAAACGATTGGGCATGCTGCAGCGCCTCGGGCCGATGCGTTCGGCCTGGCGGCGAGGTCGATACGACGTGGTGTTTGTGCCCGAGGACCAGCTGGGGTTCTTCCCGCCGCTGGGGCTTCGTCGAGAGCTCGTGCCGTGGTGCATGGACAGCTGGCCAAAGTTCGACGCCGGGCTTCACGGTTTCTTCGAGAAGTTTGGCGTGCGCCGGGCCTGCTTCACGCAGCGGGCCGCCGTCGAGCGCTGCCGGGCGGCCATGCCCGAGATCGCCGCCAGCTGGATGCCCGAGAGCACCCCGCCCGAGATCTACGACGCGTCCTTGCCGCTGGCCGACCGCCCGACGCGGATCATCAGCTACGGCCGACAACTCGACGGCATGAACGAGGCGTTGGCGGCCCTGGGCGACGAATCCTCGGGCGTGCTCGACGCCGCGACCTGCCGCCACCGCTTCGCCGACCTCGATTCGCTGCGCGCGGCGATCGGCCGTGCACGGACGACCCTCGCCTACCCTCGGTCGCTGACCCACACCGACTTCTCGGGCGGGTCGGAGACCATGACCCTGCGGTATCTCGAAGCGGTGGCCTCGCGCACCGTGCTCATGGGGGCCACGACGCAAGAGATGGTCGATCTCTTCGGCTTCGACCCGGTTATCGAAGCCACGCCCGGCACGGTCGGCGATCTCGTCCGCGAGGTGGTCGAACACCCCGAGCGGTACCAGGACCACGTCGACCGCTGCCACGCCCGCTTTCTCGAGGTCGGCACGACCGTGGTCCGCGCCCGTCAATTCGCCGATTGGCTGCGGACCGGCGCGGCGCCGTTCTCCGAGCAAGGGGCGGGCGACACGCTCGCGGCTTAGGCCGACGGCGGTTATTTGGCCTCGTCTGCCGAGCCGTCGTAGACCTCATCGAGCTTGCCGGCCAGCGCCAGCGCGACGGGCTTAAAGGTCTCGGACTTCGAGCAGAGGATGCGGATGACGGCCAGGATCGGGGTCGACAGGAACGCGCCGACGATGCCCCAGACCAGGCCGAAGTACATCAGCCCGAGCATGACGACGACGGGGTGGACGTCGAACCGCTCGCCCATGAAACGCGTCTCGAGCAGGCCGGACGTGAAGTGGATCGCGCCGGGGATCCCGATCGCGAGGATGGCCCACCAGATCGACGCGGCGGTCAGCGGGTCAGGCAGGTCCAGCAGGACCATGGGGACCGGGGCGAGGGTGGCGAGGAACGGGCCGATGTTCGGGATGAAGTTGAACAGGAAACCCAGCAGGCCGAAGACGATCGCCAGCTCGACGCCGAAGAAGTAGAGCGCGGCGCCCTGAGCGAGGCCGGTGAAGGCGGAGATGATCGTCTTGAGGATGACGTAGCCCTTGACGCCACCCTCGATGTCGGCCACGAGCCCACCGGCGCGTTGCACGCTGACGACGCGGCCGAGCATCATGAAGAACATCAGGATCAGGATGAGGATGCCATTGGAGACAATGCTCAAGGCGCTCTGAGCGATGCCCTGGAGCATGGGGCCGACGTTGTCTTGCAGCACACGGCCGAGCATCTCGGCCAGGCCGGGCCCGGTCTGCAACGTGTCGCTGTCCGTGTCATCGGACGCCGCGGCAGACTCGACGTCATCGGGGGCAGAGGCGGACGTGCCGTCGCCAAAGAGAGACTCGACCCTGGTCTCGACACCGCCTTGGCTTGGCGTGGTCAACGCAGCGGGCTGAGCACTGGACGACGATGTGACTGCCGGAGCGGTCGAAGTCGCGGGAGCCGTCGCGGTGCTTTCCGAGGCGGCGGACTGCGACGTATCCAGGTCGTCGGGCACCAAGCCGAGCATCTCCATCGGCACCCATCGCTCGGCCCGATCGATGAGGGTGTTGAGGCGGCGGGTGTAGTCGTCGCCATCTCGGGCCATCTGGCTCGCCGAACCGTAGATCACGGTGCCCGCGACACCGAGCACGGCCAGTGCGATCAGGAAAGTGGCGGGGATGGCGACGAACCCTGGCCACTTCATCCGCTGGACGAGGTAGTCCAGCAGCGGGCTGATGCTGAAGTAGAAGAAGCCGGCCAGCACGAACGGGACGAGGATCACCTGCAGTTGCATGAGCAACTGGGTCAGGGCCACGAAGGCGATCACGGCGACGCCGGCGATGATCACGGGGTGAGCGGTCAATCCCGACGCAGTGTCGCGGGTGTCGGACATGCGGGGCATCCTACGGGCGAGCGGGCTGCTACGATCCCGGCTCAGGGAAATCGCTCGCACCACGCAGGAATACGCCATGGCCATCACCATCGAGATGCCCCGTCTGTCCGACACCATGGAGGAGGGCACGCTGCTGAAGTGGCACGTGGCCAAGGGCGACGCCGTCGCCTCGGGCGATCACATCGCCGACGTCGAGACCGACAAGGCGACGATGGAGGTCCAGGCCTTCGACGACGGGACGATCGCGGCGTTGCCGGTCGAGGAGGGCACGACCGTGGCCGTGGGCGACGTGATCGCCGTGGTGGCCGAGGACGGCGAGGACCTGGACGCTGCGGCCAAGGCGGCCGGGTCGAGTTCGGCCGCGAAACCCGCTGAAAAGACAGCCGAGGCCAACGGCGACGCGTCCGCGACCGCCGTCGCCGAGCCCGTCACCGCCGCGCCCGCCCCTTCGGGCGGCGGATCGGTCAAGGCATCTCCCCTGGCCCGCAAGCTCGCCGACGAGAAGGGCGTCGATATCGGCACGTTGGTCGGCTCGGGCCCTGGCGGGCGCGTGATCAAGCGCGACGTCCTCGCCGCCGCCGACGGCAACGGCCAAACGGGCCCGGCCGTCACCCCCGCCCCCGCCGCGCCGACCCGCACGATCTCCGCCATCGCCCCCGCCGCCGCGCCGGCCTTCACCCCGTCCGAGACGCTGGAGGCCAAGGAGGTCGCCGTCTCGGGCATGCGTAAGACCATCGCCAAGCGGCTGGTCGAGTCCAAAACCACCGTCCCCCACTTCCAGGTCGCCACGTCGGTCGATATGGGCCCGCTGCTCGAGCTCCGCAAGACGATCAACGCCCAGCTCGAGCCGCAGGGCGTCAAGCTCACCGTCAACGACTTCATCGTCCGCGCGACCGCCGTCGCGGCCACCCAGCACCCCGTCATCAACGCCTCGTGGATGGGCGACCGCATCGTCCACCACGGCACGGTCAACGTCGGCATCGCCATCGCCCTGCCCGAGGAGCGTGGCGGCGGGCTGGTCGTCGCGACCCTCAAGGGCGTCGAGGGCATGGGCCTGCGTCACATCTCCGCCGAGAGCAAGCGGCTGGGCAAGAAGGCCAAGGACTCGGGCCTGTCGCCCGACGAGATGTCCGACTCGACGATCACCGTCTCCAACCTCGGCGCCCCGCAGTTCGGCGAGGTCACGCAGTTCACCGCGATCGTCAACCCGCCCAACGCCGCGATCCTCGCCGTCGGCTCGGTCATCCAGCAGCCGGTCGTCGTCGATGGCCAGCTGGCGGTCGGCCAGCGGATGTCGATCAATCTGTCGGGCGACCACCGCGTGATCGACGGCGCCAGCGGCGCCCTCTACCTCGCGACCCTCAAGTCGACGCTCGAGAACCCGGCCAGCCTGCTGGTCTGAGTCAGCAAGCGCCCGTTTGTGCCGGTTGTGCCGATTGCGCGAGCTGGGCAAGGCGGGGCGGGGTGAGTGGCGGGTTATCGGTGCCAGCGAGCTTCACGACGAGGCCGAGGGATCGGATGTTGTCTATGGCCGATGCCGTGCCGAGGACGACGCATGCGCTTGTGGATCGACACCCTGACCGCCCTGCTGCTGACCGGCGTGCTGGCGATCGTGCTGACCAGCGGGTCGCAGCGATCGGAGCACGTGGACAAGGTCGAAGACACGGCCGCGGCGGTCGACCGCCTGCAGGCCGTCACGCGGTACCAGGCGATCATGCGTGAGGCCGCCGACGCGCTCGAGGGGATCGAGCCCAACCGCCTGCCCGAGATGCCGCGCCACATCCACCCCGCGTGGTTCGGCGACAACAAGCCCGTCAACCGATTGATCGACGCGCCGGATCGGCCGTGGGTCGACATCGCCCCGGTCGGCGACACGGCCGAGCACCCGCCCGACCCGGTGCTGATCCACGACGCCCAGGCCGGCTTCTGGTTCAACCCGACGACCGGCGTGGTCCGCGCCCGCGTGCCGATGCAGGCGACCGACGCCGAGACCCTGGCGCTGTACCGCGACGCCAACGCCGCCGACCTCGCCGAGCTGCCCCTCGCGATCGATCCCGACCGCAAGCCGCTGGCGATGGTCCTGCCCGAGGAGCTCGAGGTGACGCGCGCCTCGCCGCCGCCCGCTGAGCTCGTCCCCGACGCCCTGCCCGGCGAGTGATCGGCCGCCCGTATCATCCGGGCATGACGATCACCGCCGAGCCCACGATCCACCACCGAACGCTCGACAACGGCCTCGCCGTCGTCGTCGAGCCGATGCCCAGCGTGCAGTCCGCCGCCGTGCGCGTGCTGCTGCCCGGCGGGCTGACGGCCGAGAAGCCCGACCAAGCGGGGTCGGCGGGGTTGCTGGCCGAGATGCTGCTGCGGGGGACCGACGGGCGATCGGCCCGGGCCGTGTCCGACGCGCTGGACGACCTCGGCGCCGAACGGGCGACGTCGGCGACCACGCATCACCTGGCGGTCGACGGCTCGTGCGTCGCCGACAACCTCGACGCGCTGCTGGGCGAGCTGCTGGCGATCGCGCGTCGGCCGGACCTGGAGCCGACGCCGTTCGAGGGTGCCAAGCTGCTGGCTGAGCAGGCCATCGAGGGGCTGGCCGACGAGCCGCAACGCCGGGCGTTGATCGAGCTGCGGGCCCGGCACCTGCCCGATCCGCTGGGCCGGTCGGACCTCGGCAAGCTGGAGGCCGTGCGAGCGATGACGCCCGACGACCTGCGGGCGCTGCACGATCGCGTGGCCCTGCCGGGCGGGGCGATCGTGGCGGTGGCGGGCAACGTCGACCCCGCGGCGGTGGTCGACCGCGTGGCCGAGCTCACGGCCGACTGGTCGGGCGACGCGGCGGCGATCGCGGCGCCGGCCGGCGAGCCATCCGGGTACGCGCACGTCGAGGCCAAGACGACGCAGGTGCACATCGCCGGCGCGTCGCACGCCGTGCCCGAGCGGGACGAGTCGGCGGCGATGCTGCAGAAGGTGGCCGTCGCGGTGCTGTCGGGTGGGATGTCGGGGCGGCTGTTCACCGAGGTCCGCGAGAAGCGTGGGCTGTGCTACTCGGTGTTCGCCACGTACGCCGGGCTGGCCTACCGCGGCGCGGTGTTTAGCTACGCCGGGACGACCACGGCCCGGGCGCAAGAGACGCTGGACGTGCTGGCCGGCGAGCTGCGTCGGCTGGCCGAGGGGGTTTCGGCCGACGAGTTCGAGCGGGCCGTCGTCGGGCTCAAGGCGAGATTGGTGATGCAAGGGGAGTCGACGTCGGAGCGGGCCGACGCGTTGGCGCGCGATGTGTTCGTGCACGGCAGGCCGCGGCCGCTGACGGCGCTGGCCGAGCAGGTCGACGCGGTGACGCTCGATGCGCTCAACCAGTTCGTCGAGACGTCGGCGCCGTCGGCGATGACGTGGGTCACGATCGGGCCCGAGCCGCTGACGCCGCCGAGCGCGTGAGCCGGAGGACGCGATGCGCCTGCTGATCACGGCCGGGCCGACGCACGAGCCGATCGACGCGGTGCGTTACCTCGCGAACCGCTCGAGCGGGCGCGTCGGCATCGCCATCGCCGAGGCCGCGCGCGACGCCGGGCACGACGTCCGCCTGCTGCTGGGGCCGACGCACCTGCCGCCGCCCACCGGCGTCGCTGTCGATCGCTACACCACCACGGCCGAGCTGTCGACGCTGCTCGATCGGACGTTCGACGCCTGCGATGCGCTGGTGATGGCCGCGGCCGTGGCGGACTACACGCCGGCCCTCGGCGTCGCCGACCCGGCCTCGACCAAGCTGCAGCGCGGGGACGGCGAGATCACGCTGCGGCTGCGGCCGACGCCCGACCTCGTCGGCGGGCTCGCGGCTCGGCGTCGGCCGGACCAACGCATCGTGGCGTTCGCGCTCGAGCCCGCCGACACCATGATCGACCGCGCCGCCGCCAAGCTCGCCCGCAAGCGCGTCGACGCCATCGTCGCCAACCCGCTCGGCACGCCCGACCGCGAGACGATCGACGCCGCGTGGCTCGCCCCTGGTGCGCCGCCCGAGCGAAGTGGGGAAATCCCGAAGAGCGCCTTTGCGCGGTGGTTGCTCGACCGCGTCAACGCCTTGATGGATTCGTGACAGAAACTCATTGGTCGTTTGGCTCGCGACCGATACGATGAAGGCCTGCCTGGCGTCCGCACGCCTCTTTGTGTCTGTCTGGGTTTCTCGCGGACGCCGTCACAACCGACGGCCTGTGTGGAGACCGCCGATGACGCTCTCGCTTGTCTGCCCCAGCTGCGGCCAGCCGATTGACGCCCCCGACCATGTCGATGGGCAGAACGTCGCCTGCCCGACCTGCCAACACCGATTCCTCGCCAGCCGCGACGAACTCGAAGACACCGTCGCCAACTGGATCCTCGGCGATGTCGAACAGTTCCTCGACGATCGGCACGACCGCATCGTGACCGAGATCGAGAGCAAGCCGCGTCGCCCGGTCAAGCCCAAGGAGCCGAAGACCAAGCGCCGCCGATCCCTCTACCCCACCTCAGCGCAGGGCGGCACCGCGGCGCAGGAGGAGTGGTCCGAACGGCACCACGGGCCCGAACCCCACGGCGGCCGATGGGAACGCCTCTCAAGGCGACTGCGGCGCCGGCTGCAGGCGTGGGCCCGCCTGGGCGACACCGAGGTCTTCCGCCACTTCTACGCCGATGTCTTCTGCGACGCCGAGCACCGCGGCGACGAGGGCGTGATCCTCACCGACCGCCGGCTCATCTTCCACCACGGCCACAAGCGCGGCGAGGCCGTGCGCTGGGCGCCCGACTCGGTCATCCAGCTCAACACGCGCGGCGCGCACGGCGTGCTTACGCTCGTCCACTCCACCAAGCGCGAGCACATCGCCACGCTCGACCACACCTCGGCCGAGCGGCTTAGCGCCGCTCTCAAGCGCGGCGGCGGGTTCACGGTCAATCACGCCGACGAGTAAGCGTTGACCACGCCCGTGTCATCCGGCGATCGCCGAACGGACGGATCCTGCGGCGGCTCGGGACGCAGGAAACGCGGGTAGAAACGCAGCAACCCACGCAGCGTGCGGACGCTCTTGAGCATGTGATCGATCAGCGTGTCGAGCGACCGCTCCTCTTTGCCGAGCGCGGCCCGCTGCGTGATCGCGAAGTAGCGCTGCTCGACGTGCCGCCAGTCGTTCCACAGCGAACGGAAGATGGTGGCGGTCTCGCGGGCCGCGAGCACGTGGCTGAGCCTGCAGCCGTCGAGATTGGCCAACGGCTCGGCCATCGCGTCCAGGTGCGCCTGGTACCCGCGTCGCCACTTGGCCTCGGGCTGAGCGCAGGCCTGGTGGAAGACGTGCGCGGGGTTGTTCGACGGGTGCAGCTTGAGGAAGCGTTGATACGCCTCGGTGCCCAGGCGTCGCTTGACCGTGGCCACGGCCGAGACAAGCGAGAGCGACGCGATCTCCCGCGACCCCGTCAGCAGCCAGTCGAGATCGTCGTCAAGTGCCCGCAGTGTGTGGTCCATCGTGGCGGCGACGCCCTTGATCGGCGCGGCGCGTGGTGGGGTTTCGCCCGGCTCCGGCCCGCCCGAGGCCGCGAGGTAATCGACGATCGTCGCCGTGATGTTGTCCGGCCCGCCGTTGGCGTTGGCGGCCTCGATCAGCGATCGCACGGCCGCGGCCCCATCCGCTTCGCGCGAGAGCAACGCGGCGATCGCGTCGTCGTCGACCGGGTCGCACACGCCGTCGGTGCAGATCAGGTAGCGATCGCCCGGGATGGGCTCGAGCGGGAACACATCCGGCGACATCACGCCGAACATCCCGCAGAACTGGTGCAGCAATCGACGCTGGGTGTGCTCCGCCTCGGCCGTGCTGTCGAGCTGGCCCTCGCGCACGCGGCGGTAGCTGCGGACGTGGTCGCGCGTCAGCTGCTCGAGCCGGCCGTCGCGGTGGCGATACACGCGGCTGTCCCCGGCGTTGAACACGAACCCGCGGCCGCGATCGATCAGCAGGCCGACCGCCGTGGCCCCCATGCCGGTGAGCACATCGATGTCCGCGCTCGCCCGGTGCATCCCCGCGCTGATCTCGACCAGCGCCAGCCCCAGGGCCTTGGCCACCGAGGCGCTGTCCGCGTGCCCCGCGTCGCGCAGCCGTCGCCGGAACACGTGCGGCAGCGCGTACGCCACGGTCTGCGACGCCGCCTCCCCCGACGGCTGCCCGCCGATCCCGTCGCACACGGCGTACAGCCCCAGCCGATCGTCGTTGACGTACGCGTCCTCGTTGGCGAGCCGGCGTCGGCCGACGTCGCTCAGGCTGTTGACCGTCAGGTTGGCGCGGTCCCCCACGTCCATGGACACGATCGTACGACAACCCGAAG
>JBCCZA010000111.1:0-11204 GCA_039188455.1 Planctomycetota bacterium
AGCAGCGCCGCCTGGGTCTTGGGCGGGGTGCGGTTGATCTCGTCGGCGAGGATGAGGTTGCCGAACACCGGGCCGGGCACGAACCGCATCGCGCGGTGGCCGTGCTCGTCCTCGTCGAGCAGCTCCATGCCGATGATGTCGGCGGGCATCATGTCGGGCGTGAACTGCACGCGGCGGAACGACCAGCCGAGCACGTCGGCCAGCGTGCGGACGAGCAGCGTCTTGGCCAGCCCCGGCACGCCGACGATCAGCGTGTGCCCCTCTGCGAACGTCGCCGCGAGCAGCGCCCGCACCGTCGTCTGCTGACCGATGACGACCCGGCCGATCTGCTCGGTCATCGCGCTCGCGGCCGCGGCCGCCTCGCCGAGCAGCTGGGCGTCGTCGACGCCGCCCGATCCCTTAGCCATCGTCCTGTGCCTCCGTCGCGGGGTTCGAGAAATCGATCGCGCCGATCGCGTCGGTGACGGCCCCGCCCGAGTCGTACGCCCCGATGTCGTACCGCCCGCCCGGCCAGAGCGTCACCGGCAGCGGCGAGTCGAACTGAATCCACGCCTCGCCGAACGGCCTCAACGTCTCCGCGTCGCGCAGCGCCAGGATCGCCGACTGCAACGCCTCGCTGTCTCCGCCCACCGCCTCGACCGCCCGCGCCGCCGCCTCGTCCGCGTCCGCCGCCATGTCTCGATCCCACAGCCAGCGGTCGAACGCCGGCCACGCCTCGGGGTCGACCCGCCACACCGCGAAAGACAGCTCCGCCAGCTTGCACGAGTCCGCAAACGCCGGCTCGTCCCACGACTCGTCCCATCCCGGATTGCACGCCGAGTTCAGCGGCACCGGGATCGCCACCCGAACCACCGTGCCGGGGTGCTCGGCCTGGTACGCGTCCAGCGTCGCGAGGTGACGCCGGCAGTGCGTGCACGCGTAGTCGAACATCACCAGCGCCACCGCCTCGGCGTCGACCGGCCCCGCGTGCGGCAGCGACCCGACGCCCACCTGCATCTGCCCGTCCAGCACGCCCACAAACCGCTGCCCGTCGCGATCGACGTCGAAGTCGCGCCCTTTGGGCAGCGCCAGGTCCGCGATCGTCGTCGGCGTCACCGCCTGCACCATCGCCACCACCATCACCCCCACCAATCCCACCAGCGACCCGCTCGCCAGAGACATCCCCGCGGGTGTCTTCCGCGTCGCAACCTTGGCCGCGTCTGGCGCATCGTCGCCGTCTGTTGTCTCGGCCGCGCTGGGTTCCGCCTCGCCCGCCGCGCGGTTCGACACAGCCGCCGACGCCAGCGCCGCGACGCTCGCTAGCAACCCCAGCCCGTGCCCCGTCATGCACCACGCGCACCACGCCCCGATCACCGCGGCCTGCAGGTAGAAGAACCACAGCCCCGCCCCGATGATCGCCGCCGCCGCCGCCCCCGTCAGCCACACCGACAGCGAGCGTCCCGGCGTCGGCTTGGCCGACCCCATCACCCCCACGATCAACGCCGCGTACGCCCCCAGCGCCAGCGCGCTCACCGGCAGCACGCCCGCCACCTTCGACCACTTGCTCGTCAGCACCTGGGCGCAGCCGGACCCCGCCCCGCACCCCGCCGGCATCGTGCCGTCGCGCAGCGAGATGAACGTCAGGTACGCCGACACGCCCGCCGCCGCCGCCGCGATCACGCACGCCACCCACCCGACCCCCGGCAGGCCGCCGTCCTTGATCTCGGTCTGGTTCTCGGTCGCCGCGGTCGACTCGGCCATGCGGGCACTCTAGCCCGATCACGCCCCCTCACCCACCCCCGTCAACCTCTCAACTACCCACTCACCCGCCCATCCGCCAAACCGCAGCTCGCTACGATGTCGCGTCCAACTCCCTCCCTCGGAGCCCCCCATGGCCGGCCACAGCAAGTGGGCCAACATCAAGCACCGCAAGGGCCGTCAGGACGCCAAGCGATCCAAGATGTGGTCCAAGTGCTCCCGCGCGATCATGGTCGCCGTTAAGCACGGTGGCGCCGACCCCGACTCGAACCTCACCCTCCGCTACGCCATCGACGACGCCAAGGCGGAGAACATGCCCAAGGACACCATCGCCAACGCCATCAAGAAGGCGTCCGGTGACGCCGACGGCGTCAACTACGAGGAGATCGTCTACGAGGGCTACGGCCCGGCCGGCGTCGCGATCATGCTCGACATCCTCACCGACAACCGAAATCGCACCGCCTCCGACCTGCGCAAGGTGTTCGAGAAGGGCGGCGGCAACCTCGGCGCCACCGGCTGCGTCTCCTACCTCTTCACCGCCAAGGGCCAGGTCTTCGTGGCCAAGTCCGAGCAAGCCACCGAAGAAGCCGTGATGGAAGCCGCGCTTGACGCCGGCGCCGAGGACGTCACGGATGCCGACGAAGTCTGGGAAGTCACCACCGAGCCCACCGACCTCGGCCCGGTCCGCGACGCGCTGACCGCCGCCGGCCTGACCGTCGAGTCCGCCAAGCTCGCCATGATCCCCTCGACCACCGTCGAGCTCACCGGCAAGGACGCCGCCAAGACGCTCCGCCTGATCGAGAACCTCGAGGACCACGACGACGTGCAGAAGGTCCACGCCAACTTCGACGTCCCCGAGGAAGAGCTGGCGGCCCTGGGGCAGGACTGACGCCGCGGCGGGGCTCGATATTCATATCTGGCCGGGGCTTATGGCGATAATTTGGCATGCTGTACCCAACCTTGATGGCGTCGGGGGTGGCGGAGGAGACGCGTGGGCCGGTGAAGCGGGCGGTCGTGCATTACGGCGGGCGGGTGCAGGGCGTGGGGTTCCGCTACACCACGGCGACGCTTGCCGAGCGATACGCCGTAGCGGGTTACGTGCAGAACCTGCCGGACGGGCGGGTCCGGCTGGTCGCCGAGGGGGCCGAGGGCGAGGTCGAGGGATTGCTCGAAGCGGTGAGCGAGCGGATGGGGCGGAACATCAAGTCGGCCGACGTGGCGTGGATGGAGGCGACCGGCGAGTTCGGCGAGCCGGCGGATGGCGACACGTTCGGCGTGCGGTATTGATCGCTTAAGTGTCCGTCGTTACCTCGCTGTACAGTTCATCCCAACCGAGTAGCCAGTTAGCCGCGTGGTGGCGCTCTTGGACGATGCTCATCATCATCTGTACATGCGCGGGGTCTGCCTGAGCAATTGGCTTGCCGCCGACGGCCAGGTCGTCCTCAAGGATCGCAACGCCCTCAAGGTTGAATCGCGCCCACTGCACGCCCTCGGCGAAGGCGACGAAGTTCATGGGCTCCTTGCCGTAGTGCGTGAACTGGCGCAACCGCCAGTGCACCGCGAGCTGTCGTGACGCTTCGTCTTCGATTTCAACTGGCGAGCAAAGCTGGGCATTGGCATGCATCACTTCAAGCTCTTCGTCATGTCCAAACATCCCGCAAGCACCAATGATGGGGTCTGGATCGATCTGTTCGTCCTGAGGCTTCAGCTTCGCTCGGCCTAGTGACCAGGCCAAGACGGCTAGGCCTTCGGATCGCCAGCTGGCGTTCACGGCCTGTTGTGGATTCAGTTCCCCCATCGGCGTCATAATGACCGCGCGTTCTAGCTCTTCGAGCTCCTCGTTCAGTCCGGCTTCAGGCAACCATCGCTGGAGCCGATCGAGCGCCTCAGCGGCTCCCTGATCAGAGGCGTGTTCGAGCAGTCCGCGACCGGTGTGGGCGGCAAGACACAACGCCCGGCGAGACACGCGCTGCGCATCGGGTGGGATCAACGGCGGCACGTCGTCGTCGTGGTCGGGCGTTAGGTCGTCCGGGCCACCGTCGTTGGAGTTGCCGATAACACCGTCGGCTCTCGCTATCCAATTGCGGCGGATGGTTTCCCGGAGTCGATCAAACACGCGAATAGCGTAGCAAGACGTGGTAATAGCAAAGGATCGCAACTCAACTTCGACGCCGACTGAAACTGAAAAGCGATTCCTCCGAAGGCGTTAAGGGTAAAAGTGTTGGAGGGTGCTGAGGCAGGCCGCGCGGTGCACGCCGGTGGTCGGCCCGAGCAACGCGTCGCGCTCGCCTTGAGTGAGGTCGTGCGGCAGGTCGTCGAGATGGTCGGCGAGGGCGGCGGCGCGGGCGTGGTCGGGTGTCTTGGCGAGCGCGGCGGCGGCGACGAGGACGGCGGGGCGGAGCGGTGCGGCGGCCGATCCGGCGGGCAGGGCGAGTCGGCCCGCGAGGTGGGTGGCTGGCGTCGTCGACGTGGCGTGCGTCGCGGCGACGGTCGAGGTGAGCAGGGACGGGGCGGTGGCGGTTTGCACGGCGGCCCAGCCGGCGGCGAGCGTGGCGGTGACGCCGATCGCCGCGGCGGTGCGGGGGCGGCGGCGGAACGTGGCGAGCAGGTGGGTCGAGGCCGGCGCGTCGGGGGGCTTGACGGCTTCGGCGTCGACGAGCGCGGTGGTGGCCTGCAGGGCCTGGCCGGTGGCCTCGACGGGGTCGGTTTCGTGGGCTTGCTCGGGGTCGGCGTTGTGGCGTTGGACGAACGCGGAGGCGTCGAGGTCGAGCAGGGCCTTGGCGAGTTCGATGCGGGTCCAGTCCAACCGGGCCGAGACTGCGTCGCGCTCGGGCAGGAGGCTGGCCAGGGCGTTTCGGTATCGCTCAAGGTCGGAAAAGGCGGCGCGGCGGGCGTCGTCGCGATCGGCCGCGGCGAGCTCGGCGTCGGACCAGCCGAGCTGATCGCGGTACGCGGCGGCCTGCTCTTCGAGCTCCTCGAGCCGGGCCTCGAGGTCGTGCACCTCGTGTTGGAGCGCCTCGACGTGTTGCCGCAGCCACAGCGTGCTCATGCCGACCGACTCCTGGCCCCTCACAGGGAGCATCGGCGGGCGGCGGGCGGGCGTGCAGGGTCTAGGCGGCTCAGCCGGCGGTTTCCGGGCCGTCTGTGCCGGTGACGCGGGCGACGACCACGGTGCAGTCGTCGGTGGAGCGGTGCCGGCCGGTGAACTGGCGCTGGGCCCAGAGGATGTCGTTGAGGATGGCCTCGGCGGTGGTCTGGCGCTGGGCGGCCTCGGCGGCGGCGGCGTCGGCGCGTTCCCGGCCAAACTTGTTGCCTTCGTCGTCGAAGGCGTCCAGCAGGCCGTCGGTGTAGACGACCAGCGTGTCGCCGGGCTGCAGCTGGACGACGCCCTTCTCGTACGGCACGTCGGGCATGACGCCGACGATCATGCCGCCCTCGTCGAGGGACTCGACGACCCGGCCGTCGCGGATGACGATCGGCGGGTCGTGGCCCGCGTTGCAGTAGGTCAACCGGCAGTTGCGCGGGTCGAGCACGCCGTACCACAGCGTCGCGAACTCGCTGGTCTGCGTGTCTTGGCAAAGGGCGTTGTTGACCCGAGCGATGACCTCGTCGAGGTCGTAGAGGTCCTGGGCGTAGGCACGTAGCGACGCGCGGACGGACGCCATCAGCAGCGACGCGGCGATCCCCTTGCCCACGACGTCGCCGACCGTCAGGCCCACGGAGCCCTGCAGGTCGAGCACGTCGTAGAAGTCGCCGGCCAGCTCCATCGACGGCACGTACCGCGCGGCGAGCTGGAACGGCGCGACGTCCGGCAGGCTCGATGGGAGCATGCGCCGCTGCACGTCGGCCGCGAGGTGCAGCTGGCGGATGACGCGCTGGCTCTGCTCGCGCTGGCGGTCGAGCCGGCGGTTGACGATCGCGGCCCCGACGAGCTGGGCGATCGCCTGCAGCAGGCGTCGCTCGAACCCGGTGAACGCGCGGCGCTCGCCGGAGTACACCTGCACGGTCCCGATCGGTCGGCCCTGGTGGTTCATGCCGGCGCACAGCATCGAGACCAGCCCCTCGCGGTCGGCGTCTTCTGGGTAGAGGACGCGCTCGTCGGCCCGCATGTCCTCGACGTATACGAGATTGCCCGCGACGGCTTCCTGCAGCATCGGGCTGTCGTTGAGGTGCAGCGCCCCCTTGTCGAGATAGCCCGACGAGAGGTTGTACACCGACGCGACAATCAGCTCGTCGCGCTTGGCCGGGTCGATCAGCCGGATCGCGACGGCGCGGACGTCGAGCATCTCGGCGACCGATCGCGCGGCGGTGTCGAGCACGGCCTGCAGGTCGCGGCTGGCCGAGAGCACCTGCGACACGCGGTACAGCACCGACAGCTCCTCGACGCGGCGCTGCGACTGGTGCTTCTCGTAGCCGAGGCGGGCGATCGTGTTGGCCAGCAGGTACAGCAGCTGCACGGCCGCGGCGCGGTTGGCGAGGTACGTACGCTCGGCGGCGTCGATGAGCGTCTGCGCGCGGTCCTCGGGGAGCATGAGTTCCTCGGCCAGCTCGGCCAGCAGCTGGCGGTGGTCGTCGAGCGGCAGGTCGGACAGGGCCTGCTCCTCGACGGTGATCGAGCCGACGGCCAAGCCCTCGACGTGGATGGGGGCCTCGTAGCGGCCGCGGTCGTCGTCGGCGTCGATGAGCGACTCGACGATGGCGTCGGCGGTGGCGCGCTGGGCGGCGTCGGTGGGGAGCGTGAGCGGTCGGCCATCGGCGTCGCGAATGGTCGTGGCCAGGCGGGTGACGGCGGCGAACGAGTCCTGGACCTCTTGGAGGGCCTCGAGATCGAGGAAGTCCGTGAGGCTCAGCCGGGCTGCCGGGCCGGTGGGCGCGGCCGGGCCGGGCGTGGCGGGGGCGGGTGGGGTCAAGTCGGGCAAGGGGTGGGGCATGCCGGGACGGGCGGTGGGGCGGAAGAGGTTATCGGCTCGACCGTCGGTCCGGGCTGAGCGGGCGGCGGGGACGAGGTGGGGGCGTCGATTAATCGTCGCTGGGCTCGTCCAGCCAGACCTCGCGCAGCAGGGGCATGAGGTCCTGACGGGGGTCGTTCGCCTCCGAGGTCGCCAGGCCGAAGCGGACAAGCGTCGGCGAGTCTGACTGGTAGCCGAGATAGGCGAGCAGGAGGCCGGCGTCGCTGGCGCTGCGCGGCACCGTGGCGATGCGCTGCAGCTCGGTCGAGACCTCCTCCAGGCGTCGCTGCGGCGGCAGCAGCCGGGCGGCGTAGCGGGCGGCGATGATCTCGGGGTGCTTGGCAAACACGCGGCGGAGGTTGAACGCGGCCGAGCGGAACATGCCCGCCCCGAGCTGCGCGTGGACCAGGCCGATACGCACCAACGGGTCGTCGGGGGCCAGCCGCAGCGCCTGGGTGTATTGCCGCTCGGCATCGACATAGGCGCCCGACGCGAGCGACGACGCAGCTGACTCGAGCACCTCGCGCAGCCGGGCGTCGTTTTCGTCGGAGAGCGCATCGATCGCCGGCAAGTCGTAGTCGATGAGGTTGAGCAGATCGCCGACGCCGGCGTCGCGGATCAGGTTCGGCGAGGTGTCGGTCGTGGTGAGCTCGTCATCGCCGAGCAGGCTCATCAAGGCCTGACGCCGGGCGTCCTCAGCCTGATCGATGGCGTCGGTGGAGGGGGCATCGAGCGTGTCGGGCCCGGCGGCCATGTCGCTCGTCCCGGTCTCGGCCGAGGCCGCCCCCTGGGCACGCTCACGCGCAGCCCGCAGCAGCTGGGCATAGGGCGAGTTGTCGTCGGGGTCGATGTCGTCGGCCGCGTCGACCTCGGCCAGCCGTGCCGACTCCGCAGCCAACCGATCGGCCGTCACGCCCGCGGCCGACACCGTCGGGTCGAACTCGCGGCGGAGCTGCCGACCCAGCATCAGCCCCAGTGGCGAACCGGGGGCCGGCTCGGCGGCGATCGCGTCGGTCTCGGCCGGTGCAGTCAGTGGCGAGCGACCGGCGTAATAGCCGAGCCGGTAGTCCAGCAGGTCGACCGCGCCCAAGCCGTCGCCCGTCGGCGCGACCGCCTCGATGGGCAGCCCGGGCTCGCCCAGGACGACCTGTCCGTCGGCGTCGATGGACTGAGGGATCACACGCGTGGTGACCTCGCCCTGACCTACGTTCGCTTCGGCGTCTTCTTGCTCACCGGGATCGATACGGGGGACGCCCGAGTCGACCGGGCGTGCGGGCGTGAGCGCTTCGCCGACATCGATCGGCGCCTGGCGGACGCCCAGCAGGGGCGACGCGATGAGCTGCGTGAGCTGGCCGTCGGCTCGTCGGGCGACGCCGAGCGTCTGCGTGGCGGGCAGCCCGCCCAGCGTGGAGGTCGGCACGTAGCGGACGACCTCGCCGATGCCCGCCGCGGTCGAGCGATAAGGGACCGCGTCGAAGCTCGTGCCCGGCCGAAGCGTGTCGAACGTGCCGAACACGCCGACCGTGCCGTCGGTGCCTTGGCCGACGATGGCGGCGCCCTGAACGCCCGGCGCCGACGGCAGCGCGTTGGCCGAGAAGGAGAAGAAGGAGTTCGTCGGCAGCGACGAGCGGTTGAAGCCGAACTCGCCGGGCGCCGAATAGGGCACGTTGCCCTGGAACCCGCGTCCGCCCGCGACGTTGCCGGTGATGAGGTTGTTGCGGGCGGCGTAGTCGATGTTCTGGTTGGGGTCGAGCTGGTTGACCCCGCCGCTGCCGACCTGCAGGTTGGCGTCGAGCGCCTGGCCGTTCCCGCCGGCCGCGACCTGTGCTTGGGCCGACCCGGCCGTACCCATCGCCGCCACCGCGCCGATCGCCAGTCCAGCCCATAGCCGTTGCATCATCGTCAACTCCGATCGCCCGGCGGACCGCCAAGCGTCGCTACATGATACGCCGCCCACCCCCGATCGACGCTCGCAAGGCCGGATTTCGTCACACGATCTCGACGACCTCGAACCGCTTGCTGCCGCGTGGCAGGTCGACCCGCACGGTCTCGCCGATCCTGGCTTTCATCAGCACCTCGCCCATAGGGCTGCCGGCCGTGACCTCGATCGCGTCGCCATCGAACCGCCCGCTGGACTCGCCCACCAGCTTGTACAGGTCCTCGGTGTCGTCGTCGGTGTCGCGCAGCTTGACCGTTGCGCCCAGAAAGACCATGTCGTCGGGCACTTCGGTGTCGTCGGCGACCGACGCGTTGGCCAGGCGTTCCTCGAGCCGGCGGATCTCGGCCTCGTTCATGCCCTGATCGTCGCGGGCGGCGTGGTAGTCGGCGTTTTCCTTGAGGTCGCCGTCGGCGCGGGCCGTGGCGATGCGCTGGCTGATCTCCGGCCGCCGGGCCTTGAGCTCCTCGAGCCGGTCCTGGAGTCGTTGCTGCTCGTCCTGGGTGATCAGTTCCATGGCGTCTCTCCGGTCAGGTGATCGCCGCGCGTGTCTGCGGCGAACGCACCAGCGTAACACCGCTCGCCCGGCGTCCGTCAAGCCGTTGTCGCCGGTTCTCGCGACCCCTCGACTCGTCGCGCCGCCAGCGCCGCGCCGGCCCACGCCAGCAACCCGCTCAACCCCACCGCCCCCGCCGCCGACCACAGCTCCGCCGGCACCGCCACGCCCGGCTCGCCTCGGCCTAGCCCGATCGCCACGCCCAGCCCGCCCCACGGGTTCGCCACGATCGGCGGCGTCATCCCCGTCACGCCCAGCACCGCGCCCCCGCCGAACATCACCGCCAGCCACCCCCCCGTCGCGATCGTGCCCGCCCAACGCCAAGACCCCGCTGCCGCCCTCGCCGCGACACCGGTCCACGCCACCCACGCCGCGCCCCACAGCCCCCAGCCCAGCAGCCACAGGTCCACCCACATTGTCAGTCCCGTTCCCCAGTCGCCCACCACTCGTAGCGGCCACAGCGCCGCCTGCAGCACCAGCGCCACGCAGGCCCACTCCATCAGCACCGTCGCCGCCAATCCCTTCACCCGCAGGCCCGGCTCGCCGCCCGACACTGAGCTCAGCCGCCACACCGGCCAGATCAGCCACAGCCACACCGCGATCGACCCCACCATCCACCTAGCCGCCGGCTCGGGCGAATCCCGCAACAGCACCACCGCCCAGCTCCCCAGCAGCCAAAGCGACGTTAGCAGCGACACCCACTGCACCGGCCGCGGCCGCCCCGCGCTCACCCGCCACGATCGCACGCCCGCGCTCATCGGCTCATCGTAAGCCTGCTCGCCGCGCTCAAAGCGTCGGCTGCAGCGTGACCGCGATCTGCGACCCCGTCACGTCCACCGTCTTGCCCCCCGCGTCGATCGAGCCGTACACCCGGTGCACGTGCCGGACCGACTCGAGCTTCCGCTCGGCCGACGGCTCGACCGCCAGCTCGCCCCCCGGCGGCAGACCCCACGTCACTCGCCCGCCCGAGGTCGTCCGCATCACCAGTCGCGCCCGCCCCCGCTCGTCGCGCCCGCCGACGTCAAACGCCGCCACCTGGTCCGCATATGCCTCGCCCGACACCCACGCAATCAGTCGCAGCCCCCCCAGCAGCGCCTCGCTCTGCCACGCCTGCCCCGGCGCCGGCGGCCGCTCGACACACCCGACCACGACGGGCAGCCCCACCCGCTCGGCCTGCCCCGCCTCGTACAACCCGGGCAGCCGCACCCCCGCCGCGTCCACGAGCCGATACGCGTCCGCACCTCGCACCAGCGCCACCGGCCGCCGATACGTCGCCTCGATCACCACCCGCCCGTCCGCCTCGCGACTCACCGCCGCCACCGACGCGACCCAGGGCTGCTCGGCCAACGCCATCGACGCCACCCACAGCCCGCGTCCCTCCGTCCACGACGCCGACACCGCGTCGTCCGCTACCGCCGTCAGCCGTTTCTCGACCGCCTCGGACATCCAGGCCGGCTTGTCCGCCAGCTCGATCGTCTCGGCCTGGGCCCGCGCCGCGTGGTAGCCCGCCAACTCCCGCTCCGCCCACCACAGCCCGACGGCCACCCCCCCCACGACCGCCAGGCCCAGCAGCACCTGCGCCGACGCTTTCACGCCGATCGGCTGGATCGCCGCCTCGCCGTCGTCTCCCCCGCTCAGCCAGTCACGCAACCTGTTGAACATGCTGTGATCTCGAAAGCCGTCGACTCAGCCACCGCCATCGACCGGCGTGACCCGATACCGACAGTATCGCACGCCTTGGCCGTCCCGCCGCCCGTCGCGTTCACCCGCCCGGCTTATCGGCCGCCGCCAGCCGCACCAGCCGATCGCACAACGCCGGCATGTCGTGTCCCATCGCCCGCGCCGCCATCGGCAGCAGCGAGTGGTCCGTCATCCCCGGCAGCGTGTTCACCTCGATCACCCACGGCCGACCCGCCCCGTCCACCATCACGTCCACCCGGCTCACGTGCCGACAACCCATCACCCGGTGCGTCGCCTCGGCCATCGCCACCGCGGCCTCGGCCGTCGCGGCGCTCAGCCCCGCGGC
>JBCCZA010000112.1:0-11105 GCA_039188455.1 Planctomycetota bacterium
CTCGGACTTCTTGGACTTGTGCCAGTGGCCGGGGTATCGCTGCTCGCGGAGGGCGCCGTAGCCGGCGGCGTCGATGGCGTCGGCGATGAGGGGGTGCAGGGCGAGTTCGTCGAAGGCGTCGAAGCCGTAGACGGCCTGCTCAAGGTCGTCTTGGCGGGCACGGGCTTGCAGGCCGGCGGCGACGGCGTCGGCGAGGTCGGCGGTGGACCAGAGCATGGCCCAGCCTATCGCGTCGCGGTCAACTGATGCGCGGCGCGCGGACGGCGATCAGCTGCTGCTTGCGCATCGCGATGAGGCTGACCAGCAGGTCGGGGTCGTCGTCGAGGCGCTGCTTGAACTCACGGATGCCGTCGGTCTGCCAGTAGCCATCGGGCCCGCCGTCGAAGAACATGAGCCCTCCGGGCGCGAGCCGTCGGCGCAAGGCGTCGTAGGCCGGCGCGAAGGCGGGGATGCCGTAGTCGATGAGGGCGAGGTCGATGCCGTGGGGCAGGTCATCGGCGAAGACGCCGCCGTCGCCGGCGACGAGACTCACGCGATCGCTCAGCCCGGCGTCGGCCAGGTGAGCTGCGGCGAGGGCGGACTTCTCCGGGATCGATTCGACCGACCAGACGTGGCCGTCGGTCAGGTCCGCGGCGGCTGCGAGGTGTAGGGTGGAGTAGCCATGAGACGTGCCAAATTCCGCGACAACCCTGGCCGATCGATGGACGATCAGTTGCGCGAGGAGCTCGGCCACGTCGGGGCTGAGCGCCTTGAGGCTGAGGTCGTTGCGGATGCCGGCGTCGCGTTCATGGCGATCGGTCCGTGCCAGCGAATCGACGATCTGCTGCTGTGTTGGGTTGAACAGTCGACAGGGCATGGCGATCTCAGATGGCGGACAGGTTAGCGTCGGGCCGAGACCGGTCGCGAGCCGCGGCGTTCGGCTAGGTTGCGGTGATGGAGACGTGGCTGGCATGGCTCGGCGAGGCGGGGGGGTGGCGCGCGGGGCTGTTTGTGCTGTTGTGGCGGTGGGCGGAGATGGCGGCGACGGCGTGGGTCTTGTCGCGGTGGCGGCGCGTGGCGCGGCACGAGCAGCGGGTGAGGCCTCGGCCGCTGGTGGCGCTGACGCTGCCGGTGGTCGGGCTGATCTGGTGGTTTCCGATCGGGCGGGCGGCGAGCGACTATCTCGCCGTGGGAAGGCGACGGGGACGGGCGCGTCGGCTGGCGTTGACGTACGGGCTGATCGGTCTGGCGACGGCGGTGCCGGTGGTGCGGTGGGTCGCGTGGCCGGCGGGGGCGGCGGTGCTGGGGTGGTGGCTGGCGACGGTGCGGCCGCGGGGTGGGAGGTGAGGGTTTATCGACCCAACCGGGCGCTGCGCTTCCGGTTGGCTTGTGGGTGAACTCACCACTGCGCGAGTTGGCCGGTGATCGGCTCGACGAGGTCGCGCGGGGTCACAACGCCGACGGGCTTGCCTCGCTCGTCGGTCACGACGGCGAGCGAGCCACCCTTGGCCTGCATCTCACTGAGCCCATTCCGCAGGCCCAGTGACGCCGACAGCGTGACGGCATCTGTCATGAGTTCGCGGATCGGCGGGCAGGCGTCGCGGTCGTGCACGAGCGCGTCGAGCACGTTGACCACGCCCACGACCTTGCCGCCACGCTCGACCACGGGGTAACGCGATCGCCCGCCACCCTGCTCGGCCAACCGCCACATCACGCCCGGCGGGTCGTCGGCCCGCACCTTCATCGCCCGCGCCCACGGCGTCATCGCGTCGCCCAGCTTGGTGTCGCTCAACCGCATCACCCGGTCGACCAGCGCCGATTGTTGATCGGTCAGCAGGCCGTAGCCGATGCCCTCCTTGAACAGGAAGGTCATCTCTCGGCGGGGGTGGGTCGCGTCGTACTTGCCCTGCCGGCCGACGACTTTGCTCAGCACCGCCCACGCCACGCCGACCGCCGGCGTCAGGCCGGTGTAGTAGAACGCCCGCCGGCTCCAACGCAGCACGCCCGCCAGCCGGTACATCACCGCGTCGGCGTGGGCCGAGAAGAAATCCTTCGGCAGCGTCTCGCCGACGACGAACAGGATCGGCGTCACCACCGCCGCGTTCACCGCCACCGCCGCCCACTCGTTGGTCACCAGCGACAGCAGCATGATGCCCATCGCCGTCGTGCCCAGCTGGTTGGTCACGTTGTTGCCGATGAGCAGCGTCGACAGCAGGCGCGACAGGTCGGACGTCTCGGCCTCGAGAGCGACCGCCTCGGGCTCGCGTCGCTGGGCGCGCAGGTGCAGCCGCACGCGGTTCAGCCGGTAGCTGCCGGTCTCCATGCCCGAGTACAGCGCGGAACCGCAGAAGCCCAGCAACGCCAGCAGCAACCACATCGCCCACTCGATCGCCGTCACGGCCGCACCCCCGGCGCATCCGCCTCGGACAGCATGGCGATCACGGTGTCGATCCGCCGGCCGTCCATCGCCTCGACCTCGAGCGTCACGCTGCCGACCGTCACCCGATCCCCGACGTTCGGCAGACGGCCGAGCAAGGCCGTCACCAATCCCGAAACGGTGCTCACCGCGCCGTCGAGCCCGTGGTGCCGTGCCGAGCCGCGGTGGCCGAACAGCTGCGGCCAGTCGTTGACCGGCAGGTCGCCGTCGACTCGGAAGCGCCCTTCGTCGAGCCGCTCGAAGCCGGGGTCGTCGTCGCGCTCGTACCCGCCGGCCAGGCCGCCGACGACGTGCTCGACGACGTCCTCGATGGTGATCAGGCCCGCCGTGCCGCCGTGCTCGTCGACGACGATCGCGACCGCCTGCCCGCCGCGACCGACGTCGGCCATCAGCTGCTCGGCCCGCTGCTGCTCGGGGACGAACCGCGCGGGCGTGAGCATCTTCCGCACCGCCGCCGCGTCGGCCGGCCGCTCGATCAGCACCCGCCGGCTCGACACCATCCCCACCACCCGGTCGATCGTGCCGTCGTACACCGGCAGGTGACGCAGCTTGGTCCGGCGCACCATCTCCACGAGCGCCGACGCCGGCGTGTCGAGGTTGTACGCCTCGATGTCGACGCGGGGCACCATCAGGTCGCGCACCCGCATCGACGACAGCTCGAGCACCTGCACCAGCAGGCGCTGCTCGCTCGGGTCGATGACGCCCTGCCGACGGCTGAGGACCAGCAACGACTCGAGCTCCTCGGCCGACAGCGACGCGGGACGCGTGCCGGGGTCGATCAGCCTCGCCAATGGCCCGATGATGAGCGCGCTGCTCGCCACGCGGATCGGCGTGAGCAGCCGGTGCACCGCCAGCAGCGGCACGGCCGCCAGCCGCGCCCATTGCGCCGGCGCCTGCCCGGCCAACAGCTTGGGCATCAGCTCGCCGAACAGGATGATCCCCGCCAGCACGACCAGGTTCCCCGCCGCCGCCACCCACGTCGGCCACGCCATCGCCTCGGCCAACCGCACCAGCGCCACGGCCCCCAGGGTGAAGTACAGGACGTTCACCACCATGTTGCTCATCAGCAGCGTGATGAGCAGCGCCCGCGTCTCGGCCAGCAGCGCCCGCATCGACCCGGCCACCACGCCGTCGCCCCGGGTCATCCGCACGCGCTGCTGCTGGCTGAGGCTGAACAACGCGGTCTCGCTGCCGCTGAAGAACCCGCTGAGCGCCAGCAGCACGGGCATCGCCGCGAGCATGATCAACGCCGCCAGCATGCGTCAGACCCTCAGGGCCCCGTACTCCAGGCCCTCCCACCGATGCGCCCGCACCGCCTCGACCACGCGCTCGGCCGCCTCGATCGCCGCCACGCCCGCGTCGCCTCCCACGCCCGCATCGCCGCCGTCCGCGCCGTCGACCGCGTCGAGGAACGCGCCCAGTTCGGCCGTGAGCGGGTCGCCCGACACGCCGTCCGCCTCCATCGTCAGCTCGTCGAACTCGACCAGGTCGGCGTAGTCCACCCCCGACAGGTCGCCGCCGCCGGCGAGCATCTCACGCACCCGCTTGAGCGTGTCGACGTTGCCCGGCGTCTTGCGCACGACCGTGCCCGACCGCTTGGCGTAGTCGAGGCTGACGTACGCCGTGTCGGAAAAGACGCGCAGCTTGCGGTCCGTCTTCAGCGCCAGCCGCGAGGCCGTCAGGTTCGCCACGCAGCCGGACTCAAATACGAGCCGCGCCGAGCAGATGTCCTCATGATCGGTCACCACCGCCACGCCGGCGGCCTCGACCTTCTTGAGCGGCGACCGCGCCAGCATCAGCACGATGTCCAGGTCGTGGATCATCATGTCCATGACCACGCCGACGTCCAGCGAGCGGAAGCTCATCTCGCTCACGCGGTCGACCTCGATGAACCGGGCGGTCAGGTCCATGCCCGACACCGCGCGGACCGCCGGGTTGAACCGCTCGGTGTGCCCGACCCGCAGGACGACGCCCGCCGACGCGGCCTGCTCGGCGATCGCGCGGGCCGCGTCGCTGGTCTCGGCCAGCGGCTTCTCGATCAGGCACGACACCCCGGCGTCCATCAACGGCCCCGCCGCACCGGCGTGGAACCGCGTCGGCACCGCCACGCTCACCGCCCGCAAGCCGGGCCGCTCGGCCAGCAGCGTGCCGACATCGGCGTACGGCTCGCCGCCGAACTCGTCGGCCACCGTCTCCCGCCGCTCCTCGTCCTGATCCACCACGCCCACCAGCCGACAGCGATCGCTCAGGTTCCGCGCGTACGTCCGCGCGTGATGCCGGCCCATCCGCCCGACCCCCACCACCGCCACATCGATCCGACCGTCGCCGCCTGCCATCCGGTCATGCTAACGGCGAGCCGCCGCGGGCGACCGCGAGTCGCTCACTTCGACTTCTTGCCCTTGTACTTGGTCGTTAGCTTGGCCCCGGGCCAGGCGCCGCTGGCGTAGGTCCCCTTGAGGCTCGCGTTGATGACCTCTTTGCCGGCTCGGTTGCCCTTGATCGTCGCCTTGCTGCCGTCGATGTCGTACGTCGTCGTGCCGTCGTCGCACTTGTCTTTCATCGTGCCGCTGGCGGTGTTCTTGCCCATCTTGGCGCGGCCCTTGTCGAACTTCAGCTTGTAGCTCGTGACGCAGCTGCCGCCCGTGGTCGTCTTGCCGCTGAGGCTCTTGCCCTTGACGGTGAGGTCGGCTTTGTGCTTGCCCTTCTCGGTCTCGCCGACGCCCTTCCACGTGTACGGGCCCTTGCCCGCGTACGTGCCGTTGGGGTTCGGGTCGTCCTTGGCGGCCTCGACCAGCAGTGGGCTAAACCCCACGGTGGCAAAGACGGCGATGAGCGTCGTGGTCAGCCGCCAGGAAGCACGGTTGTTCGCGATGAATGACATGGCCCCTCCTCGGTGAAATGGTTGAAACATCATCTTGCGC
Source organism: Planctomycetota bacterium (assembly GCA_039188455.1). Taxonomy (GTDB): domain Bacteria; phylum Planctomycetota; class Phycisphaerae; order Phycisphaerales; family Phycisphaeraceae; genus JBCBUE01. Next base: position 5,338 of record JBCCZA010000112.1, read on the forward strand.
TGCCCCGCGCCCGACCGCAATACCTAACGCCACACTCACGCCGGCCACGGCAACGCCGCCAGCCGCCACGCCGCCGCCGCCATCAGCAGCACAAACACCACGCGTACCACCCGCAGCGGCAGCCGGTGCGTCAGCGACGCGCCGATCAGCCCGCCCGCGATCGCCGTCGGCGCGAGCACCGCGGCGATCAGCAACGCCCGCCCCGCCGACAGCCCCTCGGGCAGCGTCGCCAACTTCGCCATCGCCCCCAGCCCGGCCGTCACGCACATCACCGCCGTCGCGTTCGCGATGCACACCCGCAGCGGCAGCCGCAGGAATGTCTGCATCAACGGCACCGCCAGCCCCCCGCCGCCCAGGCCCAGCAGCCCCGCCGTCGTCCCCATCGCCACCCCGATCCCGCCGGCCCGCCAGCGGTCCGCGCCACGCAGCGGCCCCGGCTTGTCCACGCCGTCCGACCGCCCGGCCGCCCCGCGCCGCAGCAGCTTCACCACGTTCATCGCGATCACGTACACCAGGAAGCACGCCAGCAGCCGCCCCAGCCACACCGGGTCCGTCACCAGGTTGCTCAGCCCGACGCCCACGAAAATCATCACCAGCGCCGCCGGCAGTAGCCACTGGATCACCCCCCACCGCATCGCCCCCGCCCGCCGATGCCGCCACGCCGCCGGCACCGCCACCGCCACGTTCACCGCCATCGCCGCCGCCTGATACAGGTGCTGGTTCATCCCCGCCACGCGGTCCTGCCCGAACAGGATCACCAACGCCGGGATCATCACCACGCTCCCCCCCACGCCCAGCAGCCCCCCCAGCGTCCCAGCCACCAGCCCGACGCCCACCAACGCCGCGATCGCCCAGACGTCCAGCATCAGCCCGCCGCCCCAAACCGTGCCGATGCCCGCTCACGCATCGACGCAACCTATCGCATCACCGACGCGTCAGCCGAGCTTGATCTTGATGTCGCCGATCGACTTGGTCTTCCCGGTTGAGACCTGCGTGCCCCCGATGTTGGCGGACCGGAGGTAGCCGTAGTGCCCGGTGTACTTCCAGGCCTCCATGCTCGGGCCGATCAGAGCCAACGGCAACAGCGTCGCGAGCACCCAGACCGGCAGGCCCACCGCCACCGGCCAGCCGAACACAAACATCGCGGCCCCGCCGGCGTAACCCGCCACCACCGTCGCCAGCGGTGCCAGCCACGCCACATCCCACCCGGGCACGAGCCAACGCCCCGTCGCCAGCCGCCCCGTCAGCGAGATGGGTGCCCGGCGGTTCAGCTGATACACCAGCAGACGGATCATCGCAGCGCCAGCGGGCCCGAGGAGCAACACGGCAAGAAGCACCCGCCACGCCTCCTCGTCTCGGGCGGCGATGTCGAACACATCAGCGCCGCCCGACATGCACCACACGATCGCGTGGACGTACCAAGCCAACACGCACGTCAGAACGCAAAGCGTCACCACCGTCTGGGAACGATCGCCCATGCCCTCTCCGTCGGCCTCGTACTCGGGCCCAACCGTCTTGATCGGCCAACCCACCGCTCCCTTAGCCTTCACCCGAAGCTCGTCCAACGGGCTCCGCTTCCACGCGTCGTCCCCGAACGGGAACTTGGCCAGCTCCCTGCGGCCGCTGTAGACCAGCACCGGCAGCCACGCGGCCAGCAGCACCACGGTCACCGTCAGGTGGAGGTGCGGGTACCACAGCAGCGGCAAGCCGACCACGGACAGGCTCAGGATCACCCAGTTCGCCGTGGGCAGCAGCGGGATGGCAAACCCCGCCAGCGCCGCCAGCAGCGGGATGCGCACGTCGGCCCCGTGCCACCACGACAGCCACGCCACCACGCCCAGCGCGACCGCTGCGTCCCACACCGTCGGGCCGATCGGCCCCAGCGGCAGCGGCAGCCGCGTCGACCAAGGCGTCCGCCTCAGCCACTCCGCGTAGGCCGGCCGGTAGCCGGGATGAAACGCCGCCACCCGCCAGCCGCACGCGATCGCCAGCATCACGCTCATCGCGACCATCACCCCGAAGTCCAGCATCTCCAGCGGCTCGACATCGACGTCGAACCCGACCAGCATCGACGCGATCGTCCGATCGAACGCCACGTAAACCACGTAGCACCCGAGCACCGCCCACAGCCCGATCCCCGACATCAACCGTCGCAGCACCACGCTCATCGCGTCCAACCCTCCAAGAACCGCTCAAGCCGCTCTTTGCCCTCGGGGTTCAGCAGTGCGTCGAGCACCTCGGCCAGCCCGCCCGACACACCGGCGACACGCCGCAGCCCGTCGATCGTGTCGCACGCCACGATCTCACCGCCCTGAATCACCGCCACGCGGTGCGCCAACCCCTCGATCAGCTCCGGTACCGGCGCCGCCATCAGCACCGTCCGGTCCGCTCGCTCGGCCAACGCCTTGAGCACCGTCATCAGCGCGTGCAGCGCCGCCGAGTCCAGGCCCCCCGAGAACGGCTCGTCGAGGATCAGCGTCTCGGCCTCGCTCGCCAGCGCCGCGCACAACCCGACCTTCTTCTTCTGCCCCGTCGAGTAGCCGCCGATCGCGTGGTCCGCCTTGTCGTCCAGGTTGAACAGCTCGAGCAAACGCTCGGCATTGTCCATCAGCCGCCCGTCGTCCACGCCGTACACCCGCCCGACGCTGAGCACGTACTCGCGGCCGGTCAGCGCCGTCGGCAGCCACGGGTCGTCCGGCAGGTACAGCACCTTGCGGCGGATCGCCTTCTCATTGTCGATCGTCGATCGGCGCGCGAGCCCGTCGACGCGCACCTCGCCGGAGATGGGAGCGAGGATCCCACCCGCCACGGCCAGCAGCGTGCTCTTGCCCATGCCGTTGGGGCCCATGACGCACACGAGCTCGCCCGTCTCGACGCGCAGGTTGACGCCCTTGAGCGTCGGCCGCACGCCGTAGTGGTGCACGATGTCAACCAACTCGATCATCGCAACATCTCCCGAAAAGACCTTCCGTCATCTCACATAACGTAAGGCCGAGGGCTATGTCAGCGACGCGAGTCCGCGATCGTTCCGTCCCGGAATCGGCAGAGATGTTGCGACGCTCAGGCGTAGCTCTTCTGCAGCACCCGCAGCGAACGCGGGCGGTTGAAGTGCACGTTCTCTTCGACGATGTGCGAGTCCTCGACTTGGCCGCCGTGCGCCTCGACCAGCTCCTCGACGATCTGCCGAACGAGGTGCTCGGGGGCGGATGCGCCGGCCGTGATGAGCACCGTGTCCACGCCCACGAACCAATCAGAACTCAGCTCGGATCGGTCATCCACCAGATACGCCGGCGTGCCGGACGACGCGGAAATCTCGGTCAGCCGCACCGAGTTCGACGAGTTCTTCGACCCTACGACCAGCGTCAGGTCGGCCTGCGGGGCCAAGGCCCGCACCGCGTGCTGGCGGTTGGTCGTCGCGTAGCAGATGTCCTCGCTGGGCGGGGCCTGGATATTGGGGTACTTGGCCTTGAGGGCGTTGATGATGACGTTGGCGTCGTCCATCGAGAGCGTCGTCTGCGTGAGGTAGACGAGCTTCTCCATGTCGGTCGGGAAGGTCAGGGCCGCCACGTCGTCGGGCGACTCGACGATGGTGAACGCGTCGGGCGCCTCGCCGACGGTGCCGACGACCTCGTCGTGGCCGGCGTGGCCGACGAGGACCATCTTGAACCCCTTCTTGGCGTAGCGGATCGCCTCCATGTGGACCTTGGTGACCAGCGGGCAGGTCGCGTCGATCATGGTGCAGCCGCGGGCCTTGGCGGCGTTGCGGACCTCCGGGCTGACGCCGTGGGCCGAGAACACGACCGTCGAGTTGGCGGGGACCTCGTCGATCGTCTCCACGAAGGTCACGCCCTGCTTGACGAAACCATCGACGACGTGCTTGTTGTGCACGATCTCGTGGTAGACGTAAAGAGGCGTCCCGACGATCTTGAGGGCCTCGTCGACGGTGTCGATCGCCATGTTGACGCCGGCACAGAACCCACGGGGGTTGGCGAGGATGATGTCCATGGACCTAGTGTAGTCCCGGATGCCGCGGCGTTCAGCCCGGCCTTCGCGGCGTCGGAAAAGGCCCGTGGGCAACCCTGCTCGGGATGGCCCGGCACGGCCGCGTCTCGCAGTAAAACAGGCGTGCCATCGTTGTCCGGGCGACATCGCCGCATCCGCCGGAACCGCCTCTTATGCCCGCCCGCTCGCCGATCACGACCGCGTTGTGCTGCCTGGCTGTGTTACTCACGGGCCCCGCTCCGACGGCCGGCGCCCAGACCAACCGCCTCCGGACGCCGGCCCACGCCGCCGCGACCTATGGCCCCCACCCCCGCCAAGTGCTCGACCTCTGGCTGGCCGACCGCGACGAGCCCACCCCGCTGGCGATCTACATCCACGGCGGCGGCTTCACCGGCGGCAGCCGACGCTCCATCAACCCCGGCATGCTCAACGCCCTGCTCGACGCCGGCATCTCCGTCGCTGCGCTCGACTACCGCCTGCTTCAGGACGCCCGGCTCCCCGCGGCCCACGAGGACGTCGTCCGCGCCGTGCAGAAGCTCCGCCACAACGCCGACCGCCTGAACCTCGACCCGACCCGCTTCGGCGGCTTCGGCGGCTCGGCCGGCGCCCAGCTCGTCATGTACCTCGCCTATCACGAGGACTTCGCCGACCCCGATCACCCCGAGCCGTTCGCCCGCCAGTCCAGCCGACTCCAGGCCGTCGCCCCCAGCGGTGGGCAGACCTCGATGGACCCGGCCTGGTGGGTCGAGCACGTCCCGGGCTACGACCACCCGCATCGAAGCTTCCGCCAAGGCACCGACGCCCAGACCGACGAGCAGTTCGCCGAGATTGTCGCCGACATCTCGGCCATCGACCTGATCTCACCGGACGACCCGCCGACGTACCTGACCTATCGCATGAGCCCTAACGACGAGGTGCCCGCCGACGCGAGGCGGGCGCAAAGCTGGAAGATCCACCACGTCGTCTTCGGCACCGCGCTGCAAGAGCTTGCCGAGCCGATGGGCGTCGAGATGTATCTCAGCTACCCCGGCGCGTCGACACCCTATGACTCGCCCGCAGCGTTCCTGATCGACAAACTCGGCGGGACAACGCCCTAGGTATCGAGCCTGTCGAGCACGGCACGCTCGACCGGCTCGACGTCTAGCCAGTCCATCTCGGCCGGGGTATCGGGGGCGAGGACGGTCACGCGCGGGCCGATGGGGGCCCAGACGCGGGGGTCGCTGGGGCCGAAGAGAGCGACGGTCGGCAGGCCGGCCTGGGCGGCGGCGTGGGTCGGGCCTGCGTCGTTGCCGACGTACACGGCCGCGTCGCGCAGCGCGTCGAGCAGGGCCGTGACGGTCGGTGTGATCGTGAGGTGGTGCTTGTCCCGCCAGCGTTCAAGCAGGTCGGGGGGCCAGCGGTCGGCCTCGGCCTCGCCGGCGATCACGCGGATCGGCCGCCGCGGCTGGGCGGCGTGCAGGCGGTCGATGAGGGCGTCGAAGCGCTCGGCCGGCCACTGCTTGCCGACGCCGCCGGAGCCGGGGTGGACGACGATCGGGCCGTCGGGCTCGTGCAGGTCGACCTGGGGCGCCGGGTCGGACAGATCGGCGACGCCGGCGTGGTCGAGGATGGCGGCGTGGTAGGCCGAGGCGTGCTCGACCCAGTCCTCGGGCGGCTTGGGCGGGACGCAGACGAGCTGGGCTTGCGGCGCAAGCCGGCGAACGTTGTCGGCCCAGTCGCCGTCGTCCGGCGCAATGAAGCTCACGATCAGCTCGGCCGCCTCAAAG
>JBCCZA010000113.1:0-11098 GCA_039188455.1 Planctomycetota bacterium
CAACGGCCTGCTCCGCAGCCTCGGCCGCATCCCCGTGGCGATGTTCTCCAACAACGCCGGCCTCGAGGAGCAGGGCAACAACCTCTTCCGCCCCACGCCCAACTCCGGCATCCCCGTCGTCGTCACCGCCACCACCGGCGGCTCCGGTAGGCTCATCGGCCAGACCGTCGAGCTCTCCAACGTCGATCTCGCCGAGGAGTTCATCAACCTGATCACCGCCAGCACGGGCTTCTCGGCCTCCAGCCGCGTCCTCTCCACCAGCGACCAGCTCATCCAGGAACTGCTGGCCACCATCCGCTAACCGAACGATGGGCGGATCGGCGGGTGAGCGGATGGGTGGCCCGACGAAGAACCCATCGCGTTCGACACCACCTACACGCCGCCCATCCACCCACCCGCCAACCCACCCATCGAAGCCATGATCAAGGTCACCCGACTCAACGGCCACCCCCTCGTCGTCAACGCCGAGCTCATCCGCACGGTCGAGTCCAACCCCGACACGACCATCAAGCTGATCAACGGCGACGTCATCCTCGTCGCCGAGCCGATGGACCGCGTCGTCGAGCTCGCCGTCGAGTACGGCCGCTCCCTGCGCAAGCTGCTGCCGCCGAGCTGAACGCGGTTCCGATCGCTGGGATTGGACCCCCGTGGACGCCCGGGCCGATAACCGGGACACGGGTTGGTTTCACGGACGGAGTGCGCAACCATGGACCTTGGCATGCTCTTTGGCCTTCTCGGCACGTACGTGCTGGTGGTCTGGGCGATCCTCGCCGGCGGGGCGCCGGGGTGGTACGTGGATGTGCCGTCGGTCATCCTCGTGGTCGGCGCGTCGTGCACCGTGATGTTCCTGACGTTCCCGGCCGGCAGCCTCAAGGGCATGGTCGCGGTCCTTAAGAAGGCCCTGTTCCCCAAGAAGCTCGACGCCGAGAAGCTCATCGAGGACATGGTCAGCTACGCCGAGATTGCTCGCCGCGACGGCATCCTCAGCCTCGAGAACACCACCAAGGACATCGACGACCCCTTCATCGTGCAGGGGATCCAGATGGCCGTCGACGGCACCGACCCCGAGCTGATCGAGCAAATCATGGAGAACGACCTCGAGCAGGTCACCGAGCGCCACGGCACGGGCAAGTCGCTGTTCGATGCGCTGGGCAAGTACGCCCCGGCGTTCGGGATGATCGGCACGCTTGTCGGCCTGGTCGCCATGCTCGCCGACCTGTCGGACCCGTCGAAGATCGGCGCCGGCCTGGCGGTCGCGCTGCTCACCACGCTCTACGGCGCGCTGATCGCCAACGGCTTCGCCCTGCCCCTGGCCGACCGGCTCGCGAGGCGCTCGGCCGACGAGGTGCTCTACAAGACGATCATCGTGAAGGGCGTGATGGCCATCCAATCCGGCGACAACCCCCGCGTCGTCGAGCAAAAATTGCGCACCTTCCTGCCGCCGAGCCTGCGCCCCGTCGAAGAAGAGGCCGCGTAACCGTCCCGCACCGCCATGGCCAAGAAGAAGAAGTGCAACTGCCCACCGCCCGGCGCGCCGGACTGGATGGTGACCTACGGCGACATGGTGACGCTGCTGCTGTGCTTCTTCGTGCTCATCGTTGCCTTCTCGGAGATCAAGAAGGAAGACGAGTTCAACGCCGTCGTCGAGGAGATCAAGCGGTCGTTCGGCATGAAGGGCGGCGGCGGCAAGCTCCCTACGCCCGAAGACCCCGAGTTGTCGCTGATCGAGCGGCTGGAGACCGTGCAGTTCCAGAAGAAGAAGGAACCCAACCGCTCGACGACCGAGGAGCCGGGCGTCGAGGGCCGCGAGCCACGGGTGACGCAGGTGCGCGAGGGGATGAAGTTCATCGTCGGCACGCGGGTCATCTTCGAGCCGGGCTCGGCGGAGATCACGCCGATCGCCCGGCGGGCGCTGGACGAGATCGCCGAGCAGGTGCGGGGGACGAACAACGTGCTGGAGATCCGGGGCCACGCCGCCTCGGCCGAGATCGACCAGGCGGGCCGTTATCGGGACCTGGATCGGCTCAGCTACGCCCGGGCGTCGGCCGCGCGGGACTACCTGATCGAGCAGGGCAAGGTCCGGTCGGATCGATTCCGCCTCGTGGCGGTCGGCGATCGCGAGCCGGCGGCCTACGGCGTCTACAACGACGCCGGCCAACAGCCGAATAGACGGGTAGAGGTCGTCCAATCCGAGACGATCATCCAGCAGACCCGCCAGCCGCAGGCCTACGCCGGCGGTTGAGCCCCGGGATACCCCGGAGGAACCCATGCCCGACGACAACGCCACCGAGTCCGCCGAACCCAAGAAGGGCCTGCCGATCAAGACGATCGTCGCGGTCGTCGCGGTCCTGCTGATCGAAGCGATCGCGATCTCGGCCGTGTTCATGCTGGCCCAAGGCCCCGAGGCCGTGGTTGCCGACGAGGCCGCCGTCGATGCCGCCGCCGAGGGCGAGCGTCCCGTCGAGCACATGGTCGTCGCCGACAAGTTCCAGAACACCCGCACCGGCCGGGCCTATCTCTACGACACCGAGGTCTACATCGTCGTCAAGAACAAGCACCTGGGCGACGTCGTCGACCGGATCGACGCCATGCGGGCCCGCGTGAGCACCGATATCGCCGAGATCTTCCGCAAGGCCGAGCCCAGCCACCTGCTCGAGCCCGAGTTGGCGACGCTCCGTCGGCAGATCGGCGCGGCGTTGACCGAGCGGCTGGGCTACGACGCCGACGACGAGCCGCTCGTGATGGAGGTCGTCATCCCGCGCTGCAAGCAGTACCGAGCCGACCTGTAACCTGCCCACCCGTTTAGCCCGAGGCCCGAAGGGCCGGGCTTCTACAACCTCCCCCGCCGCCGCCAGGTCAAAGGAGTGACCCATGGCCGACGAAACCCAGACCAACAGCCCCGTGGACGACGTCGTGCAGGAAGCGCTGCAGGACGCGCAGTCGTCGATCGACGCGATCCGCACGGACGTCGATAGCGCCGTCGACCCCGACGCCACACCGCCGCCGGCCGACCCCGAGGGCATCGACCTGTTGAACGACGTCGAGCTCGACGTCACCGTCGAGCTCGGTCGGACCGAGATGCTCGTCGAGGACGTGCTCAAGCTCGGCGAAGGCAGCGTCGTTGAGCTGGAGAAGCTCGCCGGCGACCCGGTGGACGTTTACGTGAACGGCCGACTCGTCGCGCGCGGCGAGGTGCTGGTGCTGAACGACAACTTTTGCATCCGCGTCAGCGAGATCGTCGAAAACCTGGAAGAGCAAGCGGCGGCCGCGGCGGAAGCGCAGCCGGTCGCGACGCCCTCGGCATGAGGCCGATGGCAGCTCGCATCCCCCGTCGGCGGAGCCGGCGGCACCCCAAGGCCACGGAGGGCCGACGTGTCTCGCCCCACAGAGACCAGCCAGTATCACGCACGACCCGTCGCGCAACATCTGCGCCGCGGGCGCGTTCGCTGCGCATGGCAGCGCACGCTTTGCGCGGTGCCGACGATCGTTGTCCTGCTGATCGCGATCGCCCCGGCGTCTTACGCCAACGAGTCGGAGCCCAGCGACGCCGCCGTTCAAGCGATCCAGCGCGCTAGGGCGCTCGCGCAGCGCGCCGCGGCCGACACGCCCGCCGCTGAAACCACCAATGCCGCGCCCGTTGAGGCCGATGGCGAGCCGGCGCTCGCCGCGATGGCGTCGGCCGATGCGCCGCGTCCGCTTGGTGCGCCGTCGGCGGCGTTCTCGCCGCTCGATCGTGTCTCGGCCGTCGACGGCGACACGGGCTGGGTGCTGAGCACGCTGTCGGCGCTGGGCGTGGTGATCGGGCTGGTGTTCGCCGCGCGGTGGTGCCTGACGAAGATGAAGGCCGGGGCCGACCCGGTGGCGCGCAGCGCGGCCGTCGAGGTGCTGGCCCGCGTGCCGATCGGGTCGCGCCAGCGCATCACGCTGCTGCGCATCGGCGGGCGGGTCGTCGTCCTCGGCGACGCCGGCGGCAGCCTCACCACCCTCGCCGAGATCGATGACGACCAGGAGGTCGCCGACCTGCTGCAGTCCGTCTCCACGAGCCGGTCCGACAGCGCGGCCGCCGGCTTCCGCGACCTCTATCGCCAGATGGCCGGCCTCGGCGGCCGTCGCGACGCGGTCGACGGCGACGACACGCTCGACCTCGACGCCCGCCCGCCCCGAGACGCCCACGGCGACCGGTCGCACGACGAGGTCCGCCGCCTGCTCAGCCGCGTCCGCGGCGCGGCCGCTTCTTTCACTCCCTCGCCGGGGACCGCACGATGATCCCTCGCCTCGCCCGCCTGCTGCCGGTGATCCTTGGCGTTGCCTTAGCCGGCGCGGCCCTCGCCCAGAGCGACCCATCGACCGACTCTGCCCGCGGGGTCGTCGACCTCGGCAACCCGCTCTCCGTCTTGCAGGCCGCCGGCGAGTCGCTGCCCGGCGACGGCTTCGGCTACGCCGAGCCCGGCGAAGAGGCCGGCCCGGCGAACCGCGGGCTCTCCGCCACGATCTCGATCCTTTTCCTGCTCACGGTGCTGTCGCTCGCCCCGGCGATCCTCATCATGTGCACCTGCTTCACGCGGATCGTCGTCGTCCTCGCGCTGCTCCGCCAGGCCATCGGCACGCAGTCCGTCCCGCCGTCGCAGGTCATCATCGGCCTGTCGCTGTTCCTCACCCTGCTCGTCATGGCCCCGACCTTCGAGAAGGTCAACCGCGAGGCCATCACGCCGCTGCAGATGGGCGCGATCGACGAGGTCGAGGCATGGGAGCGTGCCAAGGAACCGATCCGCCGGTTCATGTTCGACCAGATCCAGCACGCCGGGAACTGGGACGACGTCTACATGATCCTGCGATACCGCGGGATCGACACGACCGACCCGTCGTCGCTGACCGAGGCCGACGTCGACATGCTCACGCTGGTCCCGGCGTTCATCCTCAGCGAGCTGAAGGTGGCGTTCCTGCTGGGGTTCCGGCTGTACCTGCCGTTCCTCGTGATCGACATGGTGGTGTCGAGCGTGCTGATCTCGATGGGCATGCTGATGCTGCCGCCGATTTTGATCAGCCTGCCGTTCAAGCTGCTGATGTTCGTACTGGTGGACGGGTGGCGGCTGGTGGTGGGCAGCCTGCTGGACGGGTTCGCGGTGCCGGGGGTGACGGTGCCGTTGTGACGGGTTTGAGCTGACAGAACCGACCGAGGCTGTGCGTGCCGCTTGATCAGACCATCGACTTCGTCCGCGAGACGCTGCTGCTGACGCTGTGGCTGTCGCTGCCCGTGCTGTCGGCGGCGCTGGTGATCGGGCTGGTGATCAGCCTGCTGCAGGCGGTGACGCAGATCCAGGAGCAGACGCTGACGTTCGTGCCGAAGATCCTGGGGATGGGGCTCGTGGCGGCGCTGGTGATGCCGTGGATGGTGAAGAAGATCCTGGAGTTCGCGCGGGTGGCGTTCTCGGGGCTGGGTATCTGACCGTGTTGCCGTGGAGCCGTTGTGGTTATCGATCTGAGTCCGATCCTGCAGCACATCCCCGGCTGGGTGGTGGTGCTGTTCCGCATCACCGGCATCTTTGTGTTTGCGCCGGTGCTGGGGTCGGAGACGATCCCGCGGCAGGTGAAGGTGTACCTGGCGGTGGCGCTGGCGTTCTGCGTGTACCCGGCGCTGGCGGGGTCGCCGGGGCCGACCGGCGGGGCGTTCGCGGCGATCAACGCGACCGGGTTCGAGCTGTGGAAGCTGCCGATCCTCGCGGGGTCCGAGCTATTGATCGGGCTGGCGATCGGTTACCTGGCGAGCCTGCCCTTGATCGCGATGCAGGTCGGCGGGCGGCTGATCGATCAGCAGATGGGCCTGGGGATCGCCGGCGTGTACAACCCCGAGCTCGACGAGCAGTCGGGCGTGATCGCCGAGGTGCTGTTCATCTTCGCTCTGGCGGGGTTTGTGCTGGTCGACGGGCACCGCGCGATGCTGGCGACGCTGATGGGCAGCTTCGAGCGCGTGCCGCCGGCGGAGATCATCGACCCCGGCGGGCTGCTCGAGCTGGTGGTGGGGCTGCTGGGCACGACGTTCGAGCTGGCCGTGCGTGTCGCGGCGCCGGTCACGGCGTTGCTGCTGCTGCTGACGGTCGGCATGGGCTTCATCGCGCGGACGGTCCCGCAGTTCAACATCCTGTCCGTCGGGTTCTCGATCCGCATCCTCACGACGCTGTCGATGCTCATCCCGGCGTTCGCGGTGATGGCCGGCGTCTACCTCGACGAGACGATCTACATGCTCCGCCAGATCGGCGCGGCGCTGGGCGGGTCGTCGGCGATGCAATACATGGGAGCTGAGTGATGCCCGAGTCGAGCGCCGGCGAGAAGACCGAAGACCCGACAGCACGCAAGCTGCAGGAGGCCCGCCAAGACGGCAACGTCGCCAAGAGCACGGACCTCGCGGCCGCGGTGACGCTGCTGGCGGCGGTGGTGACGCTGTTCGTGCTCGGCGAGCGGGTGCTGATGGAGATCGCCGAGATCACGCGAGCGCTGCTGGCTGACGACTTCGCCGGCAACGCGACCCGGCCGGAGGATTTGCGCGAGCTGGGGGCGTACGCGACTCTCATGATGACGCGGATCGTCGGGCCGCTGGCGCTGATCGTCTTCGTCGTGGCGATCATCGTGATGATCTGCCAGGTCGGGTTCCTGCTATCGACCAAGGCGATCACGCCCAAGCCGAGCCGACTTAATCCGATCAAGGGCATCGCCAACCTGTTCAACCTGCGGGCGGCGATGCGGTTCGTGATGAGCGTCGGCAAGATCGCGACCATCGCCGCGGTGGCGTCGATCGTCATCATGCTCGACCTGCCGGAGATCATCCACGTCGTCGAGCTGGCCGCGGTGCAGGGGTTCGCGGCGACGGGGTCGATGGTGTTCTGGCTGGGCGTGAAGCTCGCGGCCGTGCTGCTGATCCTCGCGCTGCTGGACGTGATGTATCAGCGTTACCAGCGGTGGGAAGACCTCAAGATGACCAAGCAGGACGTCAAGGACGAGATGAAACGCATGGAGGGCGATCCGATGGTGCGGCAACGCCGGGCGCGAGTCGCGCGGCAGCTGGCGATGCAGCGGCTGTCGGCGGCGGTGCCGACGGCGGACGTGGTCGTGACCAACCCGACGCACTACGCCATCGCGCTCAAGTACGACGGCGACAAGATGGCGGCCCCAAAGGTCGTCGCCAAGGGAGCGGACCTGCTGGCGGTCCGCATCCGCCAGCTCGCGGCGCAGCACGGCATCGCGATCGTCGAGCGGCCGCCCCTGGCGCGGGCGCTCTACGCGGCGGTCGAGGTCGGCCAGGAGGTGCCCGGCGAGCACTACACCGCCGTCGCCGAGGTGCTGGCGTACGTGTACCGGCTGAACGGCGCGGCGCGGCGGCAACGCGAGGTGGATCGCGTCGAGGCCGGGGCGGCGTAGCGACCCACGATCGATCGAGACCGACTGAGACGAGCTGAGACCCACGCAAGCCCATGGCCACCGCCGCCCAACCCGCGATCCCGTCGCTCGCCTCGCCGAGCCTGGTGAAGCGGCTGCGCGCGGCGCGGACGCTGCTGGTGCCGATTGCGTTCATCGCGCTGCTCGGCGTGATCGTCGTGCCGATGCCGCCGGCGGTGATGGACATCCTGCTGTCGGCCAACCTGGCGCTGGCGGCGGTGATCCTGCTGACGACGATTTATGTCACCAGCCCGCTGGATTTTTCGGTCCTGCCGTCGCTGCTGCTGGGGACGACGTTGTTCCGGCTGGTGCTCAACATCGCGACGACGCGGATGATCCTCTCGGCCGACGCCGCGACGCCCGAGCAGGCGGAGTACGTCGCCGGCTCGGTCATCGCCACGTTCGCCAGCCTCGTGGTTGGCGGTGGCGACGACGCGTCGACCGTCGTCGTCGGTGTGATCCTGTTCATCATCCTGATCATCGTGCAGTTCGTGGTGATCACCAAGGGCTCGACGCGCATCTCCGAGGTCGCCGCACGCTTCACCCTCGACGGCATGCCCGGCAAGCAGATGGCGATCGACGCCGACCTCAACGCCGGCCTGATCGACGAGCAGACGGCCAAGTCGCGACGCGAGGAGATCAGCCGCGAGGCCGACTTCTACGGGGCGATGGACGGTGCGGCCAAGTTCGTCCGCGGCGACGCGATCGCCGGCATCATCATCACGATCGTCAACATCATCGGCGGGCTGCTCGTCGGCATCGCGCTCAAGGGCTGGTCGGTCGGCGAATCGGTCGAGCTGTTCACGCGGCTGACGGTCGGCGACGGGCTCGTGTCGCAGCTGCCGGCGTTCGTGATCTCGATCGCCGCCGGCCTGATCGTGACGCGGTCGAGCAGCAAGTCGGACCTGAGCAACGAGCTGACGCGCCAGCTGATGAGCCGGGGCGCGGCGTTGGGGATCACGTCGGGCTTCCTGGCGGCGATGGGGTTCCTGGGCCTGCCGATGCTGCCGATGCTGATGCTCTCGGCGGCGCTGGGCACGGCGGCGTGGGTCGTGCATCGGGCCGACAAGCGCAAGGCGGCGGCGACCGCCACCGCCGAGGCGAAGGCTCAGGCCGCCGCCGCGCCGGAGACCAAGCCCGTCGAGCAGGCGCTCAAGGTCGACACGCTCGAGCTCGAGGTCGGCTACCAGCTCGTGCGGATGGTCGACACGACCCAGGGCGGGGACTTGCTGGACCGGGTGTCGTCGATCCGCCGCCAGCTGGCCGGCGAGATGGGGATCGTCATGCCGCCGGTGCGGATCCGGGACAACATGCAGCTGGCCCCGCACGGCTACGCCCTGAAAGTCCGAGGCAACACCGTCGCCAGCGGGCAGGTCTTCCCTGGCCAGTTCCTGGCGATGGACAGCGGGCTGGCGAGCGAGCCGCTGCCGGGCACCAAGACACGCGAGCCGGCGTTCGGGCTGGAGGCCACGTGGATCGAGGCCGGGCAGAAGCAGCGGGCCGAGACGCTGGGCTACACCGTCGTCGACGCGACCAGCGTGCTCTCGACGCACATCACCGAGGTGGTCAAGACCCACTCGCACGAGCTGCTCACCCGCGAGGAGACCAACCACCTCATCGAGCAGCTCAAGGAGTCGGCCCCCAAGCTCGTCGAGGAAGTCCTCGGTGGCGAGGCGGCGCTGGTCAAGCCCGGCGAGTTGCAGCGGGTGCTGCAGAACCTGCTCAAGGAGCGCGTGTCGATCCGCGACCTGGAGACGATCGTCGAGACGCTCGGCGACTGGGCCCCGCGCACCAAGGACCTCGACGTGCTCACCGAGTACGTGCGCAACGCGCTTCGGCGGACGATCTGCTCGCAGTACGTCGTCGAGCCGACGCAGGAGTTCGGCGACGACGGGACGCCGGCGTTGCCCAAGCTGTATTGCGTGAGCCTCGACCCGGCGCTCGAAGATCGGATCGCCGGGTTTGTCGAGCGATCGGGCGAGGGGACGAGCATGTCGATGCCGCCGGCCGTGGCGAACCGCATCACGTCGGCGATCGTGAGCGAGCTGGATCGGCTGACGCAGGGCGGTCATCACCCGGTCGTGTTAGCGAGCCCGCAGGTCAGAGCGCAAGTGCGTATATTGCTTGAGCCCCATCTGCCCGCGGCCGCGGTGCTCGGATACAACGAGGTGAGCAAGGGTGTCGACGTGGAGTCGCTCGGCATGGCGAGCCTCGGGGATGAGGGCAATCAGGCGGCGTAAAGCCCGAGGGTCGGGCGATGTCGCGGAGACCGATCGCGATCGCGTAATGGAGTACGCGGGTTGAGGATCAAGACGTTCACGGCGGGAAGCTACGACGCGGCGCTCGACCTCGTGCGCGACCACTTCGGCGCCGACGGCGTGGTGCTGCACACGCGCTCGTACAAGCGCGGGGGCTTGCTTGGCCTGGGTGGGCGGACGGTCGTTGAGGTCACGGCGTCGGCGGGGCGGGAATTAGGCAAACGCAACCGCGCGCAGGCCAGCC
Organism: Planctomycetota bacterium; assembly: GCA_039188455.1. GTDB lineage: Bacteria > Planctomycetota > Phycisphaerae > Phycisphaerales > Phycisphaeraceae > JBCBUE01. The sequence goes on from JBCCZA010000113.1 coordinate 9,934, forward strand.
GATCGCCCCGGGCCGAGGCGGTGCGTGCGATGGACGAGCGCCGGGCGACGCGCGAGGCCGATCGCCGCGAGGTGCTCGCCGGCGACCTGATCAAGAAGACATACGCCGCGGCCAAGCAGGAGCTCAGCGCCGCCGAAACGCCGACGGAAGCCGCTGGTGTGGCGACGGCGACCGCTCCCGACCCGATGCCCGCCCCCGCCGTTGCGGTGGTCCCGCCAGGCGTCGGGGACGACCGGTTGAGCGAGGAAGTCGCGGCGGTCAAGCGCATGGTGCGCGAGCTGATGCACCGGCCGGGCCCGCCGGCCGAGGGCGAGGCGGAGGCGGTCGACGCATCGGCCCTGCCGGACGGCCTCGCCGAGCCCTACCTGGCGATGCTGGAGGCCGAGCTAAGCCGGGAGATCGCCGACGCGGTGCTGGCCGAGGTGCGTGACGGCCTGGGTGAATCTGGGGCAGATGACGCCGAGCGATGCCGCGAAGCCATGGCCGCGGCGCTGGCTCAGTATCTACCCGGGGAGGCTGAGGCGAGGCGTTGGCCGACCGACGGCCGGCCGCTGACGATCGCGCTGGTCGGGCCGACCGGCGTGGGCAAGACAACGACGGTCGCCAAGCTGGCGGCAGGCTTCAAGCTGCACGAGGCCAAAAGCGTCGGCCTGGTGACCATCGACACGTATCGCATCGCGGCCGTGGAGCAGCTGAAGACGTACGCGGACATCATCGATGTGCCGCTGGAGGTGGTGAAAACGCCCGAGGAGATGGCCGAGGCGATGCATCGCTTGCGCGATCGTGACGTGGTGCTGATCGACACGGCCGGCCGGAGCCCCAAGGACGCCGATCGCCTCTCAGCCCTGCGCGAAGTGCTCAAGCCGGCGCGGGTCGACGAGACACACTTGGTACTATCGTCCGTGTCGGCCCAGCGAACGATGCTGGACGCTCTGGACCGGTTCGAGCCCCTGGGGTACGACCGCGTCCTGTTCACCAAGCTTGACGAGGCGGTGACCGTGGGTGTGATGTTCACTGCCATGAGGCGGGTCAATCGGAGCATGAGCTACATCACCACGGGTCAGGAAGTGCCGCACCGGATCGAGGCGGCGACGCCGCGGCGGCTGGCGGAATTGGCGCTGGGGGGTGACGTTCGGTGACGGTGGCGACAGATCAGGCCGAGGCC
>JBCCZA010000114.1:0-11000 GCA_039188455.1 Planctomycetota bacterium
CGCATCATCTTCATGGGCGGCCCCGTCACCGACGACACCGCCAACCTCGTCGTCGCCCAGCTGCTCTTCCTCTCCAACGAGGACGCCAACGCCGACATCCACATGTACATCAACTCCCCCGGCGGGTCGGTCTCGGCCGGGCTGGGCGTGTACGACACGATGCAGTTCGTCCGCTCCAAGGTGAACACGTACTGCATCGGCGTCGCCGCGTCGATGGGCGCCGTGCTGTTCATGGCCGGCGACAAGGAGCGCCGCTTCTGCCTGCCCAACGCCAAGGTCCTGCTGCACCAGCCGCTCGTCGGTGGCGTCATCCAGGGCCAGGCGACCGACCTGGGCATCCAGGCCCAGGAGATGGTCCGCACGCGCGAGCGGCTGTACCGCATCATGGCCGACCACACCGGCAAGTCGATGGAAGAGATCCAGAAGGACTGCGAACGCGACAAGTGGCTCAACGCCGAGGAGGCCGTCGAGTACGGCGTCGCCGATCGTGTCCTCGAGCGCATCCCCGACGAACTGGCCGCGAACCACACGCCCGACGACGAAGACTAAGCCGAACCGCTGAACGCGAAATCGAGGCGCCTCCACGATGCTCTTCCGCTGTCTAGCTTCGCGTTTCGAGTGCCGAGCATCGGGTTCACGCATCGCGGCGGGCCTGCTGCTCGCCTTGCTTGCTCTCCCCGCGTGCAAGGCGACGATCGGCCCGGCCGACAAAGACGACGACGTCCGAGAGGAGAACCTCGAGCTGCGCGACCGCGTGGCCGATCTCGAGGAGAAGCTCGAGCTGCGCACCGCGCAGATCGCCTCGATGCGGCAGGCCGAGGAAAACCGCGCCAACGCCGCCGCCGTGCCTGAGGCCGAGCCGCTGGTCCTGACCAAGCTCGACCTCGGCGACTACTCGGGGCTGATCGACACCGACGGCGACGGCAAGCCCAACCTCGCCCGCGCCTACGCCCGGCCGCGTGACCAGCGAGGCCGATTCACGCCCGTCGCCGGCGAGGCGCTGCTGCAGGTGTTCGGCCTGCCGGCCAGCGACGGCCCGACCGCCCAGCCGGTCAAGCTCGCCGAGCGCGTGTACGCCCCGGCCGAGTGGGACGACGCCTATCGCACGGGCTTTACCGGCACGCACTACACCGTCGAGGCCGACCTAGACCCCGCCCGGCTGGACGGGCTGAGCGGGGCGGTGATCCGCGTCGTGCTCACCCAGGCCGAATCGGGCATCCGCGTTCAGGACCAAGCCTCCCGGTCGATCCAGCCCTAAGCCCGCGCGTCACTGCGGGCTCTGCGGCGACGACTCGGACGGCGTGACGACATCGAGCTCGACGAGCATGTCGTGCATCGCCTCGGCCAAGAGGCGTTGCCCCAGGGCGCTGGGGTGGATCGCATCGCGGTACGGGCTCGCCCCCGCGTCGATCTGAGCCGCAAACCTCGGCGCCAGCTCGATGATCGGCATCCCCCGATCGCCGGCAAGACGCCGAAACCATGGCTCGCCCTCCACGGGTTCGCTCGCGCCGAGCTTGTGCCGCTTGCGGTGCAGCAGCAAACCGATGGGCGTCTCGCGGGCTCGGGCCCCCTCGATCATCTCGATCACGGCATCGGCCGAGGCCTCGCTCGGCGGGGCCTTCTCGGGTAGCTCGCTGAGCTGGGTCGGCTCAGGCTTGGCCCCGACCATGATCGACCACACGCGGGGGACGCGCTCGACCGCTTCGACCAATGCGCTCGCGGGAGGATCGGAGGGATGCGTGAGCCGGCTGAGCGGCTTGAACGTCGCGACATCCCACGCATCGTGACCGGCCCAGACCATGACCACGGCGTCCGCGTCGAACCAGCCGAACTCGGCCAGGTAAGCCGCCGCGTTCATCGGGCCCCAGCTGCCAGCAGACACGTTACCGACGATCACCGGTCGACCGAGCTCTTCGCGCAGCCGCGTCTGCAGCAGTTCCGTGGCCAACTCCGACTGATCGGTGAGATTCCCGCCGTTGATGACGCTGTCGCCGACCACGAGGACGCGCAGCTCTTGCGGGTCGCGCCGCGCCGCGTCGAAGTCGTCGCTCCGCATGCCGAAGGCGTTGTACTTCTGGCGATTCCCGAATCGATGGACGTCTTGGTTGGGCTGGAACATGTACTCGATGGTCGGGTGAGTCATCGAGAGCGGCGGCGTACCCATGCCGAAAACGACGCGCAGGCCGATCTCCGCGGCGAGCAGACCGACGGCGATCACACCTATCGCGGCGATGGCGAGGCGTGCCCAGCATCGCCTGCGTGACCGACGCCGCGGGTCGGCGGGTCCTTCGACTTCGAGAATCGGCCCCATGCTTGCAAGTATCGCCGGTGCACGCCCGAACGACAAAGCGAGCCTCGACGCGTCAATGTTGCGTGCGTCGCCGCAGACCGACCGATACTCCACGCCGTGGCACCGTCTGGCGCAATGACAATCGACGTGGAAGACTGGTTCCACGTCGAGAATCTCAGGCCGGCGGTCGCCCCCGACAGCTGGGGCACGCGCGACGCTCGGGTGGTCGCCAACACGTCGCGGATGCTCGAGATGCTGGACGACGCGGGGGTGTCGGCGACGTTCTTCGTCCTCGGCTGGGTCGCCGAGCGTTACCCCCAGCTCGTCCGCGACATCGCCGACGGTGGCCACGAGGTCGGCTCGCACGGCTACGGGCACGAGCTCGTCTCGCGCCTCACGCCCGACGCGTTCACACAGGACGCCGACCGCGCCCGCAAGCTGCTGCAGGACCTCTCTGGCCAGCCTGTCGATGGCTACCGCGCCCCGTGCTTCTCGATCACCGACTGGGCCCTGCCGATCCTCCGCGACCTCGGGCACACTTACGACTCGTCCTACCAACCCATCGCCGGCCACGATCGTTACGGACAGCTACGCGGGATCGACCCCGACCGCACGCTGACCGAGGTACTTCCCGGGTTCTACGAGGCCGCGATCGCCACGCTGTCGCTGCCCGCGCCTCTCGCCGGCCGGCGCCTGCCCTGGGGCGGCGGCGGCTACTTCCGGCTGCTGCCCTACCGACTGTTCCGCGGCGGGCTGCGGCGGCGACTCGCGAGCTGGCACCCGACCGTGTTCTACCTGCACCCCTGGGAGATCGACCCCGGCCAGCCGCGCCTGGGCACGAGCGACGGCCTCGGCCGGCTCGCCGCCTTCCGCCACTACGTCAACCTCGACCGAACAGCCGACAAGTGGCGACGCCTGCTGCACGACCTGCCGTGGGGCCGGCTCGACGAACTCATCGCCAGCCACGCCGAGGCCGCCGACCGACCGCTGCGCCGCGCGGCGTGATTAGCGTTTTAGCTTCGCCACCAAACTTGGATACCGGCGTTTCAACCAGGTTGCCGGACCAACCCACGTCGGGAGCTCGGCCGCGAGAGAAGCACGCCGATCCGAGCTCAGGGACGGCAGGCATCGATCGATGCTGTCATCCGACTCGTCGACCCCGAGAAAGTGCAACACATCCTCCAGCGTTGATCGCGGCGTAGCTTGGAGGCCATCAGCGGTGAGGAACCATCGATCCTCCGAAGGAAAGAAGCCCGCCAGGGTCGCGATGTCCCCTCGCCGCGTGCCCTGCGGGGTATCGGACCAGAACAGGCACTGCAACGGCAGCCCCAATCGCTGCTCCAACACGCGCGGCGACCAGCTTGAGTCGTGGACCATCCGCCGGATCGAGTCGGGCGAGGGAACCAGCCCGATCACGCGTGGCCGCCGCGACGCCAGATCACGATACACCTGCACCGACCGACGCTCATCTCCCTCGGCGCGTCGCTCGCGAGCATCGCCCAGGAAGCGCAAGTGCCGGATGACCGCCAAGAGCTGATCCTTGCTGTACGGCTCGTGCAGGCAGGGCAGCGGGTAGAGATCGTCGACCAGCTCGCCGGCGATCATCAACTCCGGGTGGCGCGACAACGCCGACGCCAGTGTCAACACGCCGCGCGCGTGCGGTGAGATCAGCAGCACGAACCGCTCGACGCGATCGAACACCCCCGACCGATCGTCGTCCCGCGCCCGCGGCTCGACCGCTGTGGCCGCCTTCGGCGTCGCGAGCACCGCCGCGGACGAGAACGCCTCGGCTGGCTCGCGATACGGCGCCAACAGCGGATTCTCATCGATGAGCCGACGCAGCCGCGCCGTCGATTCGCCGGACCAATCCGCCTGCGTCCGGGCCGTTCGCGGACGCTGCCACAACTTGGCCGCGCACGCCTTCACCGCTCGCTCGTCCGGCTCGACCCCCAGGAAAGCAAACATGCGCCTGAACGCCTCGGCCGGGTCGGCGATGACGTCCTCGTGATGCTGGATCAGCCGCTCGTCCTCGGCCAGCCGCCCCGCCGCGGTCAGCAGCTCGGCGTGCAGCAGCTCAACCCGCTGAATCGCCTCGTCCAGCTGGCGACCCCGGCGCTTGACGCGCGAGCCCACGATGTCGAACGGGTCGCGCAGATGCACGATCGCCCGGATCGGCATCCCCATCGCCTCGCGCAGCCGCGGCGCGAATGTCTCGTCCCCCGCCAGCAGCGACGTCGCCCGCGCCCCCTTCGCGTCACCCATCACCAGCGGCCGCTTGTCCATGCGGTTCTGCGCCGCACCGACGCGATAGTCGTAGCCCGACTTGGCTCGGCCACGCGCCTGCAGGTTCAGGTCCTGCGTGCGGATCAGCGCGAACACCTGCTCGACCGACATCCCCTCGTCGATCATCGTCACCGCGCCCAGCTCGTCGGAGACGACGACATCGGGGTGAGCGCAGAGCAGCTGCCCGATGATCGAGTGCCCGCTGCGTGCCGGGGAGACGAAAAAGCAGAAGGTATTGACGCGATCGAAGTAAGCCATGGCACGCCGACCGACGCGGCGTCAGCCGCCCTCGACCTCCTGCAGCAGCCGAAGCCGAAGCCGGGGCCAGATCGCTCGGGCGGCGTTGCCGCGATGGCTGATGCGGTTCTTCTCGTCGGGCGAGAGCTCGGCGCTGGTCATGCCCATGCTGTCGAGCATGAACAAGGGGTCGTAGCCGAAGCCGTTGCCGCCGCGCCCCTTCTCCGGGCTGGCCGCGTCGAGCTCGGCCAGCGAGAGGATCCGCCCGCGGACCTCGCCCTCCGACTCGGCCCACGCGTCGCCGACGCCGGGGTCCCACACGCACATCGCGCACACGAACCGGGCGTCTCGCTTGACCTTGCCCCGCATCTCGGCCAGCAGCTTGCGGTTGTTCGCCAGGTCGATCTTCGCCCGCGGGCCGGTCGCGCCCGAGTACCTCGCGCTGATCACGCCCGGCGCGCCGTCGAGTATGTCCACCGCCAAACCCGAGTCGTCGGCCAGCGTCAACAACCCGGACGCCTCGGCGTAGTGCTTGGCCTTGAGCTTCGCGTTGCCGGCGAAGGTGTCTTGATCTTCCACCGGCTCGTCGATCGGCGACGCGAGCTCGTCGAGCGTCAGCCACTCGATCGATGGATCGTCCATGATCTGGCGGATCTCTTCGAGCTTGTGAGGATTGGTGGTGGCGAGAAGCAGCTTCATGCGACGGGCTACATGTTCCACCAGTTCAGATCGATCTCGGGGAAGATCACGTCGTGGATGTCGGCGTCCTTGATCTCGTGACGCTCGACCTCCGTGAGCTCGCCGAGGTACGCCGAGTCGCTGTCGACCTTTTCCGCGAGGTCGCAGAGCGTCTCGAAGCGTGCGACGTGCTGCATGTAACGCTTGATGCCGTAGTCGACGGCCTGGCCGCGGCGGATCACGAACGGCCAGTCGCTGGCCTGCAGCAGCAATAACTCGCGGCCGGCCTTCTCTAGCAGGTCCTTGACCTGGGGATTGCCGCCGTCGCGCCAGCCGAGCTGCGCCGTCAGCCGGCCGAACGTTGCCTCGCAGCGGTACTCGATGTCCCACATCCAGTTGACCTGGTCATTGGTCCAGACGCGGTGGTCCCCGCCGTCGCCCCACGAGCCCTCGGGCAGGCTGACGACCTTGTCGACGAACGTGTCGTCGAGGTACTGCTGCGTCGTGGTGATGTTGATCTCGGGGTCGGCGTGCATGGTGAGCATGACATCGCGGAGGAACTGCGGGCCCTCGAACCACCAGTGCCCGAACAGCTCGGCGTCGAAGGTCGTGACGACCACGCCCGGCCGGCCGACCTTGTCGCGGTACGCCCGCAGGCGGTCCTTGACCGAGTTGACGAAGTCCTGGGCGTGCTCGTGCAGCTTGCCGGGGATGTTCTCGGGGTAGTAGAGGTGCTTGTCGCCGAGGTCGGTCTTGGCGCCGGTGATCTTCCAGTACCGCAGGCCACGCTTTGCGCCGAACTGCTTGTGGAACTCGAGGTAGACGCCGTCGGCCGGGTAGCCGATCGAGCCGGACCAGACCTTCTCGCAGACGTACTGGTCGCGGCCGAAGGCGACGGCCCGCGCCAGGCCCGTGCCATCCGAGTTGACGCCCTGCGGCTCGTTGACCGACCGCCAGCCGCGCGACGGGTACTTCTCGGCTTCCGTCCAGTCGACCTTCCACCACTGCCCGTCGTTGAACACCTGCTCGGAGCGGGAGCCCTCGACCAGGTGGTTCTCGGTGAAGAAGTGCGAGATGCCCTCGTCGGCGACGAGGTGCTCGATGCCGATGCGTCCCTCGCGGACGCCCCAGTTGATCGGCGGGGTCCACGTCCCGCCGCCGCGATAGGCGCACTCGGGCAGCCACATGCCGGTCGGCTTGAAGCCGAGGATGCGCTCACTGGTCGCTACGCCGGCTCGGACCTGGGCCCGGATCGACGAGTCTTCCAGCAGCAGCGGCATGTAGGCGTGGGTGGCGTTGCTGGTGAGGATCTCGAAGTACCCCTTGGCGGCGCGCTCGGCGTAGGCCTTGGGGATGTCGCGGCCGTAGGACTCGAACTGCTCGAGCGCCTTAGTGAAAAAGGCGATCCACTGGTCGGCCAGGTAGGCCATGTGGCCGTTGTCGAACTCGGGCGAGAGGAACTGCTCTTTGTCCTGCTCGGCTCGGGCGACACGGTCCTCGAGGTAGCGGACGAAGCCCTTCTTGAAGTCCTCGTGCGCGAGCTGTTCGAGCAGCACGGGCGTGAGCCCCATGGTCAGCCGAGGCGTGGCGTTGAAGAAGACGCACTCGTCGACCATCGCCAGGATCGGCAGATACGTCTCGGCGGCCGCCTCGTACAGCCAGTCCTCGCCGTGCGGCCAGGTGCCGTGACGCAGGACGTAGGGCAGGTGGCCGTGCAGGACGAGACAGAAAGAGCCGAGAGCGTCGCTCATGCCCCAGAGCGTACCACCCGGCCCGCCCTCGGCGTGGAAATCCCAGCCCGGCCAAGCCGGCGACCGATACACCGTCGATGACGCTCGCCCCCGCCCGACGTGCCACAATGCCCGACGTGAACGCTCATCGCGAGCCGCCCCCGCCCGGGCATTGGCTGCAACCCACCCAGCTTGACACGCCGATCGATCTCGCCGGCCGCCGCCTGTACTTCATCGGCATCGGCGGGTCGGGCGTGTCCGGCCTGGCGCGGCTCTGTGCGTCGCTGGGCGCGGCGTGCGCCGGGTCCGACCGGAGCGAGTCCGCCACGGCCCAGGCCGCTCGGGATGCCGGGGTCGCCGTCACGCTCGATCAGTCCGGCCAGGCCATGCCAGACGGGCTGGACGCCGTGGTCGCGTCTGCCGCGATCCGCCCGGACCACCCCGAGGCCGTCGAGGCCGAGCGCCGCGGCGTGCCGGTGCTCAAGTACGCCCAGATGCTCGGCCGGCTGATGGTCGGCCGCCGCGGCGTCGCGATCGCCGGCACGCACGGCAAGTCGTCCACGACCGCCATGCTCGCCCACGTGCTGCTCCACGCCGGGCAGGACCCCTCGTTCATCCTCGGCGCCCGCTGCGAGCAGATCGGCGGATCGGCCCGCGTCGGCCACGACGGCACGCTCATCGCCGAGGCCTGCGAGTTCGACCGATCCTTCCACAGCCTGCGCCCGACCGTCGCCACCGTGCTCAACGTCGAGGCCGACCACCTCGACTACTACGCCGACCTCGACGAGATCGTCGCCGCCTTTGCCGCCTTCGCGGCAAGCCTGCCCGACGACGGCCGGCTGCTGATCGAGCACGCCTGCCCCCACCGCCAGACCATCGCCGACGCGACCTCGGCCACAGTCGAGACGATCGGCTTCGACCCACAGGCCGACTATCGCGTCACGATGGATGGCCGCCTCGCCCACGTCGAGCGTCGCGACGGCGAGCGTCTCTGCTCGTTCGAGCGACCGTTGCCGGGCGATCACATGGCCTACAACGCGGCCGTCGCCGCCGTCATCGCTCACGGCCTCGGCGTGGCGTGGGACGCCGTTGGTCCGGCGCTCTCCGCCTTCCGCGGGCTGGACCGCCGCATGCAGACGCTCGGTGAGCGCGATGGTGTCACGGTCGTCGACGACTACGCCCACCACCCCACCGAGATCGCCGCCACGCTCCACGCCCTGCGCGACCACCACCGCCCCGGCCGGCTGATCTGCGTGTTTCAGCCGCATCAGCACTCGCGGACGCGTCACCTGCTCGAAGGCTTTGCCGCCAGCTTCGCCGACGCCGACGCGGTGCTCGTCCCGGACATCTTCGCTGTGCGCGACGCGGATACAGATCGCCAGCACGTCAGCTCGCAGGATCTTGTCGGTCGACTCACGGCCGAAGGCGTCGACGCCCGGCACATCGCCGACAGCGACCTACTCGCCGCCCTCGAGGGCATGGCTCAGCCCGGGGACCTGCTGGTCACGATGGGGGCTGGCGACATCGGCGGGGTCGGCGCGTCGTTTGTGAGCGGTCGCGTGTGACGCGCGTTGGCCGGTGATGCTGCACCCGCACTCGGGGCATTCGTCACGGTGCTCGGCGGTGCCACGCAGGTCGTAGCCGCAGCCAACGCACTTGCCCTCGGCTAGGTGCCGTCGCCACCGCCCGCGTCGGTACATGGCGATCAGGCCCCACACGATGGCCATGCCGGCCAGCGCCAGCGTGGCGTATCGAGCCGCCGGCGGCGCGACGATCACGACCAGCCCCCCGCCGATCAGCACCGGCCACGCCAGCAGGAGCATCAGCCACGTACGCCGCAGCCGCCGCCAGTGCTCGGGGGTGAGCGGGGCCCCACGCTTGCGCGGCAGCGACCAGATCGTCAGCGCCATGCCGACCTCGAAGGTGATCACCGCCATCACCAGCACGATCGGGATAGCGGCGATCAGGGTCGTGGGTTGCAGCAGCCAATCGATCAGCGTCATCGCCCGAATGCTAAGCCGTCTGCCGGGCGTGCCGACGCATCACCCACGCGCCAAAGCCGGGGCAGAGTGTCGCGACGGCCAGCGCCCACCGCGCCCACGGGGCCGGCCAGACCTCCGGGCGCGGCCGACGCAGGGCCCGGACGATGGCGTTCGCGACCCGATCGGCGGTCTGGCTCAGCGGCACGGGCGTGTTGGCCTTGATGTCGGGGTTGGCCGACTGATCGGCCATCGTGGCGAAGAACTCGGTCGACGTGCCGACGGGGTGGACGCTGGTGACGGCGACACCCTCATCCGATAGCTCGGCCCGCAGCGCCGACGCGACGGCGTCCTGGGCGGCCTTGGTCGCGCAGTACGGCCCCATGCGCGGCACGCCGATCTCGCTGGCCGACGACGAGCAGACCAGGACGTGCCGCAACGCGTCGCCGTGCCGCTCGGCGGTCTGCCGCAGCGCCGCCACGCCGTGCCTCACGGTGCGGTTGCTGCCGAAGTAGTTGGTCTCGAAGATCGCGCGGTCCTCGGCGTCGGTCGTGTCGAGCAGCGGCTTGTGCAGGCCGTAGCCGGCATTGGCGAACACTGCATCCACCCGGCCGGCGTCGCGCATCGCCGCCGCGAACAGCTCGGCGACCTGCGCCTCGTCGGTCACGTCGCACGCCACGGTCCACGCCTCCCCGCTCGCGGCACGCACCCGCTCGGCCACCTCGGCCAGCTTGTCCGCCCGCCGCGCCGACAGCACCACGCCCATCCCCGCCCGGCCGCACGCCACCGCCGTCGCCGCGCCGATGCCGGCCGACGCCCCCGTGATCACGATCACCTTGCCTCTCAGGTCACGCCGTGCCATCGGCCCAATGGTAGAGTCGCCGCATGCCGATGACCGACGACCAGCTCGCCGCCGCCATGGCCGACGCCAGCGTGCTCCGCGGCACGTTCACCCTCCGCTCGGGCAAGACGTCGAGCTATTACCTCGACAAGTACCGATTCGTCACCCGGCCGGACCTGCTGGCCGAGCTTGCCAAGCGATTCGCCGACCGCCTCCCCGACGGTGTCGACCGCATCGCCGGCCCCGAGCTCGGCGGCGTGCCCATCGCCACCGCCGTCTCCCTGCACACCTGCATCCCCACCATCCTCGTCCGCAACGCGAAGAAGGACTACGGCACGGCCAAGCAGTTCGAGGGCGTCTTGGAGCCCGGCCAGCGCGTCGTCATCACCGAGGACATCGCTACCACCGGCGGGCAGTCGATCGAGGCGGCCAAGCTGCTGCGCGACGAGTGCGGCGCGGACGTCGCCGGAATCATCGTGTGCATCGATCGGCTCGAGGGCGCCCGCGCCAACGTCGAGGACGCCGGGTTCGCGTTCGACAGCCTGTTCACCCGGCAAGACCTCGGCATCGACTGACGCGGCCCAGCCCGATCAGCCGATCAGCCCGCTCGACGTCGCCGGCTCGCCCTCGCCGTGCACGATCACCGCGTCGATCCCGCCCTCGATCGACACCCCTCCCGCGGCGTCGACCACGCACACCGGCACCTTGCCCGCGCGCCAGTCCGCCAGCGGGAGCAGCGGCCACCGTGCCGACGACGCCCGCTGCGGGTCCACCGTGATGTACGCGCTGCGCTCGCCGGGCGCGAGCCGGTCGATCACGAGCCGCGGGCCGGCCAGGAAGTAGCCGAACGTCGTCACCCCGCGCGGGTAGAACGCCGGCATGTTGTTCACGTACGTGTCGATGTAGCCGAACGACTGCGAGAACGTGTTCGACATGACCTGCAGGTCCCAGTACGCCTCGGC
>JBCCZA010000115.1:0-10912 GCA_039188455.1 Planctomycetota bacterium
CCGCCGGCCTGCTGGGCGTACTCCACGCCTTGTTCGACACGCTCGGAGCCGGCGTTCATGCGTTCGACGGCCTGACCGGTCTCGGTCTGCACGGCTTCGATCGACTCGGCGATCTCCTGCGTGGCCTTGACGGTGCGGTCGGCGAGCTTGCGGACCTCGTCGGCGACGACGGCGAAGCCGCGGCCGTGCTCGCCGGCGCGGGCGGCCTCGATGGCCGCGTTGAGGGCCAGCAGGTTCGTCTGGTCGGCGATGTCGTTGATGACCTGGATGACGGCGCCGATCTGCTCGCCGCGCTTGCCCAGCTCGTTGACGGACTGGGCGCTGGAGGCGACCGACTCGCGGATGGCGTGCATGCCCTCGACGGTCTGCTCGACGACGGTCCCGCCCTGCTGGGCGACCTCGCCGGACCGCTGGCTGTTGTTGGCGGCGTCGGCGGCCTTGCGGGCGACCTCGATGACCGAGGCGGACAGCTCCTCGACGGCGGCCGAGACCTGCGTGACCTGGTTGGACTGGTCGCGCGACCCGCCGCTGAGTTCCTCGCTGGAGGCGGAGATCTGCGTGGCGGCGGCGGCGACCTCGTTGGTCGCGCGGACGGTCTGCGAGATGACGTCGTGGATCGAGTCCATGAACTTGTTGAAGAGCTTGGCGACATCGGCGAGCTCGTCGTGGCCGTTGGCGTCGATGCGCTGCGTGAGGTCGCCGTCGCCGTTGGCGATCTGGTCGAGCCGATCGCGCAGGCGGTGGACCGGGCGGACGATGGAGCGGGCGAGCAGGAACGCGGCGCCGATGCCGAGCACGATCGCGACGACGGAGATGCCCACGATCAGGGTGGTGGCCCACGCGGCGGCGGCGGAAGCCTCGGCGGAGAGCGTGTGGCTGTCGTGCTCGAGCGAGTCGTTGACCTGGGCGAGCAGGTCGGCCATGCCGGGGCCGAGGACGTCGAGCGTGCTGTGCACCAGTTCGTCGCGCTTGACGCGGTAGCCGTGGATCTGCGTGAAGGTGTCGCGGTAGGCCTGGACGTCCGGGCCAACGATCTCGAGCATGTCGACCAGTCGCTGGTCGTGGGTCGTCGCGGCCATCTGCTCGATGGCCTCCAGCGTCTTGCCGAACTCGCTCATCGCCCGCTGGTAAGCCTCTTCCTTGCCGGTGGCGATGAAGTTCTGGCCGTAGTACCGGGCGAGCATGAAGTTCATGATCTTCTCGCCGAGGATGCGGGTCTCTTCGAGCTGGTTGTCCTCGGCGGCGATGTTGAGCGCCTCGAGCATCTCCTTACGGGCGCGGATGCCCAGTGGCCGGAGCGTCTCGGCCTGGAGCAGGTTGCGCTGCTCGATGGTGTACTGCACCTCGGTAAACGTGCTGTCGTAGACCTCGAACTTCTCGGCGATCTCGTCGATCCAGACGACGCGCTTGGGGTTGGAGAAGGTCTGAGCCACCTCCATCTCCTTCTTGAACTGCTCGCGCCAGTCCGCGAACTGCTCGATCTCGGCGGGGTCGTTGTTGATCAAGTAGTCCTTGACGTTCATGCGCATCATGAGCAGGTCGGAGCGGGCGCGGCTGCCGACGCTGGCGTCGGTGACCATCTCTTCCAGCTCGTGCTCGATGGCGACGGCCTTGCGCTGGGTCCAGACGGACACGGCGGTCATGACGGCCATCAGCGTCAACACCAAGCCGAAGCCGAGCCAGAAACGGGGGGCGATGCGCAGTCTCATCCTGGATTCCTCGTGAGAGTCGTTCAGCCGGGGCGTTGCGAAATGCGCCCCTCTCGCTTCGCATATCGAGAGGATGGGTGGACGACTTGAACGCTTCGGCCTTAGGTGGATCAGGACGCGACAGAGACCCGCATGCGTTGTGCGGGCTGGGTCGTTACTTGAGGTATCGGACTCGCCGGCGTGGCGGTCAGGTCTTGTTGGCCTGGACGTAGTCGTCGCCGCCGGTGAGGTACTGCACGAGGTTGACGGTGGCGCGCATGGCCTGGCGGCCGACGGACTCGTTGGTGCGCGAGCCGACGTGGGGGGTGACGACGATGTTGTCGATCTCGATGAAGGGGTGGCCGGGCTCGGGGGGTTCGACGTTGAGGACGTCGGTCGCGTAGCCGGCGAGCTTGCCGTTCTTGCAGGCGTCGGCGACGTCGGCCTCGTTGACCAGCCCGCCGCGGGCGGTGTTGATCACGATCGCGGTGGGCTTCATGGTCGCGATGGTCTCGGCGCGGATGAGCTCGCGCGTCTCGTCGACCAGCGGCAGATGCAGGGAGACGACGTCGGCCGCGGCCATCGCCTCGGCCAGCGTGTCGCAGCGCTTGAGGCCTTGCTCGGCGGCGAAGGCGTCGTCCCAGTAGATGTCGTAGCCGATGGGCGTCATGCCGAAGGCCACGGCCCGCTTGACGACTTCCTTGCCGATGCGGCCCATGCCGAGCACGGCGATGGTCTTGCCGGCCAGTTCGCTGCCGGTGATGCGCTGCCAGCCGCCGCCCTTGACCGCACGCAGGTGCGGCCAGAAGTGCTTGCTGAGCGCGACCATCAGCCCGAAGGCGTGCTCGGCGACGGTCGTGTGGTTGACGCCGGGGGTAAAGAGGACGGGGATGTCTTTGGCTGTGGCGTGGGCGACGTCGATGGAGTCGAGCCCGATGCCGTATTTGGCGATGACCTTGAGCGGGCGGTCGGCGGCGAGCAGGGCGTCGATGACCTCGGCGGTGATGTGGTCGTCGCCGTTGAGCAGGCCGTCGAATCCGCCGTGCTCGGCGACAAGGCCGAGGAGCTGTTGGTCGGTGAGCGGGCCGCGAGCGCGGACGATGTCGAAGCCGGAGTCGGCCAAGGCGTCGTGGTGGGCACCGGGGGTGTCCTGGTAGCTGGTGGTCGTGAGCAAGATGCGAGGGACGGGGGACTCTGACATGGGAAGGCTCCTGGACGCCCGAATGGGCGGGGTGAGCACGTCCCTCCAGTCATCGCCACGCGGCGACCGACGACCTCCGTGCTGGTCGGGCCACGTTGTACCCGCCGGCGTCGGCCTGTCAACGCCGGCTAGACTGATCGCTCGGGGGCGGGCAGCAAACGCATGACGATCGACGACCGCAGACTGATCGCCGCCGCGGGGCGGGGCGTGGCCGGCTTGGAGGCGGGCCGACGATGAGCGATCCGGCCTCGGCCGACCCGAGCCCGGCTGGGGAGTCGCACGCCGACCACCCGCTGGGGCCACGCGCCATCGCCGAGCTGGGGCTGATCGAGGGCTGGCGGGCGCTGCGGGCTAATGCACTGCCGGGGCTGATCCTGTGGGGCGTGGCGGTCGCCGTCGTCGCGGGCTACTACCTCGTCGACCCGGTGACCGACGCGCTCGATCGGCTCGGCGCGGTCAAGGATCACCACGGCTTTGCCTATTCGGCGGTGTCGACCGCGCTGTTCGCGGGGGTGATCCCGTGGGTCGTGACCCGGCTGCGCTCGGGGCCGCACGGCCAGGGCCGACTGATCGCCGGGCTGTTCATCGTCCTCTTCTGGGCCGAGAAAGGCCTCGAGGTCGACCTGTTCTATCGCTTCCAGAGCTGGCTGTTCGGGCACGGCACGTCGGTCGGCACGATCGTCGGCAAGGTGCTGTTCGACATGCTGGTGTACATGCCGATCTGGGCGGTGCCGAGCACGATCGCCGGCTACCGCATGGAGCGCTACAACTGGCATCTGGGCCGGTGGTGGCGGAGCCTGACGGGGCGGTGGGTCGCGTACGAGGTGCTGCCGATCATCATCGCCAACTGGGCCGTGTGGGTGCCGGCGATCGTCGGTATTTACCTGCTACCGTCGCCGCTGCAGCTGCCGATGCAGAACCTGGTGCTGTGTCTGTGGGCGTTGATGCTGCTGTTCATGACGGACCCCAAGAACGAGCCGCGCGAGATCGAGGAGCCGGCGTGATGACCGAACCAACGACGCTCCAGGGGCAACGCGTGATCGTGCTCGGTCTCGGCCGGTTCGGCGGGGGCGTCGGCGTCACGCGATTCGCCTGTGCCCAAGGCGCGGCGAGCGTCACCGTCGTCGACGAGGGCGAGCCGACCACGCTCGACGACGCCGTGTGTGAACTGGCCGGGCTCGAGCAGGTCGAGCTCGTCCTCGGCCCCGACGCGGCCGACCCGGCGCTGCTCGACAACGCCGACCTGCTCGTGGTCAACCCCGCCGTCAAGCCGGGCCACGGGCTGGTCGCCGCCGCCGAGTCTTGCGGCGTGTCGATCACCACCGAGATCAACCTGCTCGTCGAGCGGCTCGATTGCTCGCGTGTCATCGGTGTCACCGGCACGGCCGGCAAGTCGACGACCGCCTCGCTCATCGCCCATCTGCTCGGGGCAACCGGCCGCGTGGCCCACCTCGGCGGCAACCTCGGGGGGTCGCTGCTCAACCAGCTCGACGACATCGGCCCCGAGGACTGGGTCGTGCTCGAGCTGTCCAGCTTCATGCTCGACCGCCTCGCGCCGCTCGGCTGGTCGCCGCACATCGCGGTGATCACCAACTTCGCCCCCAACCACCTCGATTGGCACGGCGACGAAGACGCCTATCGCCAGGCCAAACAAGTGCTGCTCGACCACCAGTCGCTCGCCGATGGCGACGTCTGCGTGCTCGGCCCCTCGGCGGCCAAGGCGTTCAAGCCGTTCGCGCCGCAGGTCATGCTCGACGAGAGCAAGCTCGACCTCTCGGCGTTGCCGCTGCCCGGCGAGCACAACCGCGAGAACGCCCGGCTGGCGGTGATGGCCGTCGCGGCCGCGGGCGTCGACCCGGCCGAGGCGTGCACGCACCTCGCGACATTCGCCGGCCTGCCGCACCGCCTGCAGCTCGTCGCCGACGTCGGCGGCGTCCGCTGGTTCGACGACTCCAAGGCCACCACCCCCGAAGCCGCGATGCTCGCGCTGCGCGCCTTCCCGCACGGCACGACGCACCTCATCTGCGGCGGGGCCGACAAGGGCGCCAACCTCATGCCGCTGGGCGCCCTGGCCGCCGCGGTGTGCCGCGCGGTGTACACCATCGGCGACACCGGCGACCGCCTCGCCGCCGCCGCGCAGCTCGCCGCGTCGACCGGCGACCCGCCGCGTGAGGTCGACATCGTCCGCTGCGGCGACCTCGACACCGCCGTAGCCGAGGCCAGACAGCGCGTGCATATGGGCGACGCCGTGCTGCTCAGCCCCGGCTGCGCATCGTGGGACCAGTTCACCAACTACGAGCACCGTGGTCAGCGATTCGCTGAGCGGTGCCCCCGTTAGCCCCGGCTTCCAGCCGGGGGGGATGACGGCAAGACCCGGTTCGCCCCGCGCATCTGCGAAAAAAAAGGGGTCCACGCAGGAGGAACGCGTGGACCCCGAAGAAAGGTTCAGTTGAGTGGTTTGGCCGACGCGACGCTCAGAGCGCGTCGTTGTCGGTCTCGCCGGTGCGGATGCGCTCGACCTTGGTGAGCTCGTAGACGAACAGCTTGCCGTCGCCGACGTTGCCCGTGCGGGCGGCGGTGACGATGGCTTCGATCGCCTTGTCGAGGTCCTCGGACTTGACGGCGAGCTTGAGCAGGACCTTGGGCACGAAGCCCACGTCCATGCGGCCGCCGCGGTAGCGCTCGGTGTGGCCCTTCTGCTTGCCGAAGCCCTTCACCTCGATGGCGGTACAACCCAGGATGCCCAGGCTCGCGAGTTTGGCCTTGATGTCGCCCAAGGCCGAGGGCTTGATCACTGCTTCGATCATGTGCATGACTTGATTCCTCAGTAGGTCGGGTGAAAGCCCGCGGGCCGAAACCCGCGGGCTCGTGGTATCGGGTGGAGATTAGATCTCGCGGGCGTGGTACGACTTGATGTAGGTCTGCTGGAAGTCCGGGTAAGCCGACATGTCGTGCTCGCCCAGGTCCAGGCCCTCGATCTCCTCGGCCTCGCTGACGCGGATGCCGACAACGGCCTTCAGGATGCCGAAGATGATCAGCGCGATCACGAAGGCGTAGGCACACCCAACGACGGCGCCCAGCAGCTGAACGCCGAGGTTGCCGAAGTTGCCCTCGAACGCGCCGGAGAAGGCGACGGCCGCGGTGCCGTAGATGCCGCACACGCCGTGGACGGAGATCGCACCGACGGGGTCGTCGATCTTGATCTTGTCGAAGACGAGGACGGAGAAGTACACGATGATGCCGGGGATGACGCCGCAGATGATGAAGGCGCCCACCCACGACGGCACGTCGGGGCCGGCGGTGATGCCGACCAGGCCGGCGAGGATGCCGTTGAGGGCCATCGAGAGGTCCGGCTTGCCGCCGATGATCCACGAGGTGATCGCCGCGGCCAACCCGCCGCCGCAGGCGGCGAAGGTCGTGGTGACCAGGACGTACGACACGCCCGGGGCATAAGCGGTCAGCTCCGAGCCGCCATTAAAGCCGAACCAGCCGAACCACAGCAGGAAGACGCCGATGGTGGCCAGCGGCATCGAGTGGCCGGGGATCGGCTGCAGCGTGCCGTCCTTGGCGTACTTGCCAAGGCGTGGGCCGAGCAGGATGGCACCCGCCAAGGCGCCCGCACCGCCGACGCCGTGCACGAGGGTCGAGCCCGCGAAGTCGGCGAAGCCCATGTCGTCGAGCCAGCCAGCGCCCCACTCCCACGAGCCGACGACGCAGTAGCCGAAGGCGACGAAGAACGGGCAGAAGATCATGAACGGCAGCAGCTTCACGCGGCCGGCAACGGCGCCGGAAACGATCGTGCAGCAGGTCGCCGCGAACATGGCCTGGAAGAAGAAGTCGGTCCAGACCGTGTAGCCGGTGTTGTACAGCGGCGTGATGCCGTCGTAGTCGTAGCCGTCGGAGTAGTAGACCCCGCCACCCTGGATGCCCCAGCCGAACGCGAAGACGTCGCCGATGATCCAGCCATCGCCGGGGTACATGATGATCCAGCCGCACACGCCGTAGGTGACGATGCCGATCATCACGATCATGACATTTTTAAACAGAATGTTGACCGTGTTCTTCGCGCGGGTCAGGCCGGACTCGACCATGGCAAAGCCGAGGTGCATGATGAAGACCAAGCAGCCAGCGATCATGATCCAGAGGTTGTTCACCGTGAACATCTCTTCGGAGATGCCCGCCTCGGCGAACGGCCCGGACGCGGCGGCGGCCTCGGCCAGTGCTTCGACTTCCTGCGCCATCGCCGGGCTGATCAAGCCGATCGCCGACAAGGCTGTGAACGCGACGAGCATCAGCGCGCCGGGTTTCCACCATTGACTCTTCATCATTCGGTCTCCCATGTGATCCAACGTCTTCTTCATCCCTGATCTAGCGGCCTGTCGCACCATCACGACAAACGACCACGCCTTTCGGCTCCTCTGCGCCGGGCAGAATAGTGCGGCGTTGCGCGTCTGACAAGCGAAGTTCTGCGAGAACGCGCATGAAATAGGCGGACTTGCTTGAACTGCTCAAGAACACGCCAGGTCACTGGCCTCGACCTCTCGTCAAGCAGCGTTCAATCCGCGGTGTTGCCGCGGCAGATGTGAAAAAAAGCGGACGCCCTTGTGAGGCGCCCGCCTATCGCCCCCCACGAACGCCGTGGGGGTGGCCTGCTTCGGTTTTGGGCCGCCGTGCTGCGGCGACGAGCCTCTCCATGCGAATCGGATGCCACAGTTCACGCGCTTCTTGCGATGGCGGCCATCGCAAGGTCAAAACGGGCGCAAGCAGCGGATCTAGAGGCGCTTACAAGGTTGCTCGCAATTCTTGCGGCGAGGTCGGTCTCGCAGGCGCGGTCTGGAGGCGGGCACCTGAATGCCTAAAATAAGGGCGGAGTACGTTTTGTTGCCTATATTGACGACGCTTGGGCCGACCCGCACATCAAAACCCTTGTCGATTCGGGGCCATAAACGTCGGTCATCGCGGTTAGGATGCCGCCATGGCGGATTTGAGCAGCACCGGGCGGTTTTGTAGTTCATCAATAATCCGGCAGCCCCGAGCGTGGGTGGCTGCCTGGGTCGCGATCGCGACCGCCGCGGCCCTGGGCCCGCCGGCAATGGCTCAGGACGCGGCGGAACCCGCGGGAGCGTTGGACGTTCGGCTTCATGAGCGGGCGACCGTGGGTTTGGCCGAGGTCGAGCCGGATTCGATCGGCGGCGACATGTGGACGTTCACCGCGGTGCCGGGCCGCCAGCTCGTGGCCCTGCCGTTGGAGATCGATCCGGGTGGCATCGCCGAGCCGGTGGAATTGGTGGCTCCGCCTATCGGCATCGCGACCGGCCGCTTCCTGGCCTGGGTGATCCCGACGCAAGAACAGGTCGACGCGGCGCTCGCTCAACTCGACGATGGCCAGGCCGACGGTGGCGGCGACGACCTGTTGCTGCGCGATGGCAACGACTTCGACCTAGGCGGCGAGCGCGTCGGAGACGCGCGGCGTGGTGCCGACGACGATGTCGCCGGCGCGATGGATGCCGTCGCGGGTGTCGTTGGGCAGGGCGGCGTGCCGCTCGATCCCGAGCTGCTGATTCCGCGCGTCAGCCGTCGCGCGACCGTTTATTCGGATGGCCGGATCGGTTGGCGTCTTGAGCGTTCTCTCGCGGGCGCCACCATGGCCGACGGCGAAGAGCCTTACATGCTCAAGGTTCGCGCCGACCGACTTAACGCGCTGACGCCGCCCCGGCCGGAGCGGGTGGTTCGCGAGGCCGGCGAGGACTCCCGCGCGTTTCGCTTCCGCGAGCTGGCCGTGCAGCAGGAATATCGCGAGCAGGTCGAGGCATTCAGAACACTCCGCGAACTCGTGCTCGCGCTGCCCGATCGCTTCGAGCAGCCCATGCCCGCCTTTGTGTGGGCCGTTTACGACGTGCCGCTATTCAGCCCGACGTTCGGTATCGATGGCCCGCCGCCTCTGCCGTGGTCGGTGCCCGCCAACGCGTGGACGGACCTGCGGGAGCTGGGCGCGATGCGCGGCGCGTCGAACGCCGATGGCGTCGCGATCGAGGCGTTGACGCTGGTCGACGACCTGGTCCCGCTGGCCGACTCGGGCGATGCCTTTAGCGGGCGGATGTTGGCCCAGGCGTTGTCGCTGTCGGGCGTGATCCCCGGTGCGGCGTTCGGCGACCCGGTCTACGAGGCCGCGTCGGAGTTGTTGCGGAAAGGCGACGGCGTGGCGATGCAGCGTGTGCTGGCCGACGTGGTCGCCGTCGTGCCGCCGACGAGCGCGAGCCTCGCGTTGCTCCGCGACGCCACCGACCGCCTGACGCCGACACAGCGGCTGGCATCGCTGCGGGTCGAGTTCGCCGCCGCGGCCGAGGACCCGGCCGGCGTGGCGTCGGCGGTGCAGTCCGTGAGCGCGATGCTGCGGGACGACCAGGGCCCGCCGCCCTCCGATGTGTTGGCCGTCGTGATGCAAGGGGCGGACGGCACGCCCGCGGCTCAGGCCGTCGGCCGCCTGCCGGTGGCTCAGCTGCAGGGCGAGCGTTGGACCGACGCGGTGGCGTTCCTGACGATGTCGGCGGGGTCGAGCGAGTCGGCGGCGGCGATGATGCGCGACGGCGTGCTGCGGGCGACGCCGGCCGACAAGCTGGCCGAGGCCTTGCGGCTCATCGCCGAGCAGCCCGACGCGGTCGAGGCAGCGCCCGGTGCGGCCGTGCCGATCGGATCGACCCAGCACCCCATCCTGATCTGGCTGACGGCGCCGGCGGGCGAGGTGCGTGCGGCGGCGTGGGCGGCGCTGCCGCGCTTCGTGGTGCGTATCGATCCGGCCGACGCGTCGACCGGCGCGCCGATCGAAGACGCGGCAACGGTGCTCACGGCCGTGGTCGAGGCCATCGATCCTTCGGCGCCGGCCGAGGCCGAGGGGGCGGCGGCGTTCTTCGCCGACCAGCCTTACGCCGAGGCCGAGGCGTTGGCGGCGCTGATGGCGCTGACGGGTCGCGTGGCCAACCCCGCGCCGCTGGCCGCGCCGGCGATCGGCTCGGGTGGGGCGCTGGGCGAGGCGATGGCGGCGGCGCCGACCGAGTCGCGTGCGGCGTTCGCCGACGCCGTGCTCGCCGCGTCGGGTCAGCCGTTTGCGGGGATCGGCGGCGTGCTGGCGTCGCCCAGCCAGGGCCCGACGCTCAGCCGGTGGTTCGGCGCGGCGGTGGCCGAGGGACGGGTGCCCTCGCCGGCGCAGCTGGCCGACCAACTCGGCGAAGACGACCTGCTTGATCTCGCGGCCAGCGGCGAGCCCATGATCCGCGACGCGGCGGCGGCAGGTCTGGCGGCGCTGGCGGGCGGTCAGCCGGGCGACGTCCCCACCGTCAAGAGCCGGCTGGACAACGCCGCCGACCGCACCAAGTCGTCTTTGCAGGCGGCGTGGCTGCCCAGCAGGCAGGAGCTGAACGCCCGCCGGCTGATGGAAACCAAGGGCGCCTATCGCGTGTTGGTGCGGCTGCCGGGCGATCGCGAGCCGCGGGTCATCGGCGTGGTCGAGCTCGGGCTCGATGGCCGGGAGCGGGTCGCGTTTGCCGGCGTACCGATCATGATGAGCATCCCCGACGATCGGCTGGCGATCCGCATCGATACGGTCAGCGAGCTCCGCAACCTCGGCGATCGCGAGCTCAATGTGCTGCCGCTGGAGCGGGTGGGTGAGCCGCTCGACCTGCTTAGCCGAGAGGGCGGCGGGTGGGGTGGTTCGGTCGAGGTCGCCGGCGAAGGTGATCTTGAGGTGGTGATCGAACCGCTGTGAGCGCGCCGCTGCGCGGCGAGGTTGTAGGGGGTGGGGTGTCGGGTGTAGGGCTGTGTCTCGTGACGCGTGACGCATCGATCTCATCACGTTTCCACTGGCTGAGCTCTACAACCTACGCACTACCACCTACAACCTGCTGAACTGTCAACGAGCCTCGCGTGCCCGTCGATGCCGCTTCGCCGACGTTCCACGGCATCGACCTAACTCATACGAGTTGCCCCGTCCGGGGCAATGGTCACGCAACACGCCGGGGGGAGGGGC
>JBCCZA010000116.1:0-10908 GCA_039188455.1 Planctomycetota bacterium
CGGGCGGCCGATGACCGACGATCGCGACCCTGTCTTAGCGATCGACGGACGCGCGAGCTGCAGAGGCCGCGCCGCCCCTCCCCCCGGCGTCAACCGTGGCCCCGTTGCCCCGGATGGGGCAACTCAGCGAGTTAGATCGATGCCGTGGAACATCGGCGAAGCGGCATCGACGCCACGCGCGGCTCATTGACAGTCGGGAGGTTGTAGGAGGTGGGGTGTAGGTTGTAGATCCGTATCCGTGAACGCATGACGCATCGATGATGCCACGCATTCACGAACTCAATCCCACAACCTACACCCTGCTTCCTACAACCTCGCCGCGAAGCGGCACGCCTACCATCGCCGCATGCCCGAAGGCCACACGATCCATCGCCACGCCAAGCAGCAGCGCCCGCTGCTGGTCGACCGCGCGATCGAGGCCTCTTCTCCCCAAGGCCGGTTCGACACCGGCGCCGCCATGATCGACGGCCGCTTGCTCGAATCGATCGAGCCGGTGGGCAAGCACCTCTTCTATCACTTCGCCGACGACGCGGGCATCGTGCACATCCACCTGGGTATGTACGGCAAGTTCCGCGTCGCCAAGCGCAAAGACGCCGCCGAGCCCAAGCCGCCGCGTGGCGCGGTGCGGTTACGCCTGGTCACCGACGTGGCCTGCGTCGACCTCAACGGCCCGACCGCCTGCGAGCTGCTCGAACGCCCGGCGTACGACACGATCAAGTCGCGCATCGGCCCCGACCTGCTCGACCCCAAGGCCGACCGCGAAGCCGTCTGGCGACGCATGGCCAAGAGCAAGGCCGCGATCGGCGCGATGCTCATGGATCAGTCCGTGGTCAGCGGGATCGGCAACATCTACCGGGCCGAGCTGCTGTACCGCGCCGGCATCCACCCGCTGACGCCGGCCAAGGCGCTCGGGCGCGAGCGGTTCGACACGCTGTGGGCCGACGCGGTGAGCCAACTCAAGATCGGCGTGCGCATCGGCAAGATCGTCACGACCGACCCCGCCGAGTTCGGCGCCAAGACGCATCGCCAGCTCACGGCCGACCGGCGGTTCTACGTGTATCGCAGAGACAAGTGCCTGCGCAGCGGGGCGAAGGTCGAGCGCTTCACGATCGCGGGCCGGACGTGCTACGCATGCCCCGCCGAGCAGAAGCGGCTGGATGCCACGCGCGGCTGAGCCGCGACGGCCTTTTGTCCGTGGCCGGAGTTAATCTGCCACGAGGTCCGGCCGGAGGCCTTGCTCGGCCAGATGTCGTCTGAGTTGCGATGGCGTGATCTGCTCGGCATGACCGTCGGCGAAGCCCGCCACATACGAGCCGCCCACGGGCTCGATCGAGAAGATCGCAACGGTCTGACCCGGGTTTTCGATCTCCTCCGAGGCGAGCCCCGGAACCAGCGCAAATTGCTCGGTGTCGACGTCGACGCCGTCGAGCACACCGGCTTCACGGAGCTGGCCGAAGCTGTCGGCAAAGCGTCGATGCTCGTCCTGGTTCATGTATATGGCTTGCGCAATCAGGAGCTGTCGGATGTCGTGCATCTGACGATTGGCAGCCACGGCGGCCGCGAGCGAAGCTTGCAGCTTGTCGGATGAAGATGGCGCATTAGCGGACTCGTGAAGGCCGGACTCGATGCGGTGGATGAACCGCTCGACGCTCATGCCTTGCTGTTCCCTGATTTTGCTATTCACGTTGTGGCGTATTACATCCGCGACATTGCCATCGGCGTACCCGATGACGTAGCTGTCGCTGTTGAGCCGCGCGAAGATCGCGACCATGGAGCCGGGATCACGCATCTCGGAGATCGGCGGGAGGGGCACGATGTAAAACGTGGTCGATAGACCGAGCCCCGCCAGCAGACCCGCCTCGTCCAAGGCTTCCCAAGAAGCAGCGAATTGATCTTCGCCGGACCTCTCCGCGAAGGTGAATTGCCGCAGCAGGATCTCTCTGGCCTCTTCGAGCAACTGGTCCTCGGTGACTTCTTCCTGCGGCGGGTTGACCGATGCGTCCTTGGCGAGACGCTGTTCGATGGCTTCCTGCGACAGCTCGACGAACGCTTCTGCCGCTTCCACCGCCTCGGGCGTGCCGACGACGGTCACCAGGCCCATCCATGCAGATACCTGCGAGACCTCCTCGGGGTGTTCATAGCCCAGGCCTAGGAGGGCCGCGACGAGGTGGTCGACGAACTTCTGCTGGCTTTCTTGTGCCCAATCGGTCGCGAGGTAGTCCGCTTCTTCGTGACCCATGGACATCAAAAGCATGGGGCCGATGTCGAATACCTGGATCACGGGCGGTTCCGAGTCCCAGGTTTGGTTCGGGTTCGCTACGGGGGTCGCGGGCATCTTGCTCGAAGTCGCCGTTGATGTCTCGTCGGCCGATACGTTGAGCTGTGGAGGCAGGCCTTGGCGATTGACCGGCGTGAAGTACATGACGGCAAGGGCTGCCATGGCGGCGAGTGCGACGGTGGCGAAGCCGGTCTGCATGATTCTTCTCCGGAATTGTTGGTGTCGGGGTCTTGCGAGGTCGTCGGCGAGGAGATTGGCGTCGCCGAACTCGTCGAGGGCTTGGAGGATGGCGTCGTCGCGGTCGACGCCTTGGTCGATGAGTTCTTGGAGCCGGGCCTCCATGTGGTCGCGCAGCTCGTTGGCGATGCGGTCACGCTGGGTGGTCGAGAGGCGCAGCGTGCGGGCGAGCAGGTTGAGATAGGCCTCGAATTCACGTTCGGACATGGCGTCGTTCCGCGGCTGAGGTGATAGTGGCTTGTATCCAGTTAGTTGCCCAACCTGGGCAGCGCTTCAAGTCGCACCTCGACTTTGTTGAGTTCGAGTTCGGCGGCTCTCACCGCGTACTCCGCCTCGCGCAACTGCCGTTGGCTGGCTGCGTTCACCTCGGACAGCTTGGTCGTGTCCGCCAGCACGGCGTTCATCCGATCCAGATTCGCGGCGACCGCCTCGCGCTCGGCGAGCAGCACGGCTCGAAGCCTGTGGTTCGTCTCGGCTTCCGCCTCCCGGCGTTCGACTTCGGCCCGATCGTGTCGCACCGCCATATGCTCGCTGATCTGCATCAGAAGACGTTCCACGTCCTCGTGCGCCTCGGGCGTGGCCGAGACGATGAGCATTCCTTCAAACGCCGTGACGTTGAGCTCTTCGGGTCGATGGCGGGGCATGTGGCGGATAGTCGATTCGATCGCCGCGGCCATGGCCACGCTCGCTTCGTTGATCGCCCGACCATCGGGTTGGCGAGCCAGGATGTCCAGTACGTCGATGATCTCGATCGAGGTATCGGCGGCGGGTTGGGGCGGCGGAGCGTTGGTCCGGACGGTGATCTGATCAGCCGTGAGTTCGATGACGCTTTCCGTGTCGTCGGTCGTGAGCTTGGCGGCGCCTGCGGCCGAGACTTCGGCCTCTTGGGCGGTGTCGTCGGCGATGGCTGAGGCCTGGGGCGAATGGCCTTGCTGGTTGGTGGGCGTGAAGTACACCACGGCCAGGGCGGCGCAAGCGGCGAGGGCGACGGTAGCGAAGCCGGTCTGCATGATTTTTCTCCGGAACTGTTGGTGTCGGGGGCGGGCGAGGTCGTCGGCGAGGAGGTTGGCGTCGCCGAACTCGTCGAGGGCCTGGAGGACGGCGTCGTCGCGGTCGACGCCTCGGTCGATGAGTTCGTTCAGGCGAGCTTCCATGTGATCGCGTAGCTCGTTGGCGATGCGGTCGCGCTGCTTGGTGGAGAGACGCAGCGTGCGGGCGAGCAGGTTGAGATAGGCCTCGAATTCGTGTTCGGACATGGCGTGGCTCCGAGGTAGAGACGTCAGTCGGTGGCCGTTTGTGCAGCGACGCGGCGGAGGGCGGGGAGGATGAGGGCCTGCATCTGGGCGAAGCAGGCCTGCCAGTCGGCGGCGGCGGACTTGAGGCGGGCGCGGCCGGCGGGGGTGAGCTCGTACCACTTGCGGTCCCGGCCGGTGTCGGACTCCCAGGTCGCGGCGACGAGGCCCTCGGTCTCGAGGCGGTGGAGCAGGGGGTAGAGCGTGCCGGCCTTGAGGGTCTGGCCGGAGGCCTCGCGGACGCGCTTCTGGATCGAGTAGCCGTACTGCCGGCCGTCGGCGAGCACGGCCAGGACCATGAGGTCGGAGCTGCCGCGGAAGAGGTCGCGTCGTTGTTTGGGGTCGAGGCCTGACATATCGATCTCCAATGTATCGGGTACCGATATATTTGCAAGCGATATATCCCACCGGCGTGTGAAATCGGCCTCCGCTACACTCCGCGGCCCGCAGTGAACCCGAATTAAGGAACCGTCCCATGCCCGCCACCGGCACCGTCTCCCAGGTCATCGGCTCGACCTTCGACGCCCAGTTCCCCGAAGACCAGATGCCCGACATCTACAACGCCCTCGAGGTCCACTACAAGGTGGGCGACGAGGAGATCAAGCTCGTCGGCGAGGTCCAGCAGCACCTCGGCGGCGGCCAGGTCCGCTGCGTGGCCCTGGGCACGACCGACGGCCTGCAGCGTGGCACCGAGATCGCCGACACCGGCTCGCCCGTGACGGTGCCCGTCGGCGAGGCCGTGCTGGGTCGTGTCTTCAACCTGCTCGGCGACCCGGTCGACAAGAAGCCGCCCGTCTCCGACGCCCCTCGCCGGTCGATCCACCGCGAGGCTCCGCCTTTCACCGACCTCAACCCCAAGACCGAGGTGCTCGAGACGGGCATCAAGGTGATCGACCTGCTCTGCCCCTTCGTCCGCGGCGGCAAGATCGGCCTGTTCGGCGGGGCGGGCGTCGGCAAGACGGTCATTATCCAGGAGATGATCGCCCGCGTGGCCCGCGAGTTCGGCGGGTACTCCGTGTTCGCCGGCGTGGGTGAGCGCACCCGCGAGGGCAACGACCTGTGGCGCGAGATGGCCGAGGCTCAGTACACCGACGCCGACGGCAAGACCGGCTACGTCCTCGACAAGGTCGCCATGGTGTTCGGCCAGATGAACGAGCCGCCGGGCGCCCGCTTCCGCGTTGCTCTCTCCGGCCTGACGATGTGCGAGCAGTTCCGCGACGAGTCCGGCAAGGAGACGCTGCTCTTCGTCGACAACATCTTCCGCTTCGTGCAGGCCGGCTCGGAGGTCTCCGCGCTGCTCGGCCGCATGCCGTCGGCTGTGGGCTATCAGCCGACGCTGGGCACGGACGTGGGCGAGCTGCAGGAGCGCATCACCTCGACCGAGAAGGGCGCGATCACGTCGATGCAGGCCGTGTACGTGCCGGCTGACGACTACACCGACCCCGCGCCGGCGACGACGTTCGCTCACCTCGACGCGTCGGTCGTGCTGCAGCGGTCGATCGCCGAGAAGGGCATCTTCCCCGCCGTCGACCCGTTGGGCTCGACCTCTCGCATCCTCGACCCCGGCGTCCTCGGCGAGGAGCACTACGCCGTCGCCCGCCAAGTGCAGTCGATCCTTCAGCGTTACAAGTCGCTGCAGGACATCATCGCCATCCTCGGCGTCGACGAGCTCAGCGAGGAGGACAAGCTCATCGTCGGCCGCGCCCGCAAGATCGAGCGTTTCCTCTCGCAGCCGTTCTTCGTGGCCGAGGTGTTCACCGGGTTCCCCGGCATCTACACCTCGCTGAAGGACACGATCGACTCGTTCAAGCGGCTGTGCGAGGGCGAGGCGGACGACCTGCCCGAGTCGGCGTTTATGTACGTCGGCACGCTCGACGACGCGCGGGCCAAGGCCGAGAAGATGGCAGCCGGCTGATCGACGAAGCTTGAACAATGCACTTCAACGAGCCCGCGGCCAAACGGCCGCGGGTTTTTCTTTGATGTCGGAGCGCAGACAAACGCCCCCGGTCGTCTTTCGACGGCGGGGGGCGTGGAGAGTTCTGGGGTTGTGTTGAACGGTGGTTGGGTCAGCCTTCGCTGCCGAAGAGCTTGTCGAGGCTGAAGTCCGAGCTGGCGGTGCGATGACGCACGCCGTTGGCGGCGACGCCTCGACCCACGTGGTGGCCGCGGTTGATGGCCGACTGGCTGATCGTGGTTCGCTGCGTGCTGGAACGCGTCACGGCCGAGAACCGTGTGGGCTGGGCCTGAGCCGGCGTGTAGGTCGGAGCCTGGGCTCGGTAAACCTTCTGGGCACTGGCGGAGGCCTGGTTACGGCCGCCGTTGATGCCGGCGTCGGCGAAGGGGGCGAAGCCGAGGGTCACGGCCGCGGCGGAGGCGGCCAGGATCGTGCGATAGGAGGTGTTGCGCTTCATGACGTTGTCTTCCTTTCTTGCCCTGTCGGGCGGGGTGGGGGTTTCGAACACGTCACGCGATGCATCGGAGACAAGAAGACAAACGGGCAGCGCGCACGGATGATTTCCACGCCGAGCGTGTTTTCTCATGGTTGCGAACGCCGGAATAAGCGGGAATTCATCCAGGTTTGGGGCCGCCTCAGTCGGGTGCCACACCTCGTGCGCAGCACGATGTGTGCGGATAAACGGGCCAAGCCGCAACGGCACACGTCGCCTTCGGCGAGGTGTGGCGTCCACGCGAGTTGCGGTTCATCCCCAGACGCGTTCGATGAAGTCGGCGGCGTTGTCGTGGTACAGCTGCTTGAGCGTGGCGTGGTCGAGGCCGGCGCCGCGCAGCGTGGCGGTCGACTTGGGATCGACGGATTCGTCGACCATGTGCAGATCGGGGTCGACGATGGTCGAGAGGCCGTCGTAGTCGGTCTCGCAGAGGGTGCGCTCGGCCCAGAAGCGCGAGCCGTAGAGATCGAATCCGTGGCCGGCGTCGTCTTTGACCTCGATCGGCGGTGCGTTGTCGGGGATCTCGACTTGTCGCGCTTCGTCGGGCGGCAGGGCGTTGATGGTGTGGGCGACGATGTCGGTGCCCCACAGGACTCGGCCGGGGTTGCGCTTCACGAAGTCGGCGAACTCGTCGATGCGTTGGCTGAGCTCGCGGATGATCCACTTGGTCGCCGAGGTGTCGACGACGTAGGTCGGGAAGCGATCGAGGAACGTTTGCAGCGTGTCGAGGTCTTCGGGCGTGCCGCCCATGTGAGCGCCCAGCCAGGGGCGGTCGCCGTGCTGTTCGATGAGCCGGGCGAGGGTGTCGAGGTGTTGCTGTTTGGTGCCGTACTTGGAGGCGGGGAGGTACTTCTTGGCGTACCAGGTGTCGGGGTCGCCGACGTGGGTCATGATGGCGGTGTAGCCGAGGGACTTGGCGACGTCGATGAGCTCGGCGCGGGAGGGGTGGTCGATGGCGAGGGTGGGCGATCGATCGATCCCGCGCGGGCCGGCCCAGATCTTGAACATGCGGGCGCCCTTCTCGGCGAAGGTCTCGAGACGCTTGTGGTAGTCGGTCGTGTAGGCGATCTCGGGGTCGACGCCCCAGTAGTCGGGCACGGCGACGAACCTGGCCCGACCCGCGCTGGCGTCGGCGACGGCGTCGACGTTCTCGAGCGGAGTCTGCGTGATGGCGGCGGTG
Organism: Planctomycetota bacterium; assembly: GCA_039188455.1. GTDB lineage: Bacteria > Planctomycetota > Phycisphaerae > Phycisphaerales > Phycisphaeraceae > JBCBUE01. Next base: position 7,435 of record JBCCZA010000116.1, read on the forward strand.
ACGTTGAACGCGTCGGCGGTGTCGAAGAAGGTTTTGGCGCCGATGGCGTCGAAGAGGTGGACGTGGGCGTCGATGAGCGGGCCGGGGTAGCGGTCGCGCATGGCGGCGGCCTCGGCGTGCAGGTCCAGGCCCAGGCGGTTGCAGTCCTTGAGGTCGACGGCGGCGGTGGGGGGCGTCATCTTGGGCGGGCTCGCGGGGGGAACGGTCCGAGCGTCGGTGAGTAGCCTAGGCCACGATGACGCACCGTCGGTACGACCTGATCGCGCTCGACTTGGACGGCACGACGCTCCGGCCGGACGCGTCGCTGTCGGACGGCGTGATCGACGCGATCGCCCGGGCGCTGGCGACGGGCGTGCGGGTGATGCTGGCGACGGCCCGGCCGCCGCGCGCGGCGATGGTGTTTCACCGCGAGTTGGGGCTGGACACGCCGATGGTGACATACAACGGCTCGATGCTGGTCGAGGCCGACGGCGCGGTGATCGAGCACACGCCGCTGGCCGCCGGGTTGGGGCGGCGCATCGCCGAGGCGGCGCGGGCGCTGGACCCCGAGGTCGTCGTGCACGTCGAGGCCGACGATCGCTGGCTGACCGATCGGCACGACCCGTCGCTCACCGTCGCGTCGGCCGCGTCATTCCCGCCGGACCACGTCGGCCCGCTCGACACGTTCATCGATGGTCCGATCACCAAGCTCATGCTGCTCACGCCCGACGAGCGCCTGCCTCGGCTGCACGCCGCGATCACCGAGGCCTTCGGCGACGAGGCGGGCGTGCTCATCTGCGACGGGCACATGATGCAGTGCGTCGATCCGTCGGTGGACAAGTCGATCGCGGTGGCGCGGCTGGCCGAGACGATGGGCGTCGACGCCGAGCGGGTGATGGCGATCGGCGACGCGCCGAACGACACGGGGATGCTGCTGTGGGCCGGGCTGGGTGTGGCGGTCGGCAACGCGTGGCCGGAGGCGAAGGACGTCGCGGACGTCGTGGTTGCGAGCAACGTCGACGACGGCGTGGCCGAGGCGATCGATCGATTCATTGTCGCGACGGCGTGATCTTTTGTTCGGGTGCCACACCTCGCCCAAGGCGATGTGTGCCGTTGCGGTGCCATGAGCTCAACGGCACACATCGTGCTGTGCACGAGGTGTGGCACCCGGCAGGCCACCCGTTCCAGGGTCAGGCAAATCGCGTTACGTCTCGAGCAGGCTGTACCGCTGCGCTGCGTCGTTGATCATGCCGGTCGGCGGGGCCTGGCCGGTGATGGCCTTACAGGCCTTGGCGACGTGGGGGTGGCTGTTCTCGATGTAGACCTTGAAGTGGTTCTGCGTGCCGGCGGTCGCGGTCCCGACGACGTAGACGCCGGGGTTCTGCGTCTGCATCGTCTCGTAGTCGACGACGGGTGCCTCGTTCACACCGTCCAGCGCGACGCCCGCCATTCGGAACAGTGACTTGTCCTGCGTGTAGCCGGTGAGCAGCAGCACGGCGTCGGCGTCGAGGTCGAACGCGCCACCGCCGTCGTTCTCGGTGGACTCCAGGCGGACGCGGTCGGTGTTGATGTCGACGGGGACGGTCTGGCCGTGGAAGTCGACCTCGCCCTTGTCGATCAGGGTCTTGAGGTCGGGCATCAGCCAGTACTTGATGTGCTCCTCGTCGAACCACGGCCGGCGGTAGCTGATGGCGACATCCGCGCCGGCGCGGTAGCAGCGGATGGCGGCTTCGACGGCGGAGTTGCGCCCGCCGACGATGAGCAGCTTGCGGCGGAAGTAGGAGTGGGGCTCGTCGAAGTAGTGACTGACGTGGGGCAGGCCTTCGCCGGGGATGTCGAGCTTGCGGGCGTGGTGCATGTCGCCGATGGCGAGCACGACGTTCTGGCAGCGGTACGTCGCGTGAGGCTGGCCGTGGCGGGTGGTGGCGACGATGTGGCGGTGCGTGCCGTCGCCGTCGGCGAGCTGAGCGACGCGCTCGTAGGTGCTGATGTCGAGGTCGTACTGGCGGACGACGCTGCGCAGGTAGGCGAGGTACTCCTCACGGCTGGCCTTCTCCTGGTTGACGGTGGCCAGGGGGACGCCGGCGATGGCGATGCGGTCGGGGCCGGAGAAGAAGCGCGTCTGCTTGGGGTACCACGCGATCGTGTGCGCGACGCAGCCGGCGTCGACGTGGCGGTAGTCGTGGCCGAGGCGCTTGAGGCAGGCGGCCAACTCGATGCCGATGGGCCCGGCGCCGACGATCACCGTGTCGGTCGCGATGTCGTGGGGCGTGTCACTCATGCCGATGTCAAGGGTATCGGCAAACGCAAAGCGGGCCGAGGGGAATCAACCCTCGGCCCGCGGTATCGAGACGCGGCGGGCGTCGGCCTGAGAGCGGGGCCGGTCCGCCAACGGTGGGGCGATCATCGCCCGGGTGGTGAGGTCACTTGACCTCGATCTTGCGAGCCTTGACCTCGTCGCGCTTGGCGATGGTCAGCGTGAGGACGCCGTGGTCGAGGGAAGCTTCGATGGCGTTGGGGTCGACCGAGCGGGGCAGCGTGAACTTGCGGGCGATGCGGGTGAAGCGTCGCTCGTGCAGGTGGCGCTGCTGGCCTTCGGGCGTCTCGGGGACGGATCGCTCGGCCGTGATGGCGAGCACGTGGTTCTCGAGGCTGACGCCGATCTGGTCCTTGGTGTAGCCGGGCATCTCGGCCTCGACGACGAATCGGCCCTCTTCTTCGCGGACATCGACGGGATAGGTCGCGGTCGCGGGCTGGCCGGTGGGCTGGGCCGCGTGCCGCTGCTCGATGTCACGGAGCAGGTCGACGGGGGTGCTCAACCAACGGCGGTTCGGGGCTGTGAGGAGCATGGTGGGTTTCCTTTCTGAAAGGCGACGGCGGGCGTCGCGGGTGTTTCGTTCTTCTCGCGTCCGGCGATCGGTGCCGGCGACGGGAGAGGTATCGCACCGGGCGTGCCAATGCCGAAACGCGCAAGTGCATGCAAAACAGCGATTAACGATGATCGGCCGAGACGCAAAAACTGCCAATTCGGCAGTTTTGTCTCAGGCGGTTGCCGACTCGACAACAGCCGCCACAATGCCGCGATGGCCGAGTCTCTCGACCCCAGTTCGCCCTTCGACGCCGTGCGCGTCGCGATCGTCGGCCCGACCGGGTACACCGGCCGGTGGCTGATCGAGCTGCTCGCCCGCCACCCCCGGGCCGAGCTCACCTATCTCGCGTCTCACCGCGAAGACCTGCCCGACATCACCGACGAGTTCCCCCAGCTAACCGGCCGGCTCGACGAGACCGTCGCCCAGTGCCGGCCGATCGACTACGCCGCGATCGCCCAGCACGCCGACGTCGCGTTCCTCGGCCTGCCGCACAAGGCCGCCATGGCCCACGTGCCCGGCCTGCTCGACGCCGGCCTCACCGTCATCGACCTCTCCGCCGACTACCGCCTCGACGACCAGACCCTCTACGAGTCGACTTACGCGACCGACCACACCGACGCCGCCC
>JBCCZA010000117.1:0-10870 GCA_039188455.1 Planctomycetota bacterium
CGCGAGGCCATCCCGCTGATGATCTGCGGCGAGCTCGCGCGCACGAACCTGCCGACCGTCAAGCCCGACGAGACGCTCGACCAGGTGCTCGACAAGTTCAGCCAGCACGACGTCGCCTCGCTGGCCGTGGTCGACGACGCGATGACCGTCCGTGGCCTGCTCTCGCGCTCGCGCATGATCCGCCAGTACCAGCACCTGCTCGAGCAATGACGCAGGCCCCGCCGAGCAAGCGCTACCGCTACCCGCGTCGGTTCCGGCTGACGGGCAGACGCCAGTTCTCCGCCGTGTTCGACCACCGCGTGCGACGCTCGGCCGGCCCGCTGACCGTCTCCGCCCGCCCCAACGGGCTGGACCACAACCGCGTCGGCCTGTCGGTGCCCCGCCGAGTCGGCAATGCCGTCGCTCGCAACCGCGTCAAACGCCTCATCCGCGAGGCCATCCGCCTGAATCAGCACGACCTGCCCGCCGGCTACGACCTCGTCATCTCAGTCAGACCCCACGACCCGCCGCTGACGCTCGACGCGTGTGCCGACCTGCTTGCCACCGCCCTCCGCCGGGTCGATCGGCACCACCGCAGCCCGCCGGGCACGGGGCGATAACCCGCCGGGGTCGCCAGTCCGGCCGATTGCGACGATACTCCGGCCATGGGCCTGATCAACAACCTCAAGGCCAAGGGCAACCGCCTGCTCGCCCGCGAGGCCAGCGAGCTCAGCCGGCTGCAGCGGACCGTCCGGTTCTGCATCCGCCTGGCCCTGCACTGCACCCGCCAGCTCTCGGTCTGCCGGGCCGGCCAGATGGCCGCGGCCCTGACCTATCACACGCTGTTCTCGCTGCTGCCCACGATTGCGCTGATGCTCGTCCTCGCGCGTGTGTTCGTCAGCGACGCCCAGCTCACGCAGCTCACCGACAACATCGTCGACGTCTCGCTGCAGTGGCTCGACGAGTCCAGCGTCGAGCCCGACTCCCAGGACGCGCCGATCACCACCGGCGACGAGCCGGCCGCCACCGCCGATCCCGCGGAGCCCGAACTCACAGGCTCGCCCGATGCGGCGAACCAGACCGCGGTCGCGGCCAACCCCGCAGCCGCCGAGGGCGTAGCTTCGCCGCCACCCGGCTCGTCCGATTCCGGCGCGGATAGCGAGGCCGCCGCGGTCGACACCTCCGCCGACCCCAGCCGAGACGAGGCGTTCGACATCGCCGCCCAGGCGGTCCGTTCGCAAATCGAGGTCTGGATCGAGCAGCTGCGGTCTATCAACTTCAGCTCGATCGGCGTGTTCGGCGCGCTGTTCTTCATCTACGGCGCCACCGCGCTGCTCGCCACCATCGAGCGCAGCTTCAACCGCATCTACGACACCGACGCCGCGCGTCCCATCCAGATCCGCGTCCCGATGTACTTCACCGTCATCGTGATGGCGCCCCTCGTGCTCGTCGCCGGCCAGGTGGTGCGTCAGCAACTCGAGCCCTACCTCATGATCGACACCCTCGCGAGCGCGGCCGAGGGGCTGGGGCCGATCAGCTGGCTGTTCACCTGGGTCGGCAGCACCATCACGCCGACGCTGACGATGTGGCTGGTGCTGATGGCGATGTACGTCCTGCTGCCAACGGCCAAGGTCTCCGTCCGACACGCCGCCGTGGGCTCAGCGGTCGCGGCCATCGGCTGGACCCTGCTCGTCGAGCTGTTCGGGCTGTACGTCCGACGCTTCACGGCCGAGGACGGCAGCGGTCAGGGCAAGCTCTACGGCGCTTTGGCGTTGCTGCCGTTGTTCCTGCTGTGGCTATACCTGACGTGGATCATCATCCTGTTCGGCATCATCCTCACGCGCACGCTGCAGAACCTCAAGGGCTGGGAGATCGCCCGCCAGCGCCGCGCCAGCACCGCCGGCCAGCTCGTCAGCCCCGACGCCGTGGTCCCCGCGATGGTCTTGTTGGCCCGCCGTTTCGACACCGGCAAGTCGCTCGACCGCGACGACCTCGCGCGCGAGCTCGACCTGCCCGTCCCGGCCACCGGTCGGCTCGTCGACGCGCTCATCGACGCCGGCCTGCTGCACCACGTCGCCGACGGCTCGACCGACGTCGAGTCCTCACCCATCACGCTCAGCCGCCCGCCGCAGCGCGTCGCGCTTACCGAGGTGCTCGACATCGGCGACCACCTCGCCCGCGGCGGCCGCACCTCCGACACGCCCAGCGCCGAGGCCGTGCTCGAGTGCCTGACCAAAGCCCGCCGGCAGGCCGTCGCCGGCCAGACCCTCGCCGATGCCGCCGGCCTCGCCGATCCACGGCAAGCGACCGCGCCCCCCGCGCCGACCCACGCCCAACCCGCAACTGGCGGCTCCACCTGACCGACCCGCCTCCGCGGCGCGCGGTTGATCCGTCCGCCGCGACACGCCATGATCCAGCCCAGCCGCGTCCCGTACCGACCGACGAGCCCGCCCATGCCCGACCCCGCCTCCGCCGCCCCGCGTCGCCACACGTGGCCCGGCTTTGCGCACGCCGCGTGGGTGTTGATCGCCGTCGTCGCCCTCGGCGGCTGCACCCTGAACACCGCCGCCCGACGCGACGCCGAAGAGCAGCGCGCCCAACGTGTCGCCCAGAGCCTCGCCGACGCCCGCGCCTTCGCCGACCAAGGCCTCGACCAGCAGGCCCTCGACGCCTTCAACGCCGTTCTCGCCGAGAACCCCGACGTCACCGAAGCCCACCTCGGCATCGGCGACATCTACCGCCAGAACGACGACTACGAGTCGGCCGAGATCGCCTACGCCGACGCCACCGTCACCGACCCCAACAACCTCGACGCCCACTACTACCTCGGCCTCATGCGCCAGTTGCTTGGCAAGGTCGACCAAGCCGTCACCAGCTACCTCCGCGCCCTGCTGATCGATCCCGACGCGTTCACCGTCCGCCGCGACCTCGCCGCCGCCTATCTCCAGCTCGGCGAGCCCGGCCAGGCCCTCGAGCACGCCGTCCGCGCCACCGAGCTCGACCCCGACTCCCAGCCCGCCTGGACCAACCTCGCCGCCGCCTACGCCTTGCTCGGCAACCACGCCGCCGCCGTCGACGCCTATCGCCAGGCCGCCGAGCTGGGCGAGCTCGCCGACCAGGTCCTCCTCGGCCTCGCCGACGCCCACATCAAGCTCAACAACCTCGCCCGCGCCCAGAACGTCCTCGAGTCCCTCATCCGACGCAGCCCCACGCCCACCGCCTACGAGCGTCTCGGCTACGTGCAGTTCAAGACCGGCAACTACGCCCAGGCCCTGCGCACCTTCCGCCAGGCGCTGCGCCTCAACCCCAACGACACCGCCGCGCTCAACGGCGAGGGCGTCGCGCTCATGACGCTGTACATCCGCGACGGCCGGATCGACCCCCGCCTCCGCGACGCCGCGATCGCCTCGTGGCGACGGTCGATCCAGGTCAAGCCCAGCCAGATCAAGATCGTCGACCTGCTCGCGCGCTACGAGTCGATCTGACCGCCTACTCGCGACCGCCGCACCGCCGAGAGCCCGACGCCATGCCTATTCGCGCGGCCGACGCCTGGCGCACGCTGCTCACCCCTGCCGCACAACCCCTGATCGCCGCCGCGGCCGACGCCGACCCGTCCGCGCCGACCGACGTCGAACGCCTCCGCCGCCTCGCACCCGACGCCGATCGGGCCGCTGATCTCGTGCGGGCGGCGCTGCAGCTCGCCGTCGCGCGACGCAAGGCCGGCTTCAAGGGCATCCCCAGCGCCGCCACGCTGCTCGCCGATGTCGACGCCGTCGAGCAGGCCACCGCCTGGCCGGTCGCGATGTACAAGGCCCGCCGACTTATCGCGGCCTGGCATCGACTTCCCGCCGAGCGCCGCGGGCCGATCGTCGACCTGTGCAGCGGCGCTGGCGTCGACGCCATGGCCATAGGCGATGTCGGGCTACCCATCCTCGCGATCGACCTCGACCCCGCCCGCGCGCTGATGACCGTCACCAACACCCGCTGCCCCACGGCCTGCGCCGACGTCGCCACGCTCGATCTCGCCGGCCACCCCTTCCACCTCGACCCCGCCCGCCGCGACGCCGACACCGGCCGCCGCGCCCGCCGCCTGGCCGATTACGCGCCCGACCCGACCGCGCTGGCCGCCCGCCTCGCCGCCGCCCCCTTCGGCGTCGTCAAGCTCTCGCCCGCCGTCGACCGCGACGAGGCCGATGACCTGGCCCATCGTTTTGACGCCGACGCCCAGCTCGAGTTCATCAGCCACGCCGGCGGCCTGGGCCACGCCCACGTCTGGGTCGACGCCGCCGACACGCTCGACCTCGCCGCCGCCCCCCGCGCCGCGGCGCTGATCGACGACCACGGACAAGCCACCACGCTCGCCGGCCAACCCGGCCGCCCGAACGTCGCCCAACTCAGCGAGTACCTGTTCGCCGTCGACCCCGCCGTCGAGCGCGCCGAGCTTATGCACCGTCTCGGCCTGTCGTCGCCGCACCCCGCGCTCGGCCTGCTCACCGCCGACGCCCCGGTGGACTCCCCCTGGCTCACCGCCTTCCGAGTGCTCGACCACCAGCCCTATCAGCCCAAGCGCCTCAAGCGCAACCTCGCCGAACACCACGCCGGCGTCGTCGAGGTCAAGACCCGCGACCAGGCCGTCGACCCCGACCGCCTCCAGCGCGACCTCCGCGGCCACGCCTCCGCCGACCCCGCGAACACGCTCACCGTGTTCGTCCTCCGCTGGGACCGCGCGCTGTTCGCCACCGTTACGCGGCGCGTGTCATCGACGCGTCAATGACGTCACTCGGCTTGGACGCTCTTCCCTGCGAACGCCGGGTTCGAGAGGATCATCAGAGCGGCGACCAGCTCGATCGCGCCGCCGAGGTAGGCGCCCGTGGTGAACGGGGCGTTCAGCACCAGGCACAGCATGCCCGCGACGGCCAACGCGCCGCCGATACCCCAGTACAGCCGCGTGCCGTAGAGCGTGGCGAACACCAGGTAACGCCCGCCGATCGTGGCGAGCATCACCGGGAAGAAGAACGCCGGCTTCACTTGCATCACCGCGAACGCCACGAACAGCCCGATGAACATCAGGAAGGTCGACTCCAAGGCCAGCCGCGCGAGCGGATTGCCTCTCGCGTGCCGACCCGGGCGCCCGAACAGCTTCGAGAGGCCGATCGCCGCAGGGTGGATCATCATGCCGCCCAAGACAAGGATGCCGACGCTGGCGGGCTTCGACACCAGGCTCCCGGCCGCTCCGGCGGCGAGCCACACCGCGCCCGACGCCAGCAGCCCCGGCCCGCCGCCGAGATAGGCGTGCCTCATGTCTTGCTGAGCCTCGTCGAAGTTCATGTGGCTGGGATTTTAGCGCATCGGTGACTTTGAGAGACTCAGCGGGTCGCGAGTCGCAGATGATTGATGAGTGACGACGACTTGATGGATCGATCTCACCGCGCAATCGCAGCGATCAAGGCGCCTTTAGCTGCGACGCCACGCGTCGCTGAAGGAAATACGGCAACGCACGACATGTCTTTCAGCGACGCGTGGCGTCGCAGCTAAGCGCGCAACCCGCCCCCATTAGCCCCCGGCTCTGCCGGGGGTGATCCGCCAACACACGCCGTCATGCCAATGAGCCCCGCGTGCCACGCGTACCCCTTCGCCAACTTTCCAGGGCACGAGCTTCACAACACGCAAGACGTCGAGGGCGGGGCGGCGCGGCCTCGTAGCACACGCGTCGAGTCTTGGGACGTAGCAGCCTGATCCCGCAACCCTGTCAGCCGCCCGGCCGATCCCGTGGACCGGTGGCGACCCTTCGACGGTCCGCCCGGCGCAGGCTGCCCGCCCGACGCGTGTCTGCCATGGGGGTCGAGCGGGGTGAGCCGGGCTTTCCTACCCGGGGATGCGTGGCCTCTTCCGCGCGCACGGCATGACCGATAGCGATGGATTTCACTCGAAATCACCCCCGGCTGGAAGCCGGGGCTAACGGCTCTGAGGTCCGACCACCCGGCGGATCGACCGACGCTGCGGCGCGACGACTTGGAATCAGCCAGCGCGCAACGGCTTCGACCAGCGCGGCGATCGCCAGGATTGGGGCGAGGACGATCGCCATCAGGTAGGCGAAGCCGTAAAGCAGGCCGGTCGCGATGGCGAACACGCCGTCGCCGACCGCCGGGAGCGTGCCGCTGAGGAGGCTGACGTTGGCCCGCCAGCCGAGCGCCGTGACGAGCCCGAAGCACAGCCAGATCGCGCCGGCGGCAAGCAGCCCGCCGATCGGCGGTGTGTTGAGCCAACGCCAGAGCCTCATGGCTGGTCTCCGTCGTCGATGGCGGGGCCGACGCGGTCGAGCGTCTTCTGCCACAGCGGGCCCTGCACGAGCGCGTACAGCATGACGGCGTCGCCGACCTGGTTGCTGGCCGCGAACCGCAGTCCGTCGCGCGACTCGATCGGGAACGCCACGGCCTCAAGCGCCGTCAGCAGTTGCCGCAGGTAGCGCTCGTCGTCGAACGCCGCGGCGCCCAGCACGGCCAGGCCGCTGGACCCGGCGCTGGCCTCGAGCACCGGCACGATGGGTCCTGAGTCGACGTCGGCGTGGCCCGCTGTCCCCGTCGGCCACTCGCGCGCATAGCCAAACCCCAGGAAGTCGCGGGCCAGCGCGTCGCGCGTCAAGTGGTACTGCTGCTCGGCGAACACCGGATCGATCAACTGCAGGCAGTGCGCGGCGAGCCAGAGGCAGGTGCCCTCGGGGCCTTCGATGGTGCGGCCGTCGTAGGTGAAGCGGGACACGAGCAGGCCGGTCGCCGGGTCGGTGAGGTGTTCGCGTGTGGCGGCCAGCCAGTCGCCGAGGAACTCGGCGTGGTCGTCGCCCGTGACGGCGTCGCTCACGCGGACAGCCGCGGCGGCCAGCGCATTGCAGAACAGCCAGCCCTCATCCGGGTAGCTCTCGGCCGAGCCGATCGGCCCGGCGCTCATCGCCTCCACGACGATCGCCACGCGATCACGCAGCGGCTGTCGGTATGCCGGGTTGTCCGCGATGAGTTGGCGGCAGGCGAGCATCATCGCGATCTCGCCGTCGACGAAGACGCTGCGTGGCGGGTCGGCGAGGAACGCCGCGTCCCGGGCGTAGGGCATCAGGAAGTACAGGTGGCCGTACTCGGCTTCGAGCGCGAGCGTCTCGTCGATGATCGCGTCGGCGACGCCGAGCAGTTCGTCGCGGCGCTGCGGCTCGCGTTCGGCCAGGTTGGCCAAGGCCATCACGAGGAACGTGCGCCCCATGAAGTCCCACTCCGCGTTGCTGCGGCGCATGCGGTCGATCTCGGCCCGGCGGAGCATGGGGTCGGCCCAGAGGTGCAGGTGCCAGTCGACGAGCTGCTGCGTGCGGGGGCCGGGCCGGCCGTCGGCGGTGCGATAGGCGTCGTGCGGCGGGGCGAAGAACAGGTGGGCCGACGGCAGCCAGATCGCCGCGGCGACAACGAAGCTGGCGAGGCTCAGCATCGGTCGGCGGCGAGGCTTTCGGTTCACGAGATCGGCCCGGTGCAAGAAGGGAACCGCTTCATCCTACGGCGGTAGGCGCGGGCGAGTTCACAGCGACAGACCGCGGGCAGATGTCGGCGTGGCGCGGGCCGCCTGGGTCGGATTATTCGGCGTGACTGATGCTGAATATGCGGTGCCGCTGCGCGGACTGTGCGCAGAACTCAGGCAAACAAGAAACTACCGGCGTCGCGCGAACACGACTGTAGACGCAGCCAGTAGCAGCATCCCCGTGGTGGGCTCGGGCACAAAGGTGAAGACGATGTCGTCGATGCGGATGTTGCCGTTGGCTTCGGCTGGGTCGTGGACAAACTCGAACGAGGTCAGATTGGTCCAGCCTTGCAACGCGTTGAAGTCGATAGTACCCGTGGTTGTTGTCGTGAAAGTGGCCCCCGAGGAGGCCTCGATCGACTAGGTGCGGAAGACGCTTTCGATCGAGATCGACTCAAGGTCGAATGGCTGATCGCCCGTCACGAGAATGCGAATCGGCAGAAAGTTCGTGCCCGAAGCCAAGTATCCATCCCCATCCACGCCGCCGAAGACCACGGGATCGGTCTGCCCGGTATTCGTGAAGTTCAGTCCATTTTCCGAGTAAGGGAGGTTGGTAAGACCGACATTGTTGAAGTCCACCACCGAACCAAAAGCCAAAGGCGCGAACCCGGATATCGCGACGGCCAAACACCGGTGCAAAGAAGTCATCTTGTTCCTCCAGAACTTGCGACAAGCTCACGACCTGATTCAACGACAAAATAGCTCGTCGCCAGGGAGACTTCAAGCTTGGGATGCCCGGTCTATTCGGCTGGGTTATCCTCGTCCGTCCGCCGATCAGGGAAGCCGTCCATGTCCGCGCATCAGACCCGGTTGTTGGTGATCTACGCCGTCGCGGTGGTGACGTTGGCGGTGCTGGCGGTGCTGCTGGTGTGGCCGATCTTCCTGACGGTGATGGGCGGGTTCGGGCTGTCGGGAGCGGCGGGGTGGGATGCGTTTACGTTCCAATACATCGTGGGGGTGTTCCGGGACCCGCTGCTGGTGGAGGGGCTGGTGAACAGCCTGTGGGTGGCGGTGGGGACGACGGCGTTGTCGCTGCTGCTGGCGTTGCCGTTGGCGATGCTGGCGGCGCGGTTCCGGTTCCCGGGCAAGGCGTTGGTGACGAGCTTGGTGCTGGTGCCGTTGATCCTGCCGCCGTTCGTGGGGGCGATCGGGCTGCGGGCGCTGTTGGGGCGGTTCGGGGGGGTGAACGCGCTGCTGGTGGACGTGGGGCTGATCTCGGCGGACGGGCCGGGGCTGGACTTCCTCGGCGGGCTGGGGGCGGGGCGGTTCCTGGCCGTGGTGGTGATGGAGGCGTTGCACCTCTACCCGATCCTGTACCTGAACCTGACGGCGGCGCTGGCGAACATCGACCCGGCGCTGGAGGAGGCGGCGGACAACATGGGGGCGGGGCGGTGGAGCCGGTTCTTCCGGGTGACGCTGCCGCTGATGATGCCGGGCGTGTTCGCGGGGGGGACGATCGTGTTCATCTGGTCGTTCACGGAGCTGGGCACGCCGCTGATGTTTGACTATTACACGGTGACGCCGGTGCAGGTGTTCTTCGGGCTGAGCGAGGTGGCGAGCAGTCCGCGGCCGTACGCGTTGGTGGTGGTGATGCTGGCGGTGGCGATCGGGTTGTATTTGGTGGGGCGGTTGGTGCTGGGGGGTCGTGGTTACGCGATGCAGGGCAAGGCGCAGGCGGCGGGGACGATGCCGACGCTGGGCGGGGTGTGGGGTTGGCTGGCGGCGGCGGCGTTTCTGGGGGTGACGCTCCTGGCGGTGATGCCGCACATCGGGGTGCTGCTGGTGAGCGTGTCGGCGGACGGGGCGTGGTACCGCACGATCCTGCCGACGGAGTTCACGATGAGCCACTTCGGCGCGGCGTTGACGCACCCGCTAGCGGCGGAGTCGATCGTGAACAGCCTGATCTACTCGGTGCTGGCGATGGTGCTGTGCGTGATCATGGGGCTGGCGATCAGCTACCTGGTGGTGCGGCTGAAGATCAAGGGCGGGTTGGTGCTGGACGCGCTGGCGATGCTGCCGTTGGCGGTGCCGGGCTTGGTGATGGCGTTCGGGTACTACGCGATGACGCTGCGTTGGCCGTTCCCGCAGCTCAACGCGTGGCTGCTGGGGCTGGGCGAGTCGACGGGGCTGGGCGTGTTTGATTGGCTGGCGTCGCTGACGCAGGTGACTGGGCAGAACCCGAATCCGATGCTGTTGTTGATCGTGGCGTACGCGGTGCGTCGGCTGCCGTACATCGTGCGGTCGGCGTCGGCGGGGTTGGAGCAGACGTCCGGGGCGTTGGAGGAGGCGGCGCTGAACCTCGGGGCCGACACGATGACGGCGATCCGGCGGGTGGTCGTGCCGCTGATCATGGCGAATCTGATCGCGGGGTCGATCCTGGTGTTCGCGTTCTCGATGCTGGAGGTGAGCGACTCCTTGATTCTGGCGCAGAAGGCCGAGCACTACCCGATCACCAAGGCGATCTGGGAGTTCTTCAACCGGCTGGGCGACGGGCCTTACATCGCGTCGGCGATGGGCGTGTGGGGGATGGCGCTGCTGACGGTGACGCTGGTGGGGGCGTCGATGCTGATGGGCAAGAAGCTGGGATCGATCTTCCGGCTGTGATTGGGCGTAGGGGTGGGGGAGGTTCTTCGTGGGTGATGAGACGACAGCTCCACAAGGCAAGCCACGTCGAGCGGTGCGTCGCTTGGTGACGATCGCGCTGGTGACGCTGGTGGTGGGGTACGCGTTGCTGGTGGGGGTGGCGGGCGTGATCCAGGATCGGGTGCTGTTCCCGACGTGGGCGGCGGGGATGCCGGGCGGGGTGCCGCCGCACGAGACGGCCGAGCGCGTGGCGATCGCGACAGGGGCGGGGGAGGTGTCGGGGTGGTTCGTGCCGGGCGAGGGGGTGAGCGCGGATGAGCTAGGGCCGGGGGTGGTGTTCTTCCACGGCAACGCCGAGCTGGCGGACGATCAGGCGTGGATCGTGTCGGTGTATCGGCCGTTGGGCGTGTCGGTGCTGCTGGCCGAGTACCGCGGTTACGGCGGGCAGCCGGGTAAGCCCAGCGAGGCGACGGTCACGAAGGACGCGGCGGCGTGGTACGACCTGGTGGCGGCGCGGGCGGAGGTGGACGCGGCGCGGGTGGCGGTGCACGGGCGATCGATCGGCGGGGCGGCGACGGGGCGGTTGCTGATGCAGCGACAGCCCGCTGCGGTCGCGGTGGAGAGCACGATGACGAGCATCGCGGCGATGGTGTGGCGGTTCGGGTTGCCGGGGTCGGTCATGCCGAGCACATTCCGCACGGACCGCGCGATGGCGGCGTACGGCGGGCCGGTGCTCGTCATGCACGGGCGCGAC
>JBCCZA010000118.1:0-10818 GCA_039188455.1 Planctomycetota bacterium
CGCGCCGCCGAGCTCGGCCCCATCCCCGACCAGATCGCCCTGGGCCTCGCCGACGCCCACCTCAAGCTCGGCAACCTCGACCGCGCCGTCAACACCCTGCTCACCCTCACCGCCGCCTCGCCCGACTCGGCCACCGCCCACGAACGCCTCGGCTACGCCTACTTCCGCCAACGCAAGTTCGACTCCGCCGACGCCGCCTACGCCGACGCCGTCCAGCTCGCCCCCAACAGCACCGCCGCCCTCAACGGCCTGGGCGCCACCCGCATGACCCGCTACCTGCTCGCCTCCCGAGACGCCCCCGGCGACTTCACCCTCCGCGACCAGGCCCGCGCCCTCTGGCGACGCTCCCTCGAGGTCAACCCCAACCAGACCGTCATCGTCGACCTGCTCAATCGCTACGCGGGGCTTTGAGCCCCATCGCCGCGGCCAGCTCTTGTGCCTGGTGCGGATGACGCACGACGACCGTGACATGCGCAAGATGTTCGTACGGCGTTGCGGTGCACGTTGAGGCGGCCTCGCCAAACTCAGCCATGCTCAGCGGGCCGTAGCCCGTGGCAATGGCCGTGAGCGCTACCGACGCGGCGCCGAGTGCATCCGCCTTGGCCAACGCTTCGCCGATCGCGCGGGCGATCACAGCGGCATCGGCGTCGTAGAACGTCGTGACACCGACGAGGTGGATGACATGCTTGAACGGGCTGGGCGTCCCATCGACAACCACGAACTCGCCGGGCGGGAGCGGGCCGGACCCCACCCGCGCGCGCCGCGCTTCGTGCGCCGCTTTCTGCATCTGTGGCCCAAAGCACATGCGCAACGCGGCGCCCACGCCGCCGCTGAGGTCGAGGTTGCCGTTCGCTGAACAGATCAACAAGTCCGCCGGCTCATCAAGAATGTCGCCGTGCTTCACAGACCAATCAGCCATGGCTGATTTTACGTCGATCGGTGCGCTATCCCATAGGTCAGGACGCCTGCCGCGACCGAGGCGTTGAGCGAGTCCACGACGCTACCGTCGGCCATCGGGATCGACACCGCCCCCCCACCCGTGGCCTCGGCCAGCTCACGCCACCGCGCATCTAGCCCTCGATCCTCGGGGCCGATGACGATGGCGATCGACCGGTGATCACTCACGACATTCCGATAGTCGGTCGCGCCGTCGACCATCGCCGCCATCACCCGATGACCCGACGTCTTTAGCCAGTCGATCGCGGCCGCCTCATCGGCCACCACCACCGGCGTGTCGAACACCGCGCCGGTGCTCGCCCGGATCGCGTTGGCGTTGAAGACATCCACCCCCCCGCGGCCGCCCGCGCCCTCCCCGGCCGCGACCACGCCCGCCAGCCCCGCCGCCGCGGCCGTCCGCACCATCGCCCCCAGGTTGCCTGGCTTATCCATCCCCACCGCCACCAAGACGTCGCCGCCCTTGCCCCTACTTCGTCCTTCCAAATCCTCCCACGTCCACGCCGGCCGCTCGAACACCGCCAGCACCCCCTCAGGCTCGCGGTGGTACGCCATCTTCGCCAGCACCTCCGGCGAAACAGCCATCACCGTCGCTCCTTCAGCGACGCGCAGCGTCTCGGCTAAGCGCCCCACCCCCCCAGCCCCAACCGCATACGCCTCCCGCACAGTCAACCCCGCCCCCGCCGCTCGCTCGATCTCGCGCCACCCCTCCGCGATCAGGACGCCCGCCTCTTTGGCCTTGTGCCCTTTGCGTAACGCGACGACGCGTTTGACGCGTGGGTTGGCGGTGCTCGTGATGGCTTCAGACATCGGCATCGACTTCCATCGACCGCGGGGCAGCGGCTCGCAAAAGGCTGGTGGCCGCAATCGCGGTGATTTATACTCCGTGAGCGGCAGTCAGCCGCACCTACTTGCCGTAGCGGGGGAGTCACGTGTCCAGCGTTCGAGACACCATCGTTGATAGCGGCGTGGTTGCGCCCGGTCTTGCGTCGGTAATCATGCCGATGCGCAACGGCGGCCCGTTCGTGCGCGAAGCCGTCGAGTCGCTGCTGGATCAAGGGGCGGTCCCGCTTGAGGTGGTGATCGTCGATGACGGCTCGACGGATGGATCGCCCGACACCGTGCGGGCTATCGGCGATGAACGGGTCAGGCTGGTGCCCGGGCCGCAGCGAGGCAACGCCGCGGCGGCGGTGAACGCGGGGATTAACGCGGCGCGCGGCGAGTACTTCCTGCGGTGCGACGCGGACGATCGATTCACCCCGGGTCGCGTGCACCGCCAAGTCGCGTGGCTCGCCGACCACCCCGAGTGCGTCGCGCTCTGCGGGGCGTTCGAGGTGGTCGGGCCCGATGGCAAACTCGTGTCCGAGCTGCACACCGGCGACGAAGAGGCGGATATCACCGAGGAGATGCACGGCGGGATCACCCGCACCCACCTCGGCACCTTCTGCGCACGCATGCAGGCCGTTCGCGACATCGGTGGGCTGCGACAGTACTTCGTCGGCACCGAGGACATCGACCTGCAACTCCGCCTCGCGTCGGCCGGCCGCATCCACTATCGGCCCGACAACGACTACGTCTATCGGTTGCACGAGGCGTCGAGCACCCACACACAGGCCTCGAATCAGCGCGAGTTCCTGACGCAGACCGCCCGCGACTTCGCCGTCCAGCGACGCGACCGGCCCGACGGCCTCGACGATCTGATGCGCGGCGACGCGCCGGCCGTGCCCGAAGGGACGGGCCGCGAAAGCCGGGTCAACGATCAGGTGCAACGCCTCCTGCTCGGCAAGGCGTGGAAGGAGCAGCGCGCGGGCAATCGACAAGCGGCGATGGATTCGGCCTGGCGTGGCTGCTTACATCGCCCCTTCAACGCCGACGCCTGGCGGCAACTGGCGATGATCTCTGTCAAGCCGGTCAAGGCACGTCAGGTCGCGACCAGCGACCGCCGGTAGTCCAGCCCCGGCAACGCCGCCTCGCCCTCGGCTCGGGTGTCCGTCGGCTTGAACCCATCGTCGAGCGTGCAGAGCAGCCAGTGATCCTGCTCGACGCGGTGCAGCCGCGCCGCGTCGCCGCCGTAGCGGACGCCGGGCTGCATGGTGATGTGCGGCGCGACACTAACGCCGGCGGGCAGGTCGTCGGGGACGCTGGCGGCCTTGTCGACGGTGGGCAGGCGGTGGGCGTGCTGGCCGAGGACGGGCATGCTCGCGAGCAGGCCGCGCGTGTAGGGGTGCAGCGGGCGCGCGAACAGCCGCTCGACCGACGCGAACTCGACTATCCGCCCGGCGTACATCACGGCCACGACATCGGCGTTCTCCGCGACCACGCCCAGGTCGTGCGTGATCAGCATCACCGCCATGTGCTTCTCCTCCTGCAGCCGACGCAAGAGCTCGAGGATCTGCGCCTGGATCGTCACGTCTAGCGCGGTCGTCGGCTCATCGGCCAGCAGCAGCCGCGGCTCGCACGCCAGGGCCATGGCGATCATCACGCGCTGGCGCATCCCGCCCGACAGCTGGTGCGGGTACTCGCGCAGGCGCTGCCGGGGCTCGGCGATGCCGACGTCGCGCAGCGCCGACTCGGCGATGCCGATCGCCTGCTTGCTCGTGACCTTCTGGTGCAGGCGCACGGCCTCGGTGATCTGGTCGCCGATGGTGTACACCGGGTTCAACGAGGTCATCGGCTCCTGGAAGATCATGGCGATCTGGTTGCCGCGGACGCGCCGCATCTCGCGCTCGCTCAGCGAGAGCAGGTTGTACGGCGCCTCGTCGGGGTTGGGCCGCCAGAGGATCTTGCCCGAATCAAACCGGCCGGGCGGGGTGGCTATGAGCCGGAGGACCGACATCGCCGAGACCGACTTGCCCGAGCCCGACTCGCCGACGACGGCGACGGTCTGGTCGGGGTAGATGGCGTAGCCGACGTCATCGGCGGCGACGGTGCGCTGGCCGGCGCCGCGGCCGCGCGCGGGGAAGCTCACGGTCAGGCCGGCGATCTCGAGCAGGGGCGGGCGGGTCATGAGTGCGGAGTGATGAGTGAGGAATGCGGAATGGTTGAGCCCGAGGCCCGAAGGGCCGGGCGCGGTCGGTTCATGCGGTCAGTCCGCGACCTTCGGGTCGATGGCGTCGCGCATCGCCTCGCCGATGAGGTTCAGCGCAAGCACGGTCAAGAAGATCGCCAGGCCCGGGTACATCGCGATCCACCAGTAGAACCGCCCGGTGTCGGACAACGCCTGGCTGAGCAGCTGGCCCCACGACGGCTGATCGAGCAGGCCCAGGCCGAGGAACGACAGGAACGCCTCGGCGAGGATGGCCGACGCAATCCCGAACGACGCCTCGACCAGCACCGGCGCAACGCCGTTGGGCAGCATGTGGCGGAACAGGATCGCGGGCACGGACGCGCCGGCGGTCTTGGCCGAGGCGACGTAGTCCATCTTGCGCAGCTTGAGGAACTCGGCCCGGACGAACCGGGCGTAGCCGACCCAGCCGGTAAGCCCGATGATCGCCATCATCACGTAGATGCGCGGCACGGCGACGCCGGGGAACAGCTCGGGGTCGCCGGGGAAGAACGCGGCGAACGTCAGCAGCAGGTACAGCACGGGGATGGCCGAGAAGATCTCGAGCAGACGCGATCCGAGCAGGTCGACCCAGCCGACGAAGTAGCCCATCAGCCCGCCGATGGTGACGCCGATGACCAGCGAGATCGACGTCGCGATCAGCCCGACAGCCAGAGCGATGCGGGCGGCGTGGATCATCGCCGAGGCCATGTCCCCGCCGTTGGCTTCGGTGCCCATGAGGTGGGTCGTGGACGGCTCGAGCTGGCGGGTGTCGCCGCGGTCGATGAGCCGGTCGGTCGGCGAATAGGGGATCGGGGCGTTGATCGCCCACTTGATATCGCCGTTGGCTTGGCTCTCTCGATACTGGTCGTGGACAACGAGCGCCGGCCGGCTGAGCAGAGGCTCGCCGCGAATGAGCTGCCAGCCGGGGCCGACAATGATGAGGGTCCCCAGGCCCACACCGACGACGGCCAACAAGCGTCGGCTAATTGTCAGCGGTGTGAACAGCACAACAAGCCCGGCAACAAACGCGGCAAACAAACCGGCGTCGGCGGGCGTGAGGTGATCGAGCATCGGGCTGCTGAGCGTGCCGTCGGCCGACGCCATCAGCAGCGGGTGCGAGTTGGCGATCAACGGCGCGAACACGGCCATCAGGATCAGCAACACGATCCACGCCAGCCCGAGCTTGGCGCCGGTGCGCGCGGCGGTCCGGCCGAGGACGATCGACGCGAACGACCTGCCCCGTGGCCGACGCGTCGGCCGACCGTCATCGACCCGGCGCGGGCCCAATGGCGGCGTGGTCGCGGGGGTGGCGGCGCTACTCATAGCTCACCCTCGGGTCGGCGAACGCGTAGCACAGGTCGGCCACCAGGATCGACAGCAAACCCAGCAGCCCCGAGATCAACGCCCCGGCCAGCACCAGCTCGCGATCGCGGGCCCAGATCGCGTCGATCGTCAGCAGCCCCATCCCCGGCACCGAGAAGATCTTCTCGATCACCAGCGAGCCGGCCAGCAGCGACGGCACGATCGACGCCGCCACCGTGATCAACGGCAGCAGGCTGTTGCGGAACGCGTGATGCCACAGCACGTCGCCGTCCGACAAGCCCTTGGCCGTGGCGGTCCGCACGTAGTCGCTGCCCAGCGACTCGAGCACCGACGCGCGCATCAGCTTGGCCAACACGGCGAAGCTGCCGTAGACCATGCACACCACCGGCAGCACCAGGTGCCACGCCCGGTCCAGCAGCCAGCCGCGTTGCCAGCCGTCGGCCGTGATCGACGGCAGGAAGTCGTACTCGTCGGCGCGCAGCGAACTCAGGCCCGACGCCGGGAACCACTGCAGGTACTGGTTGCTCGCGAGGAAGCCGATGAGCACGACGCCGACCCAGATCACCGGCGCCGAGTAGAGGCTCAGCAGCGTCGCGCCCGACGCGACGTCGAACGCCTGACCGCGGTGCCGCGCGGCGTAGACACCGGCGAGGATCGCCACGACGTAGCTGATCGGCAGCGTGACCAGGTTGAGCAGCAGCGTGATCGGCAACGCCTGGGCGTAGAGGTCGAGCACCGGTCGGCGGTGCTGGAACGACTCGCCGAGGTCGGGCCACTTGAACCCCAGCGCCTGAGGCACGCCATCCCTGTCCTCGCCGACGGGGACGCCCGCCGTCTTCTTGGCCTCGCCGAACCCGACGGGGCTGACGCGGTTGAGCCATCGGCCATACTGCACGATCTGCGGGTCGTCCAGGCCGTAGCGCTGGTTGAAGTACTCGCGTTGGATGATGGCCTGCTCGGAGGAGATGTCGCCCTCCTCGGAGAGCGCCGAGCCGCCGACGCCGCCGGGCGAGTTGGCCATGACGAAGAAGACGACCATCGTGACGCCGATCAGCGTGGGCACGAGCAGCAGCAGGCGTCGGACGATGTAGTTGAGCAAGGCGGGTTCCGGCGGGCGGGGTCGGCGGGCCGAGCCGTGTCAGGGGATCACTGCGTCCAACGCTGGGCGTCGCCGGGGACGAACCACTCGACGCGGTCGTTCAACCCGGACGAGATCGCCTCGATGTTCGCGACACGGTCGTCGACGAACCGCAGCGCCTTCTGGGTGAACATGAACGTGTACGGCTGGTCCTCCCAGAGGATCGCGTGCGCCTGGTGCCACAGCGCCATCCGCTCGTCACGGTCCAGCGTCTTGCGGGCCTGGTCGATGATGACGTCGAGCTCGGGGTTGCTGTACGCGTTGAAGTTGTTGCCGCGGTTGGCGATCTGCGAGGAGTGGAACATCTGGCGGATGTCGGACTCGATCGCCCCGCCGCCCCAGCGGAGGATGACGGCGTCGAAGTTGCGGTTGTCCAGCCGCTGCACGAACACGGCCCACTCGAGCTTCTCGAGCTTCACCAGGATGCCGGCCTTGGCCATGGTGTCCTTGATGAACAGCGCGATGTCGTCGTAGTAGCTGGCGCCCGAGGGGTAGGTGAAGGTGAACTCGAAGGGCGTGCCGTCGGGCGCCTCGATGACGCCGTCGCCATCACGATCCTCGTACCCGGCGGCGGCGAGCAGCTCGCGGGCCTTGGCGACGTCGAGCGAGCGGGTGTCCAGCTCGGGGTTGCGCTGCGGGTTGCCCGGCTCGAAGGGGCCGTTGGCAGGGCGGGCGTAGCCCTTCATCATCTCTTCGCTGATGCGGTCGCGGTCGATGAGGTACGTCATCGCCTGGCGGACACGCTTGTCGGCGAAGCGGGTCGGCTCGCCGCCGCGGCGCTGGTTCCACGCGACGAACGCGTAGCCCGACGGGACGGTGTCCACGGCCGAGTGGTGGGAACGCTCGACCAGGTCGGGCTCGTTGAGCATCTCCTGGTACTGGTTGGGCTGGGCGGCGAGGAAGTCGATCGAGCCGTTGCGGTACTCGGTAAGCCGGGCGACGGGCTCGTTGATGATCTTCCAGACCAGCCGGTCGAACGCCGGCTGCGGGCCCCAGAACCGGTCGTTGCGGACGAGCTCGATCGGCGTGCCGGGTCGCCAACCCTCGTCGGGCTCGGCCATGCGGTATGGGCCGCTGCCCATCAGCAGCGACGATGAAGTGTTGATCTGCTCGGGCGTGAACCGTTCGTAGAAGTGCTTGGGCATGACCGGCCGGCCGCCGGCGAAGCCGAAGGCGAGGTAGTGCGGCTCGCGCGACTCGAACCGCACGGTGCGGTCGTCGAGCGCCTCCCAGGCGCGGATGTTGTCGTAGAACGCGCGCTCGTCGTGGGCGTCGACGGCGGGGTTGTTGAGCAGGTCCCAAGAGAACACGACGTCCTCGCTCGTGACGGGCGTGCCGTCGCTGAAGACGGCGCCGGGGCGCATGCGGAAGGTGTACGTCGCGGCCGGCGGCGCGTCGGGCTGGCGGATCGCGTCTTCGTAGCGACGGCCTTCCTGCCGACGTAGCTCGCCGTAGAGGGCTGCCAACTCGCCGGTGTTGAGGGCTGAGCTCGCCGCGTCGAAGGCCTCGGCCGAGTCGAAGGGCGCCGGCGTCAACCCTTCGGTGCGCATCCGCTCGATCAGGCCGCGAACCGTGTCGGCGTCGAGCCGATCGCCAAGCGCATCGATCTCGGCCGGGATCTCCGCGTCGGTGATCGGCTCGGCCAGCCAGGCATCGACCCACGCCTGCCATGCCTCGAGGTTCGGCTCGATGTCCCACGACTCGGCGAGCTGCCCGCGGTACTCGAACGTGTCGGGGTCTTGGACAATCAGGTTGTCGAAGATGTAGTTCTGGATGCGCCGGCCGTAGAGGTCCTTGCTGACCAGCGGCGTGAGCTTGGAGGGGTTGGACGCGAAGGCGTCGACGAGCCAGTCGCCGCGGGTGAACTCGGGCTGACTGACCGCGGCGGCGAGGCGGGGGAAGGCGTCGGCCTGGGCGTCGGCGGGCGGGGCGGCGGGCGTGCCCTGCGGGGTCGCGACGCCGATCGCGACCTCGCCGCGCTCGAGGCGGTTATTCAGCCGGGTCAGCGCCTGCTCGAGGCGGGCCTGGCTGGCCGTCTGCTCTTCCAGCGTCGAGGCGATGCGGCGGATGACCGTGTACTGCCGGTCGAACTGCACCATGGCCAGCCCTATCATCACCAGCACCGCCAGCAGCAGCACGACGACGATCACGTCTCGGAAACCGAACCGATTTTCCATAAGGCAAGGATACGCCGCGACGCCGGTCGGCCGCCGCGGTCAGGGTGACTCGGCGACGGGCTCGGCGACAGGCTCGGCGACGCGGCGGTCGATGGCCTCGTGGAGCGGCAGGCCCAGGTCGCTCGCCATCGGGCGTCGATCGGCGATGGTCGGGGTGACGCGGCCGTCGATCCCGCCGTCTTGGGCCGCGCCCCAGCTGATCGCGGTCCCGACGCGCCCGTCCACACGGTGGTCAACCCAGCCGGGCGGCGGGGGGACGACCGGCTCGGCCTGCGGGGTGAGCTCGAACACGGTGTTGGCCGGGATGAGCTCGACGATGAGCGGCTCGAACAGGGGCGGCTTGTTGATGGCGACGTAGGGCTTGTCACGCGTGCCCTCGCCGCCGAGCGTGATGTCCTGGCGGGAGGCGTCGGTGATCGAGAGGTAGGTCGGGCGCTGGATGCGGGCGCGGACGCCGGGCGTGTCGTAGCGGAATGGCTGGGGCAGGTTCAGGCCGGTCGCGGGGTCGATCGGGTCCAGCACGCCCTGCGGCTGGCCGAGCGGGGCGACGGGATCGAGCCGGGTGTGCATGCGGTACTCGGGGGTGAAAACACCCAAGCCAAGGTTGGGCTGGCGTTGGCTGGCGCCGATGGCGCTGACGTCGGCGACGTTGGGGTCGACGGGCCGCCAGACGGCCGGGGCGGGGCCACCGGCACTGGGCTCGTGCTGCTGGGCGTCGGCCGGCACGGCCAGCACGGCCACCGCGGCGAGGGCGAGGCAGGCGGTCGGGCGTGGGGGGGGGAGGGTCATCGTGGTCGACTCCGCGTGGGGTCGATTACTTCTCGATCACGCCTTCGAGCAGGTCGATCTCGGAGTTGACGTCGCTCTCGGCCGGCTCGGCCTGTTCGGCGGCGGGCTCGACCTCGACGGGCGTGGCCATCTCGGCCTCGCTGCTGTCGGCGGGCAGGCTGATCACGGCCTCGGGCTGGCTGGGCGGCGCGGCGGCGGGCGTCTCGGGCGACGCGGGGCCGGGCTCGGGTTGGTCCGAGTCGTAAGCGGGTACGGCGGGCACCTGCTGACCGGCGGGCAGGTCGGTCCGCTCGAATTCGTCGGCCACGGCGCGGGGGATCGGTCGGCGGATGTCGTACGCCAGCAGCAGGTTCTTGGGCGGGTCGAACTCCAGCGTGCCCTCTTCGATCGGCGGGTGCAGGTGGCGATCGAACGGGCCCTCGCGGGAGTTGGGGTCGCGGACGGCCCAGGTGAGCTGGGTGGCGCGGTTGCCGCCGGCGTAGTTCTGCTGCGGACGTAGATCGGCGTCGGTGTCGAGGGTGAGGATGTGGCCGGCGGGGATGTCGTACGACCAGAGGGGCTCGCGGTCAACGGCGTCGAGGACGGTGATGGTGACCGGGCGATAGGCCGGGCTCTCGAAGACGTGGCGGTCCTGCGAGGTGCAGCCCACGCCGAGCAGGCCGGCACAGGCGAGCAGGGCCATGGCGTATCGCCGAGATATGGCGGGGACCGTGAGCTGGCTGAGACGCATGGCGGGCTCCTCGTTGGCGGGCACAAACCCGGCCGGGCCGGGCGTTTGTCGCAAGATACGCCGTCGGCGGCGGGTCATCCAGCCTCTTGGGCCGACGCGGCCGCGGGCTGCGGATGGGACTGCTCCAGCCGCCAGGCGATCCCCTCATCGGCACAATCGATGTGCACCGCGAAGAAACCGCCGCGATGGGCCCAGAATTGCGGCCAGATCACCTCCCGATCCGACACCGGCAGCGGCAGGCCGTCCAGCGAGGCCCGGTCGTGCCACTCCAGCCGCCCCTCGTCGAACTCCTCTCGCTCCACCACCACCGGCCCGACGACCTCGTACAGGAAGATCAGCCAGTGCGTCGAGCCCTGATAGGCCGACTCGCTCACGACCCCGGTCAGGTGCAGGCGGTCGATCGGGACGTCGATGCCGGCCTCCTCGGCGATCTCGCGCTGGGCGCAGCGGGTCGGGCTCTCGCCGATCGTGGTCTCCAGCTTGCCGCCGATCGGCGAGTACAGGTCGCGATTGGGCGGCTTGCGGCGGTGCAGCATGAGCACGCGGCCGGCGTCGTCGGTCAGGACGCACAGCACGGCGATCTTGTACGGCAGCGGGCCGTCGCCAGGCACCATCAGTTGAGCCCTCCCTGAGCCGCCTTGCCCGCGCGGCTGGCCACGAC
>JBCCZA010000119.1:0-10620 GCA_039188455.1 Planctomycetota bacterium
CCGTAATCAGCTTGTCCATCAGGGCGAACAGCTCGTCAGAGAAGTGCTCGAGCTTGATGTTGTGCGCCTGGTACAGGTCGACGCGGTCGGTGCCCATGTTCTTGAGCGACTGCTCGAGCTCGCGGCGGATGTTCTTTTCTGAGAAGTCCTGCTTGCGTTCGCGGTGCGATCCCTCCTCGCCGGGGTCGGCGACGAGGTCGTAGCCGTACTTGGTGCTGATCACGAGGTTGTCGCGGCCGGCGTAGGCGATCGTCGGCTTGAGCAGGGCCTCGGCCTTGCCGTTGCCGTAGGCGGGGGCGGTGTCGAAGAAGGTGACGCCCTTGTCGACGGCGTGGTTCTGCAGGGCGACGGCCTCGTCGTCGGTGAACTCCTTCCACCAATTGTTGCCGACGGTGAAGTTGCCGAAGCCGAGCAGCGAGACGTCGATATCCGTGCCGGGGATGTTGCGGGTGATCATGCGGAGAGTTTAAGCCGCTGAGGCGGACACACGGCCTGGGCGAGGTGAGTGGATTGGCGGATGGGTGGATCGGCGACGACCTGCCGCATCGATGGCTCGCCGCGCCGCCCATCCGCCGATCCGCCAACCCGCCAACCCGAGTAGCTCAGGGGTTCCGCGCTTCTAGCGCCTCGAGCCGGGACTTGTACGGCTCGCCGCCCAGGCCGGGGTCGGTGAACTTCAGCTGGCGGACGCGGGTGCCGACGGCGTCGCCGCGGCCGAGCTGCTCGTCGATCTCCAGTCGGCCGGCCCACGCGTTCCACCACTCGGCCGGGAACGGCTCGCCCAGCCCGCCGATCAGCAGGTCGTACAGCTCGACGGCCTCGGCCAGGTTCTCCTGCCCGCCGGCCTCGCGCAGGGCGTCGGCCGTCTCGGCGATCACCGCGATGTCGTTGAAGTACGCCTCGGGCACGGCGTCGAGCACCTCGACCGCGTCCATCGGCCGGCCGGCGCGGCGCAGCGCCTTGGCGTAGGCGATGTCGAACGCGACGAGCCGATCCGCGTCGAAGCCCTGGTCATTCGCCCACCGCCGCAGCCCCTCGGCCAGCGCGACCGCCGAGCTCGCCATCGCCGACGCCCGCTCGTCGAGCTGGGCCTTGCGCGACGGCGCGAGCGCCTCGGCCGACTGAGCCCGCAGGACCTCGACCTGGTCTTCGACGCGGGTGAGCACGCCGTCGACCGCCGCCGCCGCGTCCCCGCCGTGCCGGCCTAGAAGCGCCACTGCCTCGGCCGACGCGTCGTCGAACCGGTTGGCCGCGAGCAGCAACTCGATCCGCACCTCGCCGCGCCGCAGCGCCAAGTCCAGCGGCTGTGCGTCGGCGGGTGGCGTGAGCCGAGCGATCGCCGCGTCGACATCGCCGTCGCGCGCCGTCACGCGGGCCAGCGCGATCTCGGCCTCGAGCTCGGCCCGGTCCACACCCGGCGCCGCGGGGTCGCCGGAGCGGACGTCGTTGACCACGCGCTCGGCCGACGACGCCAAGCCAAGCCACGCGCGGTCCGCCGCGTCGCCGTCGCTGGCCGCCTCGGCCCGGCGGGTCGCGGCGATCAACCGCTCGGCCGCGGCGGGGAAGAAGTCCGGGTGGGTCGTGGGCACGCGGTCGAGCTGGTCGATCGCTTCGGTGAAGGCCCCCGACGGGATGAGCACCTCGGCCGCGTAGCTCAGCCGCTCGTCGTCGGCCGCGGGGCTGGTCGGGAATCGATCGAACAGCAGCGCCACCGCCCGGCGGTACAACGCCTCGGACCCCGGCAGCGGCGGGCCGCCGTCAACGGGGGCGACCTGCTGGCGGGCCAGCTCGACGCCGATGCCCACCGCTCGCTCGGCCTCGGGCAGCTGCGGGCCGGCCTCGGCCGCGTCGAGCATCGCCTCGGCCGCCTCGGCCAGTCGGGCCGGGTCGTTGGGCGACAGCGCCACCAGCGCGAGTCCCAGGTTGAACCCCGCGGTCACGCCCACGCGCGGCTCGGCGTCGGGTGTCAGCAGCGAGCGATTGACCGCGATGGCCCGCTGCAGGTCCTCCTCGGCCTCGGCCAGCGCCGCCGCGTCGCCGGCCTGCCGCGCCGCCGCGGCCGCCGCCTGCCCGCGCTGACGCAGCTGCTCGCCCACGCCCATCCGCACCACCGGCGGCACCGCGTCCAGCGACGCTGCGCCGGCCAACCGGTCCGCCCATCGGTCGTAGATCACGGCCCGCAGGCCGTCGGCCGTCGCCGGGTCGTCGATGTCCGACAGAAGGTCCAGGTACGGCCGATACGCCGCCGCCTCGGCCTCGGGCGTTCCGCCGGCGTCGGCCAGCATCGCGCGGTGGATCGCATCGGTCACCAGCAATCGCCACAGCAAGCGGTCTTGCACCCGTGCCCGACGGCTCAGCGAATCGAGCGTCGACAGCGCCAGCTCGGCCCGGCCCTGACCCGACTGTGCCTGGGCCGACGCCAGCGCCGCCTCCAGCCCCGCCCGCGACTCGGGCGACCGCTCGATCACCTCGCCCGTCAGCCGCAGCGCCTGGTCGTGCGCCCCGAGTCCGACGGCCGCGCGCGACGCGATCACCGTCGCCTCGTCGCGGATGCCCGCCTCGTCGCCGGCGTCCTCGACGAACCGACGCACACGCTCCAACGCCAGCTGTCGCAGCCGCTGCCGCTCGGCGTCCGGCGTCGAGGCCTGCTCGCGCAACGCCGGATCGCCCGACCCGCCCAGCGACCGGAAGTACGCGTGATCGTCGGGCGCCATCGACAGGTCGACCGCCGCGAGCGCCAGGTAGTAAGGCGTGCGCGTCGTCGCGAACTCGTTCATCATCCGGTCCCACAGCCCGGTGTTGACGCGCTTCTCGACGTGGTCCGGCTCACGGGGCAGCTCGCCCTCCAGCTCGAACCACCGCATCTCGGCCTGGCTGAGCGCGACCAACGCCTCGGCAGCCGCGTCGTACAACGCCTCACGCTGCTCGTCGCTCGCGACGCCAAACGCCGCGAACAGCTCGGCCTCCTGCTGGAACCGACGCAGCCCGTCGACCAGCGTCATCTCCGCCAGGTCGGTCTGCCAGATCGGGCGCTGCTCGTGGTCGGGGAACTCGGCGATCAGCGCCCGCGTCGCCGTCACGGCCCGGTCGAACGCCGCGCGACGCTCGGCGGGCGACAGCCGCGCGTCGCGGTACTGCGCCTGCAGCTGGGCGATCTCCAGCAGCCGGTTCACCACGGGGTCGTCGCTCGGCTCGGTCTCGACCAGCCGAAGCAGCAGCTCGCTCATCCCCTCGCGGCTGAGCCCGTCGATCAGCGTCGACCGGTCGAGCGCATCGACCTGCGCCATCGCCGGCATAACTAGCCACGCCAGCCCCACGGCCGACGCCCACACGCCAAGCTCGCGCCGCGGCAGTCTCACGCGCCCTCCCCGGCCGGCACGAACCGCACGTTGGAGAACCGCGCCGCGATCGCCGCGTTGAACGCGTTGACCACGTGGTCCCAGCGGACCTGACCGTCCGGCTGGATCAATACCGGGTGGTCGGGCTCGAAGATGCCGCGCTTGCCGCGGTCCGCGTCGAGCATGAGCCCGTCGAGCGTGGCCTGCAGCTCGCTGAAGTTGCCGACGCGCGAGGCGCCCGGGACGCTGATGTCGACGCCGGCCTGGCCGCTGGACCGCAGGATGATCCGCAGCGGCTGCGTAGGCGGCGGCGTCTCGCGGGTCTGCTCGGTCTCGCCCTTCTGCTGCGGCAGGCGGGCGGTCAGCACGCCCTCGTCCTCGGCGAAGCTCGCGGTGACGACGAAGTACACCAGCAGCAGGAAGATCACGTCGATCATCGACGTGAGGTTGAGGTTCATGCCACCCTTCTTGGGCTTGCGCGAGTGGCGCGGCTGCTTTCGGTACTGCTGGATCGCGGCGTCGGCGCGCATGTCAGCCGCCCCCCGGGAAGACCGCGTCTTGCGCACCCGACTCGGGCAGCAGCGCGGTGAGGTGAACGGTCTCGACGCCGGCGTCGGTGATGGCGTCGAGGATCGGGCGGACGACCTCGTAGAACAGGGCCGTGTCGGCACGGAGCACGACCTCGACGTTGGCAGCGCCGCGCTGCTCGGCCGACTCGCGCGCCGCGGCCACGGCGGCGGTGATGCCGGCCAGGTCGCCGGGGTCGAACCGCTGCGTCGTGCCCACCTGCACGAACCCGGCGTTGGGGTCGCGGGCGCTGGGGCTCTCGCCCGGCTCGACCCGGTTGCCCGAGCGCGACGGCATGTTCACCACCACCCGCTCGACCTCGCCGAGCTCGCGTGTCATCGGGTCGTTCAGCAGCGGCACCATCATCGGGACCGTCTCGTCCGAGACGATCTTGTTGACCAGCATGAAGAACACGATGAGCAGGAACACCACGTCGATCAGCGGCGTGATGTTCATCTCCGCCTTAACCGGACCGCGCTTGAAGACCTGCGACGCCACGGCTTACTCCGGGTTGACCACCGGCCGGCCCATCATCGAGCCGCCCATCATCGAGCCGTCGGCCGCGCGCTTGGCGCGGTCCTCCTCGGTCTCCTCGGACGGCGCGTCGCCGGCGGGCGCGGCCGGCTTGTTGAACGCCTTGTCTTTGCCGGGGCGAGCCTTGCTGCGGGCCTTCTTGAACGGGCGGATCAGCCGCTCGGCCTCGACGACGCCGTCGGCCGTGAGCGCATCGACACGGTTGCGCAAGACGGCGTAGGCCGCGAGCGCCGGGATCGCCACGACTAGGCCCCAGAACGTGGTGACCAGCGCGGTGCCGATGCCCGCCGCGAGCGTCGCGGGGTCGGCCGACCCGCCGGCGGAGACCAGCGCCTGGAACGCGGCGATCATGCCGTAGACCGTGCCGAACAGGCCGAGCATCGGGGCGATGTTGCCCAGGACGTTGAGGTACTCCAGCGGGCGCAGGGCCTTGGCGGTCTCGGCGTCGCCGGTCTCGACGACGGCCAGTTCCATCGCGTTGTAGCCCTGCGGGGCCTCGCGCAGCGCGGCGTAGGTCAGCTTCGACACGTACGTGTGGTTCTGCTTGGTCAGGTCGATCGCCTGGCGGAACTTCTCGGTCGAGCCGGAGCTCAGCAGCTCCTCGACGCGCTCGACGAAGTCCGGCGGGATCAGCCGCGTGCGCCGGTAGTACACCGCGAGGCTGCCGGTGAAGCTGAGGCTGACGAAGGACATCAGGATCAGCAGCCAGACAACGACCAGGCCCAGCGTGTCGCCGGGCAGGAAGAACTGCTGGAAGAAGCTGACGGTGCTCGACGCGTCCTGCGCCGAGGCGACGCCGGCGACCGCGAGGGCCACAGGCGCCGCGGCGAGTGCGACGAGCGTGCGAGGGGCGAGAGGGTTCATCCGCCGGGGGCCTCCTGGAGCTGGGTCAGGCGTTGCGCGTAGTCGGGCTCGGCCTGGTCGTCGATGAGCAGGGCAGCGCGTCGGTAGAGGTCGGCCGCCTTGTCCGGCCGGCCAATGGCGTCGTGGACGCGGCCGGCTTCGGCGAGCGCGAAGCCCGTGTAGCGGCCGCGGGGGAAGTAGATCGCGGCCTTCATGAAGCTCAGCCCGGCGTCGAGAAAGGCGGCCTCGTCGCCGGTGGCCTCGGCCCGAGCGAGCTGGGCCCGGCCGAGCAGGTACAGGTTCTTGGCCAGCCCGCCGGACGAGGCGAGCTCGGCCTGCGCGGCCGCGGCGGCCGCGGCGTAGTCGCCGGCCGCGAGGAGCCGAGCGACCGGGTCGTCGGTCGGGATCGCGCTGGGCAGGACCACGCTCGACGCCGACGACTGGTCAGCGGTCTTGGCCGCAGGCGTGCTCGCCGAGTCGGCGGCGGACTCGGCCGCGGTGCGCAGGGCGGCGATCCCCTCGGTTGCGCCGGCGGGCGGGCGACGCACGCGGTCGAGCTGCGTCAGCACCGAGCGCTTGGTGTTGTCGTCGGCCGATCGCACGGCGTCGACGGGCGGGTCGGCCAGGAAGTAAGGGTCGACATCGGCCTCAGCGAGGGCGAGCCAGGCCGTCGTCGCGGCGCGGGCGTCGCCGGCGGCCGCCTGAGCCTGCATCAATCGCCAGCCGGCGTACGTCTTCGCCCACGGCTGACGCGCATCGCGCACGGCCTGCATGAACAGCTCGACGGCCTCGGCGGCCTCGCCCTCGGCCAGCGCGGCCTCGCCCTGCTGGACCGCGTCGTTGTCGAGGACCCGCAGCCCCTCGAGCTTGCCCAGCTCGGTCTCGCGCGACGCGCCGGCCAGCTGATACAGGATCAGCCCGTCCTCGAACCCGACGATCTCGGCGTTGTCGTACCAGAACCCCCCGATCTTCACGCCGTCGGCCCACGCCCCGCCGACGGACACCGCGCACGCCGCCACGGCCGCCGCCGCCCACCGCCCCGGCCGTGCTCGCCACGCCGAACGCCTCATCGCAATCTCAGGTCCTCTTCGCTGACGAACCGGTACACCCCGCCGAAGCTCTCCGCGATCGCTTCCATGGTGCCCGTCTGGCCAAACGCCGTCAGCGGGTCAGGATAGACGAACTGCACCGTGTTGATCTTCGTGCCCGCCGCGTTGGCCTGGTCGATCGCGTCGATCAGCAGGTCCTTGGGCGTCTCGAACCGCCCGCGCCCGGTGATCTCGTCCGACAGCAGGAACATGAGCTGCGGACGATACCGCAGGGCCACCTCGATCGCCCGCTGGTTGCTGCCGGCGTCGGTCGCGGTCTGCTTCTCGATCCAGTCGATCGCCGCGGCCTTGTTCGCCGAGGTCGCCCGCTTCCACTGAGCCGGCGCCATCTCGACCGGCCGGCCGCCCTGGCTGAGGATGATGTGGAACTCCTGCTGCTCGCTGAGCCGGTTGATCGAGCGCTGCAGCTCTCGCTTGATGAAGTGGAACACGTCGATCACCGAGCCGGAGGCGTCGATCACGAAGACGATCCGCCGGGCGTTGCCGCGGGCGCCGAAGAAGGTCGTGTTGAACTGGGCGGCCTCGTCCGCGGCGTCGGAGAAGGGGTTGTCCGGCTCGCTCAGCGCTTCCTGCAGCAGCTGGTCCGTCGCGCCGACGTTGCGCGTCAGCTCGGTCAGCCGCTGCGTGCGCTGCACCGTGCGGCGACGCTGCGGGCGGTTGCGCTCCAAACGCTGCACCTCGGACTGCTGCAGCTGCGGCGTGGCGTTGGGGTTGAAGTCCAGCGACGGGATGATGATCTCCTCGTCGTCGGGCGCGACGACGGTCGTCCAGACGATGAACACGGTCGCGAGCACGAGCACGGCGTGCGCAACGGCGGAGACCAGCCACGGCAGGCCACGCTCGAGGATCGTGGGGTCGCCGTCTTCGCCCTCGTCGATCGTCGCACCCGGCGCAGGCGGGGGGGTTGACTTCGCGACGGGCTTGGCGACGGGGGTGGCCACCGGCGTGGCGACCGGCGGATCGGGCGGCGGCGGCGGGGGATTCTGCGGGTCGTCGGACATACGGGAACACGCACAATAACCGTTCCAGCCGGGCGTCCCAACGCGCCGCGCTACACTGCACGCAACGCCAAGCCGGCCGATTCTGCCACTCACCGCCCACCGAGGACCCGCCATGAGCCAGGCCCCGCCGAAACGCATCATGCAGATCAGCACCCATGGGTACGTCTCGGCGGACATCGAGTTCGGCATGCCCGACACCGGCGGCCAGGTCGTCTACGTCCTCGAGCTCTCCAAGTGCCTCGCCCGCTTCGGCTATCACGTCGACATCTTCACCCGCCAGTTCGAGGACCAGCCGCAGTTCCAACAGGTCTCCGAGAACTGCCGCATCGTCCGCATCCCCTGCGGCGGCAAGGCGTTCATCGGCAAAGAGGTGATGTGCGACGCCATCCCCGAGTGGGTTGTCAACGCCAACGCCTTCATCAAGAAAGAAGGCCTGACCTACGACTTCATCAACTCGCACTACTGGGACGCCGGCCTGGCGGGCATGGGCGTCGCCAACGAATTCCACATCACGCACATCCACACGCCCCACTCCATCGGCGCCTGGAAGCGCGACAACATGGACGGCGACCCCGACGACCTCGAGAAGAAATACAACTTCAACCAACGCGTCCGCGACGAGACCGTCCTCTTCGACGAGTGCGACGGCCTCATCGCCACCACCCCCCAGCAGCGCGACATCCTCCAGGGCGAGCACTACTCCGTCGACCCCGGCAAGATCCGCGTCATCCCCCCCGGCTACGACGACTCGCGATTCTTCCCCGTCTCCCGCGCCTCCCGCGCCGCGCTCAAGCTGCAGTACGGCTTCGAGGGACGCATCGTCCTCGCCCTCGGCCGCATCGCTCGCAACAAGGGCTACGACCTGCTCATCCAGGCGATGGAAAAAGTCTGCCACCGCCACGACGACGTGAAGCTCCTGCTGGCGATCGGCTCGACCGAACCGACCAAGTCGGAACGCGAAATGATCGACGAGCTCAAGACGCTGGCCAAGAAGCTCCGCCTGGGCAAGCGCGTGATCTTCGCCGACTACATCCCCGATGAGGAGCTGCCGGACTATTACCGGCTGGCGGACGTGTTCGCGCTGTCGTCGCGGTACGAGCCGTTCGGCATGACCGCCGTCGAGGCGATGGCCTGCGGCACGCCGCTGGTCTGCACCACCGAGGGCGGGCTGTGGGAACGCCTGGACTGGGGGCTCAACGGCATCTACGCCAACCCGTTCGACCCGTACGACTACGGCTCGGCGATCCACCACGTCCTCGCCCACCCGCGGCTGTGGAACCAGATGTCCCGCAACGGCGCCCACCGCGCCCGGGCCGACTTCACCTGGATCGGCATCGGCCAGCAGGTCATCAACATGATCAAAGGCCCGTCGATCGCCCGCGGCGACAACGGCGAGGAAGAAGATGAGCGGTTCGCCGACGTCGCGGGGGCGCCGTCGGAGATCGTGCAGGCTTAGGGATGTGCAATGTTCAATGTTGAGATGTGCAATGTGATCGGCGCTACTCCAACCCACATCGAACATTGAACATCCCACATCGAACATCCCGCCCCCCCTGGCTGCTCATCTCGGACGTCGATCACACCGTGCTCGGCGGCGACGACACGACCGCGCGGTTCGCCGACTTCGTCGAGGCCAACCGCGATCGGCTGGCCGTGTGCTACTCGTCCGGGCGGTTTTGCGACTCGATCCTCGACTCGGTCGCCACCTCCGCCCTGCCGACCCCCGACATCGTCACCGGCGGCGTGGGCACCGAGATGCGCCCCGTGCGCGACTCCCCGCTGTCAACCGCCGTCGACCTCGCCGCCGAGGCCTGGGCCAAGCGCCTCGACCTCCGCTGGGACCCCGACACGGCGCACGGCATCGCCGCGTCGATCGACGGCCTCGCCCGCCAGCCCGAGGAGTTCCAGTCCCGTTACAAGCAGTCGTACCACTGGTTCGACGCCACGCCCGAGCAGCTCGACCGGCTGCGCAGCGCGCTGGACGAGGCCGGGCTGAACGCCAAGGTCGTGTACTCCTCGAACCGGGACCTCGACCTCCTCCCCGCCGCCGCCGACAAGGGCGCCGCCGCGCGTCACCTCGCCGATCACCTGGGCTATTCAACCGACCGCGTCATCGTCGCCGGCGACTCGGGCAACGACGCCGCCTTCTTCGCCCACGGCTTCCGCGGCGTCGTCGTGCAAAACGCCCTGCCCGAACTCAAGGCCGCCGCCCCCGACGCCTACCACGCCAAAGCCCACGAAGGCGACGGCGTCGTCGAGGGGATCGAGCACCATTGGGCAAACTGACTCCGCCTACGGCACGATGACTTTTCTCACAACCGTGCCATCACACTTCAGTTGGACCCCGACGCCGCCGCCGTACACGCCTTCCGGCCCAAACATGACGTAGACCTTGAGTCCTTTATACTCAACGTGAGTCAATGGACGGTCTTCAAGCGACCAAGAAGGATGGTCTCCGTCTGGCATGGTTTCTAGGTGTTCCCGCGCGATCCGGATGTACTCAGCCTCGCTGCGGAACGGCCAGCCAACACCAATCCAATGGAACCACGCCGCTCCGACCGCGACCAACAAGGCCACCGAAGCGGCCCACTTCCAGCGTCTCGCTCGTTTTGCCCGGCTCATACGTCCAATATCGTAGATTCTCCCCCATGGACCTCGACGACGCACGGACGCTCGCCGAACACCACCTCGACCGGCACGGCCTGACTGCCCGCGGCTGGACCTTCGCCTACAACCGCCGCAAGACCGCCTGCGGGATCTGCAACTACGGCGACCAGCGCATCGAGCTCTCCCGCCACCACGCCGAGCTCAACGACGAGCCGGTCGTCCTCGACACCATCCTGCACGAGGTCGCCCACGCCCTGGCCGGGCCCCGCGCCAAGCACGGCCCGAAGTGGAAGCGCATCGCCGCCGAGCTCGGCGCCACCCCTCGCGCCACCACCAGCAAGGACGACGTCGCCGTCCCCGACGGCCGGTACACCGCCACCTGCGGGCACTGCGGCCACACCTTCCACCGCCACCGCCGCCCGCCGTCCGTCCCCTGCTGGTGCCACCACTGCGGGCCCGACCTCGGCGCCCTGCGCTTCCGCGACGCCAAGACCGGCCGCCTCACGCGCGTCCGCCGCCCGGCCGTCGAGGTCGTCACGCCACCACCGAGGCCCCCGTCACCCACCCGCCCCGACCCCGCGTTCGCCAAGCTGCCGCTCTTCGCCGCCCTGTTCGGCCGAC
>JBCCZA010000120.1:0-10607 GCA_039188455.1 Planctomycetota bacterium
CGCAACTGGGTCGAGAGCGAGCTGGGCAACAAGTACCTGCCCGAGAAGCCGAACTTCTACAAGTCGTCCAACAAGGACGCGCAGGAGGCCCACGAGGCCATCCGCCCCACCGACGTGTCGATCACGCCCGGCTCGATCCGCGATCGGCTCAACGACGAGCAGTACAAGCTGTACGACCTGGTCTGGCGTCGCTTCGTCGCCTGCC
This sequence comes from Planctomycetota bacterium, assembly GCA_039188455.1. Lineage (GTDB taxonomy): Bacteria > Planctomycetota > Phycisphaerae > Phycisphaerales > Phycisphaeraceae > JBCBUE01. Next base: position 206 of record JBCCZA010000120.1, read on the forward strand.
AGATGGTCCCCGCCGAGTGGGACGCGACCAGCGTCGACATCGCCGCGACCACGGCCGACGGCACGGCCGCACGCTTCCGCGCGACCGGCCGCACGCTCGTCTTCGACGGGCACTACAAGGTCATGGGCGTGCCCAAGTCAGACGAGGTGATCCTGCCGGCGCTCGAGGAGAAGCAGGCCCTCACGCCGATCGACCTCGACCCGACCCAGCACTTCACCAGTCCCCCGCCGCGATACACCGAGGCCTCGCTGCAGAAGAAGCTCGAAGAAGAGGGCATCGGCCGGCCGTCGACCTACGCCGCGATCATCGGCACCATCCAGGACCGCAAGTACGTCGAGCCGCTCACCCCGCGCGACAAGCGCCTCCGCGCCACCGACCTCGGCCAGGTCGTCACCGACAAGCTGATCGAGGCCTTCCCCAACATCCTGGAGGTCGGCTTCACGCGGCGTATGGAGGACGAGCTCGACCGCATCGAGTCGGACAACGCCGACTGGGTCGCCCTGCTGCACGAGTTCTACGGGCCGTTCAAGGACAAGCTCGAGGGCGCACTCGAGTCGATGACCCACGCCAAGGCCGAGACCCAGCCCGCGCCGTACGACTGCCCGACCTGCGGCAGCCCGACCGAGTATCGCTTCGGTAAGAACGGCAAGTTCCTGTCCTGCTCCGCGTACCCGGAGTGCAAGTACGCCGCGCCGATCGACGCCAAGGGCCGCCCGCAGGAGCCCGAGCTCACCGACATCCTCTGCCCCGAGGACGGCCAGCCGATGATCCGCCGCACCGGCCGGTTCGGCCCGTTCCTCGCGTCGAGCAACTACCCCGAGGTCAAGTACATCCTCAAGCTCGACCCCAAGACCGGGGCCGTCAAACGCCCCGTCCCCGACCCCATGCCGACCGGCATCAGCTGCCCCAAGTGCGGCGAAGACCAGGGCGGCGAGATGGTCTTGCGCGAGAGCAAGAACGGGCTGTGGCTGGCGTGCAATCGGTTCCCCAAGTGCCGCGGCCGGTTGGGCTTCTCCAAGCTGGAGGAGGCCAAGCAGAAAGAGCTCGAGGACGCCTGGGCACAGTGGCTCAAAGACCACCCGGTGCCGGAGATCAAGACGAGCGACGGCGTCGTGCTGACCGACGACACCTACATCCCGCGCATCGCCGGCGAAGAGCCGGCCGGCACGATCGGCGAGTACGGCGACGTCGACAACGACGCCGCCTGACCGCCGCCTCCTACCTCGCGACTACTCCAGCGAGAACGTCACGGCCGTCTCGCCCGCTTCCGGCTCGGCCATGGTGAGCCGCGACGTATCGATCGGTTCCTCGCCCGCGGTGAGCGCCTCGAGGACGACGCCCGCGCGGCTGTTCGCCAGCTCGACGAGCATCTCCTCCGACACCGGCATGCTCTCGAGCACGGCCGCGAGCATCTGCTCGTCGGTCACGGTCGTTGGCTCGGCCTCATCGCCCGACGCCGCCGTGACGGGCCCGGACGGCTCGGCAGATGGGTCCGGCTGGTCGTCATCGCCGCCCCCGAACAGCTCGGTGAGGTCGCCGGTCTGCACGCGGCTCGCCGACGCCCCGCGGCCGCGCGGCACGACCTGCGGCTCACGCTCGTCGGTCTCCGCGTCGTCCGGGTCCGCCGGGGTCGGCGGCGTGCTCACCGCCCCGCCCGGCGAACCCAGCGCGACGTACATCGCCTCGATCGCGTCACGCCGCGTCGGCTCGGCCTTCGCCTCGCGCTCCGTGATCGGCGACGCGCGACGCTCGGACAGCCACGCCTCGACCCGCCGATCCAACTCGACTTGCTTGATCGGCTCACCATCCACCGCCGGGTCGTACTGCCCCGTCACCGTCAGCGTCAACCCCGGCCGCTCGCCGAGCGCTCTCCGTAAAACCTCGACCTTGCGGTCATCACGGGCAGTCATCTCCGCTGATCCGGGGTCAAAGTCGATGCGGCTGAGGTCGAGCGGTTCTTCGCCGTCATCGCCGAACGCCGAGGCGATGAACTCGAACGGCGCGGTGAGGATCTTGCCCAACAGGTTGTTGAGGGCCTGCTGGATCACGAGCGACGCGTCGATCTCGGGATCGCTCAGGTCGCCCGAGATCGGCAGCTCGATGTCGATCACGTCGTCACGGTCGCGCAGCAACTCGAGCCCGAGCTTGACCGGGACGTTGACCGCGAGGTCGCTCTCGATCTTGTCGCCGAGGTAGAACGCTTTGAGGACGATGCGGTTGTCCATCGTCATCGCGCTGCCGTCGAGGGTGAAGTCCGTCTCGGTCGTGGCGGCGCCGCGGTCGATGGCGTAACCGAGGTAGGTCCCGCCGTACGGCGTGAACGCCGGCAGCTCGACGCCCTCAGTCTCGGCTCGCACGTCAAGGACGATTGGATCGGCCATGACCGACGCGGCGCCCTCGACCTCGACGACGCCGACACCATTGATCCACGCCTCGATCGCGACGTCGGCTGGCTGCGTGGGATCGCTGCTGAAGTTGGCGATGGTGCCCTCGATGCGGTCGACCTTGATCTCGGTCGTCGGGTCGGTCCCGCCATCGATGACGGTGACGTGGCCGCCGACGATCTGAGCCTGCTTAACGAGCAACTGCACCTTGGCGTCCGGGTCGGCGGGCTCGGCGTCGAGGATCAGGTCGTACTCGGGCGTCGCGGCCGCGGACTCCGCGATCCGGGCGCCCGCCTCCTTGGCGACGATGAGCTCCCGCGCATCGGTGAGCACCAGCTCGGCCCACGGCTCGGTCAATAGAGCCGACTCGACCTCAAACCCCAGTGGCTGGGTTGTTGTCGTCACCCCGGTCACCGTCGCCGCGCCGATCCCCACGAACGCCTCGCCGTGCAGCGTGCTCTGCTGCGAGCCGACCTCGACGGCGTCGATCGCCAACTGCCACGGCCCCAACGCCGCGATCACCAGCTCCTGCGCGCTCAGCTGACCGGTCGTCACCGGCACCGCGCCGTTGGCCGCGGCTCGGCTGGCGATCTGCACGGCGATCTGGCGCAGGTCCGTCGTCGCCGTCGCCTCGGCCGACTCGCCGGCCGTGCCCTCGCCGACGGCCGCCCGCTCGATCCGCCGCATGTCGTCGCGGACCTGGTCGGCAAACCCTGCAAAACCCTGGTGCAGCAGCATCGTCAGCAGCTCCTGCAGCGGCGGCGGCTTGCCGGGCATCTGGTCGATCTCGAACGCGCCCTGACCGATCTCGATGCGGCCGATCCGCAGCACCGGCCCCTCGGGCTGGATCTCCGCCGTCAGCCCGCTGAGGAAGAACCGATCCAGCTCGTAGAACGGCGCGTCGCCGCCGTACGCCTTCGCCGCGAGATCGGTCAGCTCGACGCTACGCAGCTCGGTGTCGAACGTTGGCTCGGGTGGCAGCAGCGCCAGCGTGTAGCCGACCTCGACGTCGACGGTCCCCGAATCGATCACGAAGCCGAGCTGGCCGTCGAGCAGATTGTTGTACAGCGGCACATCCACGTCGCTCACAACGAGGTCGCCAATGGCCTTGAGCTCGTGCAGCACGACCTCGCCGTTCCACGTCGCCGTCGCACCGCCCGGCAGCGCCGACTCGATGACATACGCGTTGTCTTCGCCGGGCGCCGTGCGGACATCGGTGAGCGTCAGGCTCGCCGGGCCGATCGTGTGCTCGAACGGCTCACGCGGCGGTGGGAGGATGAGCGTCGACGACAACGCCGCCCCCGACACACCGAGTTTCTCGATGATCAGCTCCGGCAGCTTGAGCCCGCTGTCCGGCTCCGAGCGCGGGCCGGTCGAGCGCATCGGCTCGAGCAGCGTGAACACGTTCACCTCCCCCGTGCTCGCCTCGGCCACCACGCTCAGCGACGGATCGGTCACCGTCAGCTCCGACAGCGTCGGCACCCACGTCCACAGCGTCACCCACTTCACGTCCGCCACCACGTCGCCCACCGACGCCACCGGTTGCCCCGCGTCGTCCACCACCTCGATCCCCGTCAGCTCCAGCCGCAGCGTGAACGGGTTGAACGTCGCCTCGTCCAGCGTCGCCTCGCCGTTGAGCCGTTCGCTGATCCGCGGCATCACCACGTGCTTCGCGACCGCCGGCACGCCCTGCCACAGCCCGACGATCCCCAGCACCACCAGCACGACCAACACCGCCGCCGCCCACCCCAGCCGACGCTTCCACGATCGCTTGCGTTTCGGCCTGGCCGACTCCGTCGATTCGTCCGACACAACATCCCTCCTGGCTCGAGACTCACCGTCCTTCGACCTCGCATGTTATCCCCGCCCCGCCCCCGCCGGCGTCAGCGACGCAACGCCTTCTGCTCGGCCCACCGCACCCGCAGCTCGTGCGGCACGCCCAGCAGGTCCAGCGACCGGCCGACGACAAAATCGACCAGCTCGTCCACCGAGTCGGGCAGCATGTAGAACCCCGGGTTCGCCGGGCAGACGATCGCCCCCGCCTCGGTCGCCGCCGCCATGTTGCGGATGTCGACCAGGCTCAGCGGCGTCTCGCGATGCACCAGCACCAGCCGGCGACGCTCCTTGAGGCACACGTGAGCCGCCCGGTGCATCAGGTGCTGCGCCTGGCCGCTGGCGATCGCCGACAGCGAGTTCGACGAGCACGGCACGATCACCATCCCGTCGTGCGCAAAGCTCCCCGACGCGATGGTCGCGCCCACGTCGCGCGGGTTGTGCAGGATCAGGTTCGCCGGCGGCTCATCCACCCCGGCCAACGCCGCCGGGTCGACGCCCTCCATCCCCAGCTCGTCGCGCAGCAGCCGCTGCCCCAGCGGCGACACCACCACGTGTGTCTCGACCCCGCCGGCGACCAGCAACTCGATCGTCCGCCGCGCGTACGGAGCCCCGCTCGCGCCGGTGATGCCGACGACGATCCGCGACGGACTGTTGGCCTCGTGTCCCATGCGTTTCACTCTAGGCCCGATCGGCCTACTCATGCACCACATCGACCAGCACGCGATCCGACTCGATCGTGAACCCCGTGATCCGCAGGTCCCGCGTGTCGTTTGGCAACGGCCCCACCACAGGGAACGTGTGCCCGTTCGCCTCCGCACCGTCTCGAAGGTAAGCCCCCGCCTGATACCCCACGCGGCTGCCCGCCTGCTGGCTCATGTCCTCCAGCCGATCGACCACGAAACTCAGCGGGATCGGGAACCGACCCAGCCGCAAGGCCAGCAGCTCGGCCGTCATCGTCCCATCGGGGTTCACGCGCGCCGTCGCGTCCGCCGAGATCACCTGCTGATGCCCCTCGTGCTCCAGCAGCACCATCCCCGTCACCACCCCCGGCCGCGCCGCGAACCGCATCGCCGACACCTGCCCCGGCAGCTCGCGCTCCATCGCAGCCAGCCACAGCCCCAGCCGCGTCTCCAGCCACGCGTTCGCCGCGTCGATCGGGATCTCCAGCGTCCGAGTCGTTCCCGGCGTAATCGGGCGCGTGATACCCGCCTGGATCGACGCCTCCAGCCGGGCCGCGATCTCCGCCGCGTCCGGCAGCTCATCGACCTCCTCGCCCGCCTCGGCCCACGCCGCCGGCTCGCTCCGCAGCAGCCACCACCCCACGCCGCCAACGACAACCACCAACACCACCACGGAGAAAACCCCGAGCCCCACCCATCGCCACAGCCGCCGCCCACGCCGACGCGACTTCCCCCGACGACTCACGCCCCACCGCCCGCCGAGCGAGACAACCCCGCCGCGTCCGCCGCCCGCGCCGCCTCCGCCCACGCCTGGTGCAGCTTCTCGTGGTCGTCGAACACACCGACCATCGCCTCCATCGCCTTCACCCGCTCCACCGTCCCCATCGGCTCATCCACCGCCGCGATCGCCGCGTCCCCCAGCCGCTCGCTCGCCTCGATCAGCCACGCCGCCGCCGCGTCGTGCGCCGCGTCCTCCGGCCCCAGCTCGCTACCCAGCCACGCCCAGTCCGGCGCATCGACCACCACCTCGAGCACCCTTCCGCCCGAAGACTCTCCGCAAACCACCCACGCCCCCGCACGCTCCACCGCCGACATCACCTCGCCCAAAACCCCCGCCTCGCGCATCGCCGCACGCGCCGCCGAGACCCGCCGAACCGACGCCTCGCTCACCTCCACCCACCACCCCGATCCCTGCGCCCGCCACGACCCCGGCCACACCCCATCCCCCGGCTCGCCGATCCGCAGCACGCCCTCGGTCGCGACGATCCGTCGCTGCCGCCGCGCCTCCTGCAACGGCAGCACGATCGCCGCCACCATCGCCCACTCCCCCGCCGCCTCCGCCAGGCCCAACGCCTCCACGCACCGCCGCTCGCAACCGACATAGTCGAGCGCCACCAACGCCCGGCTGGCCGCCTCCATCAACTCATCGATCGTGCCCTCGGTTTGCATCTGGCGAAGTCTACGTCGCGTCGCGCTCACCCATAGACCCAGATCAACACCGGCAACGGCACCACCAAGAACGCCACCGTGTTCACCAGCCACAGGTTCGCCGACAGCCGCGCGTCCAGGTGGAACATGTTGGCGATCATCACGCCGATCAACCCCGTCGGCATGAACGCCTCGATCCACAGCATCTCCGCCATCAACCCCTCGGCGGGCAGCCACGTCAGCATCGTCAGCCACAGCAACCCCAGCGTCGCCAACGGGAACACCGCGAATTTCACGACGGCTAGCGTCACCTGATCGCGCCACGCCCGCAACGCCTCCCAAGGGTGCATGTTCATCCCGACGCCGAACATCGCGCCAAACGCCCCCGCGTAGATCAACGCCTGAACCCACCCCGTATCGAGCAAGCCGCTTGGCGCCGCCAGCATCGGCACGCTCGAACCCCCAAGCACGTTCAGCGTCAGCCCCGCCGCCCCCGCGTACAGCGGCATCGCCCGGACATCCCAGAAGCTCAGCAGCACCCGCCGCCACACATCCCGCCGATCCTCCGCCGTCCCGAAGTGGCTCGCCAGCGGGTAGAGCATCGCGATCGCCGAGACCTGCATCACCGTCACCATCGCCACCCCCATCGCCAGCGCCGCCGCCCCCGCCCCTTCCCCGTCGTCCAACAGGCAGTAACAAAGGTACGACCCCAGCGTGAACCCCGTGTTGCTCAGCCCCGCCGACACCATCGCCACCGCCAGCGACATCCGCGGCAGCCGCAGCATCCAACCCACCCCCAACGCCGACACCACGCCCACCGGGATCAACACCGTCGGGAACACCGCCAGCCACAGCGAAGACCACGACAACGGCACCGACCAGACACACAAGAAACTCATCGCCGCCCAAAGCACCACCACCGTGAACACGTGCAGCCGCCGGCTGAACGCCTGGCTCAGCCACCCGCGATGGAACGCCACGTACCCCGCCACCAGCGTCGCGGCGTTAAACACCGTGAACACCAAGAACTTGAATGTCGCCGGGTCCATCAGCCGCTCACCGCATCGACGGCGCCAACAAACGCCGCGTAGATCGCCCGCACCGCGCCCGCGTAGTCCGCGTCGTCCACGCCCACCGTGATGTTCAGCTCGCTCGACCCCTGGTCGATCATGCGGATGTTCACCCCCGAATCGGCCAGCGCCGCGAACAGCTTCGCCGCCATGCCGGGCTTGCGCTTCATCCCCCGGCCGACCGTCGCGATCAGCGAGATCGACGGGTCGAAGTCCACCAGGTCCGCATCGACCGCCGCCTTCAACTCACCCACCAGCCCCTCGCGCGCAATCACCGCCGATGCCCCGTCGAAATACGCGTCGTCGATCACCAGCGTCATCGTGTCCACACCCGACGGCATATGCTCGAAGCTGATCGCGTGACGGTCCAGCACCGACAACGCCCGCATCCCCAGCCCGATCTCCGAGTTCATCATCGCCTTCTCGATGGTGAACGCCGTGAACCCGCTGCGCCCCGCGATCCCCGTGATCTCATACACCGGCTCGGCCATCGGGTCTGCCGCCGCCACGATCATCGTCCCCGGCTCCCCCGGCTCCAGCGTCGACAGGATCCGCACCGGGATCCCCGCCGAACGCACCGGGAACACCGCGTCCTCGTGCAGCACCCGCGCCCCCGAGTAGCTCAGCTCCCGCAGCTCCTTGTACGTCACCACCTCGATCGGATAAGCCCCCGGCACGATCCGCGGGTCCGTGATCAACAGCCCCGGCACGTCCGTCCAGTTCTCGTACACCGCCGCCCCCACCGACCGCGCCACGATCGCCCCCGTCACGTCCGATCCGCCCCGGCTGAACGTCTTCACCCCCGCCGGCCCCGCAACCTCACCAACGCCGCCGGGGCCGGACATCCGCCCGTAAAAGCCCGGCACCACCGCCCGCCCCAGGTCACGCAGCCGCTCGCCGAGCTCCCGGTACGTCCGCGCCTCGTCCAGCCGACCACGCTGCCCGAACCAAACCACCTCCGCCGCGTCGACGCACTCCCAGCCCAGCAGCGCCGCCAGCACCTTCCCGTTGATCGCCTCGCCCCGGCTGGCCGCAAAGTCCGGCCCGCTCGCCGCCGTCGTGTCGATCCCCGCCCGAGCCGCCTCGAGCCAGCCGTCGATCGGCACGTCCAACCCCAGCTCGGCGACGATCCCCTCGAACCGCTCGGCCACCAACCCCCACGGCTCGGCAAAGCTCAGCCCCTGCTTGGCCAAGTCGTGGCAGGTGTACAGCAGGTCCGTGACCTTCCGGTCCTCGCCCGACCGCTTCCCCGGCGCCGACGGCACGACATATCGCCGATCCGCGTCGGCCTGCACGATCGCCGCCGCCCGCCGCATCCGCGCCGCGTCCGCCAGGGACGACCCGCCGAACTTGCTCACCTTCACGCTCATCGCGGCCAGAGCCTAGCGACTACCCCCCCGCTACGCGGCCTGTTACACTTCGCGGCTCGCCAAACCCAACCCTGCCCGGGTGGCGGAACTGGCAGACGCGCCGCGTTGAGGTCGCGGTGGAGGTAAAACTCCTTGGAGGTTCGAATCCTCTCCCGGGCATCCACCCCTCGCCCCCGAGGGGTTTTTCATGCGCTCAACACCTCGTTTAGCCGGCGGCCCGCAGGGCCCCGGTCTCCCCAAGCCAACCGGAAGCGCAGCGCCCGGTTGGGTCCACGCCTACCGTTCAAGATGACAAGCCTCCCCGCCGCTGTCGCCGCTCTGCTCGCGATCACCCTCGCCGCCTGCCAACCCATGACCGCCGCGCCCGACAGCCCAGCCCCCGCGGACACCCCAGACGACCCCGCCTGGTCCACATCCACCTACGCCTGGCGGAACCGTCTCGTCGTCCTCTTCGCCAACGACCCCGACGACCCGTCCCTCGCCGAGCAACGCCACGCCCTCAACGCCGACCCCGCCGGCCTCGTCGAACGCCACCTCGTCATTATCGAAGCCGTCGGCGACGCCGTCACCGCCAACGGCCAGCCCGTCAATGTCACCCCCGCCGATCTCCGCCGCCAGTACCGCGTCGACCAAGACAGCCCCTTCGCCGCCCTGCTCATCGGCAAAGACACCGGCGTCAAGCTCCGCGCCGACCGGCCCATCGCCCTCAACCAACTCTTCGGCACCATCGACGCCATGCCCATGCGCCGCAGCGAGATGCGCGAACAAGCCCGCACACCATAAAACCGAGATACCATTTAGTCCGACTCTCAGCGTGTCTCACACCGTGCAATCTGTGAATCAAAACCGCGTGCTCTCTTGAGGTTCCCATGAAACGATTCTCCCCTTGGTGCTGCCCGGCGATGCTGCTGCTTGCCGTCGCCGTCTCGGCCGAGTCGGTCGAGGTCGACTGGGCCCCGACTTACGACGACAAGCCCGTCCCCGAACAGCACGCCAAGAACATCACCGCCGCCCTCCCGCAAGAGCCGATCGTCGAGCCCGCCGAACCCCGCCGCGTGCTGCTGTACAGCGCGACCGCCGGCTTCCGCCACGGCTCGATCCCCACCGGCCTCTTCGCCCTCACCCGCATGGGCGATGCCACCGGCGCGTACGAAGCGATCGCCAGCGACGACCCCGCCAACTTCGAGCCCGAGGCCCTCAAGACCTTCGACACCGTCGTCCTGCTCAACGCCAGCGGCAACCTCTTCATGCCCCGCGACAACCACTGGGTCTCCATCCGCGACCAATTCACCGACGAAGAGTGGGCCGCGCTCAAGGCCCGCAACGACCGCCTGACCAACAACCTCATCGACTACGTCGAGCAAGGCGGCGGCCTCGTCGGCATCCACGCCGCCACCGACGCCTGCTACGGCCACCACGGCTACGGCCAGGCCATCGGCGGCCGATTCGGCGGCCACCCCTGGCACGGCGACCAGAACGTCACCATCGTCGTCGAAGACCCCGAGCACGCCGTCAACAAGCCCGTCTTCGGCGACATCGACGACTTCATGATCAAGGAAGAGATCTACCAGTTCCAAGACAACGAGCACTACTCCCGCGACCGCCTGCGCATCCTCCTGAACCTCGACCCCGAG
>JBCCZA010000121.1:0-10599 GCA_039188455.1 Planctomycetota bacterium
GATCGATCTCTGCGGCCTCGAAGGCGACACCCGAATGTCCGACAAGGGCTTGCCGCTGGACGGCCACAGCTTCAAGCCGCTGCTCGAAGACCCCGAGAACGGCACGTGGGACGGCCCCGACGCGGCGCTGACGTTCCTCTATTCCGGCGGTTGGGTGAAGTCAGACGACCAGCACAACTGGTCGCTGCGCACCGAAGACTTCCGCTACATCCGCTACCGCGACGGCGGCGAAGAGCTGTACGACCACCGCAGCGACCCGCATGAGTGGACCAACCTGGCGGGCGACCCCGACCACGCCGACACGGTCGAAGCCTTCCGTGCACGCCTCGCGGCGCAGGTGTCCGCTGCATGGCTCCCCACACTCCCGAACTCACCAACACCTTGATGCTTCACGCAGGAGTCTTTCCCATGCTTATCCGCAGAATACTTTCGGTCGCGCTCTTGGCCTGCTGCGGCTTGGGTTTCGCCCACGCCCAGCCGCCCAACATCGTCCTCATCTACGCCGACGACATGGGCTACGGCTGCGCGGGGTCCTACGGGGACACCAACCTCGTCCCCATGCCCAACGTCGACCGCCTCGCCGCCGAGAGCGTGCGCTTCACCGACGGGTACGTCACCGCGCCCGGCTGCGGGCCCAGTCGATACGGCCTGATGCTCGGCGCGTATCAGCAACGCTTCGGCGTCCAGCACAACCGCGATACCTGGGAGAAGATCCCCAGCTGGCCCAACGAGACGTTCGAGAGCAATCGAATTCCCTCGGGCCACCTCTGGATGAACCAGGCGCTCAGCACCGCCGGCTACGCGACCGCGCTCGTCGGCAAGTCGAACTTCCCGCTCTACCCCAACACCACGTTCGATGAGACCTGGTCGCCCATGACCTTCGGCGGCGACTACTTCCCCGACGAAACCGGCTACTACGACGGCGTCGGCGAGGTCCGACACTACCGCGGCTACAAGCGGATCATCTGGGGCCCCGAGCGTGTAGGCGACGAGTACCTGACCGACCGCCTCGGCCGGCAGGCCGTCGACTTCATCGAACGCCACGCCCACCAGCCGTTCTTCCTCTACCTCGCCTTCAACGCGCCGCACAGCCCGATGCAGGCCAAGGCCGCGTACAAGCCACGCGTCGCCCACCTCGAGAGCGAAGCGACCAAGCTCTACGGCGCGATGATGATCTCGATGGACGAGAACATCGGCCGCGTCCTCGACGCCCTCGAGCGCATGGGCATCGCCGACAACACCATCGTCGCATTCTCCAGCGACAACGGCCCGTCGTTCGCCTATCGCGTCGAGTGGCCCGAAGACTGGCCACGCGAGCTGCTGGGCAGCGCCGGCCCGCTGAGGGCCTACAAGGGGTCGTTCTACGAGGGTGGCATCCGCGTGCCCTACATCATCCGCTGGCCGGGCAAGATCAAAGCCGGACAGGTGTTCGAAGACCCGGTGAGCACGATGGACCTGTACCCCACCTTCGCCGCCGCCGCGGGGGCCCAGGTCCCGGAGACGACACAGCTCGATGGTGTCGACCTGCTGCCCTACCTCAACGGTGACAAGGACGGTCTGGACGACCGCACGCTGTACTGGTGGTGGTACGACCAGGGATCGATGCGCCGCGGGCCGTGGAAGATGGTCTCGTACGGGGACCAGCGCGAGCTGTTCAACCTCAAGGACGACGTCGGCGAGACGACCGACCTGGCCGAGCAGCATCCCGAGGTCTTCGAGGAGATGACCCGCGACTACGACGCCTTCCGCGCTCAGATGCCGCCCGTGCTGCACCCGCATCCGCAATTGACGCAATAAGCTCGATCCGAGATCCAATGATGAAAGCAACGCTGGCCGCCCTCGCACTGTCCATCGGCCTCGCCGCCACGACCGTCGCGGACCCCGTCACGCTCACCGTCGACCCGTCGACCGTGCGTTCCATCGGCGGGATCACCACCCTCGAACGCGAGAAGTACATCACCATCCATGCCTCGCCCGGCGAGCCCGACCTGGACGACGAGAAACTCCGCTACATCGAGGAAGAGCTCGAGGCCCACTACGGCCGCGACGGCGGCGTCCAGTCCGCGCAGCTCAAGGCGACCCCGGCCGGCCCCGACAACCCGGACATGCCCGACATCGACTACATGCGCGAGGCCGGCGAGGCCTCCCGCGCCGAGATGGCGAAAGACCCGCACCGCTACCGCCCCGAGTCGATGAGCGAGGTCGTCCTCTGCACCCACCCCGAATGGATGATGGGCCTGCCGGGCAACGACTTCGCCGAGTTCGGCCCGCGCTCGCCCGAGGCCGCCGCCGAGTTCGCCGCCCAGTTCCTCAAGCACTTCTACACCGACGAGACCCGCCCCAACTACTACGAGGTGTTCAACGAGCCCTTCGTCAAGGCCAAGAAGATGGGCACCACGGCCGAGGAGATGGCCCGCCACCACCTCGTCACCGCCCGGCGTATCCGCGAGGTCCTGCCCGACGACGACATCCTCATCGGCGGGTACTCCGCGGCGTGGGCCGAGGTCGAAGGCCGCGACTTCGGCCACTGGAACGACTGGCAGAAGATGTTCATGGACGTCGCCGGCGACGAGATGGACTTCTTCGCCACCCACCTCTACGACGGCGTCAACGTCAAGGGCACCCACGCGGAACGCACCGGCGGCAACGTCGTCGCGATCATGGACCTCATCGACGCCTACAGCTACATCAAGTGGGGCGTCGCCAAGCCGCAGGTCATCACCGAGTACGGCCGACTCATCCAGAACGACCACGACAAGGCCTGGCCCGACCGGCTCCGCCGCGAGAGCGCCCTGCTCGGCTCGTTCAACGGCATGCTCATGATGTACCTCGATCACCCCGATCGGCTCATCAAGACCGTGCCGTTCATCCTCGGCTTCGCGACCTGGAAGTACGGCGCCGACGCCGAGAGCGGCCCCGTCGACCCGCCGTCCGACTTCCTGCTCTACCGATGGTCCGGCGACGCCCACGTCACCACCGGCATCGAGCTGTTCTACCGCTTCTGGAAGGGGATCAACGGCGAGCGGCGTGTCGCCTCGACCGACGACCCCGACATCCGCACGCACTACTTCGCCGACGGCCTGCGCCACACGCTCGTGATCCACAACATGGATAGCGAGCCACGCACCGTCGCGCTCAACGGCCTCGACGGCCTGGACCTCGCGAAGGTCACCCTGCGGACGCTGGGCTCGCGCGACGGCGCGCCGCTGCTCGGCGAGCAAGTGCTCTACGGCTTGCCCGATGAGATCACGATCGACCCCACCGAGGCGGCCGCCGTGATCCTCGACCTGCGCGAGCCCTTCGACGCCGACCGCACGGTCCTCGAAACCCGCGTCTACGCCGAGAACTACCTCGAGGAGATCGAGGCCGATCGGCCCATCGAGTTCACCTACAAGAACGTCCCGACCGGTGACGGCGAGGCCAAGCTCCGCCTGAGCATCGGCCGCCTGCCCGGCTCGTCGCTGCAGCCGCAGGCGTGGGTGAACGGCACGGAAGTTCAGGTGCCCGCTGACTGGGCCGGCAGCGTGCAGGAAGGCCGGCCGCGCTTCTTCGGCATGATCGAGGTGCCCGTCCCCGCTGAGGTGCTCGCGGAGAACACGACGGTCAAGCTCGTCTTCCCCGACAGCGGCGGCAAGGTCGCCAGCGCCGTGCTGCAGACGAACCTGGCGTCGACGGAGTAGTTGCCCGAAAGACGGACCGATCACGGCCGCATCGATGAAACGGTCCCGTGCCTCAAGTTGGCGGTGACGCCCCGCCGCGTGAGTGGTAGCCTGAGGCTGGACTAGCGACTCTCGGAGATGCGCGATGCCGCTTGCGCTGGCTCAGAGCAACGTGTTCGAGGTGGCGATCCAGCCGACGCCGGTGACGATCACGGTCGCGGCGATCTTCGCCCTGGGGGCGATCGGGTTGATCTGGGTGTTCGTCGTCTTGCCGGCCGCGCGGGCGTGGAACCGCGGGGCGCGGGCGCGGGTAAACATGGCGCTGGCCATCGTGGCGATCCTCGCGATCGGGGTGGTGTTCGCGGCGATGCTGCTGGCGATGGTCACGAACTCGCCGCTGGAGTCGCCGACCACCACTTGAGTGAGCGTTGTCGAGGGGAGCTAATCCTGGACGAAAGGGTTGTGCGCCCGCTCGTGAGCGATGGTCGTGCTGGGGCCGTGCCCGGGGTGGCAGACGGTGTCGGCGGGCAGCGGGTAGAGCTTGTCCTTGATAGCGGCGATGAGGGCGGGGCCGTCGGAGGTGGGGAAGTCGGTGCGGCCGACGGACTCGCGGAAGAGGGTGTCGCCGACGAGGGCCAGGCCGTGGTCGGGGCAGTGCAGGGTGATGCTGCCGGGGGAGTGGCCGGGGGTGTGCAGGACGTGGAACGCGGTGTCGCCGAGGGGGACGGTGTCGCCGTCGGCGAGCGTTTCGTCGGCGGGGGCGAAGGTCATCGGCTGGCCGAGAGCGAGCGAGAGGTTGAGCGACGGGTCGGCTAGCCAGGCCTGCTCGGCGGGGTGGATCAGCACGGGCGTGTCGGGGTAGCGCTCGCGGAACAGGTCCAGGCCCGCGATGTGGTCGCTGTGAGCGTGGGTGAGGACGAGGCGCTCGGGGGTCAGCGATTGCTCGGCGAGGTGATCGAGCAAAGGCTCGGGGTCCATGCCGATGTCGACGACAAGGCAGGCGTCGCCGTGGGTGACGACGTAGCAGTTGGTCTGGAACGGGCCAAGGGGGAAGGCGTCGAGGTGCATAGGAGGAAGCGTAATGCCGTTCGTGCGACAAGTCGCGTCGTTAAATGCTGGACGCGCTTCACGGGCACCATTGATCGATCAGTGGATGAACGACTTGCTCTTCTTGCCGGTGAGGTAGGACTCGATGACGGTGGAGGCGAGGTCTTCGCTTGTGCAGTAATAGGCGATGCCCTTGGTGAGGCGGGTCATACGTTCGATGAAGCTGACCCAGTCCATGCCGTAGTAGTCCTCGATGAGGGCGAAGGAGGCGATGCGGATGCCCATGCGCTGGCACTTGTGGGCTTCCTCGAGGGTGATGGTCGCGGTCTTCTCGCTGGGCGGGTAGAGCAAGTAGAGCATCTCGCCCCCGGAAAGATCGCCCGGCGTGTCTTGCACGGCTTCCGGGGGGGGCTGGATGTGGGCGGTGGGCTGGCCGTCGGTGATGACGAAGATCTGCTTGTTGGCGGCGGAGCGTCGGGCGAGGATCTTGCGGGCTTCGCGGAGGCCCATCTGCAGGTTGGTGAAGTGCAGGGGGATGCGATCCTCGTTCTCCAGCGCCTGCTGCAGCGGGGCGCGGAGGCGGACCTGGTAGTCGTGGATGCTCACGGGCTTGGGCATCACGAGCGGCAGGTCGGCCTCCTTGAGCGGTCGGGCCAGGGTGTAGAAGCCGACGAAGTCGATCGTGTCGAGCGGGAACTTGCCGCGGACCATCGCGGCCATGCCCATGGCGATCCGCTTGGCTTGCAGGAATCGGCCCCAGCGCATCATCGAGCCGGACTGGTCGATGAGGATGACGGTCGCGCAGTCGGTGGTGGACTCGGTGTGGTAGAGCTCGATGTCGTCGAGGCTGAGGTTGAGCGGCGGCTTGAAGCCCTGGCCGTCGGCGGACTGTCGGGCGGCGGCGTTGCGCATGGTGCCGCCGAGGTCGATCTCCGAGAGCGGGTCGCCGAACTGATAGGCGTGGGTGCCGTCGGAGCGTTCGGGGGCCCGGCCGGGGGCGTCGGTGGGGTGGCCGTCGCGGTTGCCGTCGCGGAGTCCCTGGAAGATGTCGAGCAGGGCGCGGTGCTGCAGGCCGCGGACCATGCGGGGCGTGAGTTGGAGGTTGCCCTTGCCGTCCTCGCCCGGCTCGAGCAGGCCGGCGTCGATGAGCTGCTGGACGGTGTCGGTGTCGCCCTGGTCGAGGAGCTCCTGCATGGCGTCGAGCGCGTCCTGGCCGTGCTGCAGGAGGAACTCGACGATCTCGGGCTTGGGGAACAGCTCGTCGGGGCTGAGGAAGGGCAGTCCGTCGAAGGCGGCGTAGTCGTGCTTCATGGCGGGGTGGGTGGTCGGGATTCGGGTCGGTCCGGCCTTACACTAGCGCGATGGCCGAGCGGCTGGACAGCGTGGTGCTCACGGGGGCGTCGAGCGGGATCGGCGAGGCGGCGGCGGTGCGCCTGGCGCGGCGGGCGGGCCGGCTGGTGCTGGTCGCGCGGCGGGCGGATCGCCTGGGAGCGCTAAGGGAGCGGATCGCGGGGGAGGTCGGTGAGGCCGACGGGGTGGAGGTCGAGGTGCTGGCGGCGGACCTGGGGGACGCGGGGGCGCGGCGTGAGGTCGCAGAGCGGGTCGGCGAGCTGAGCCGGGCCGGGCGGACGGCGTTGATCAACAACGCCGGGCGGGGGCAGTACCGGGCGATGAGCGAGGTGAGCGAGGCCGACCACCGGGCGATGCTCGAGGTGAACTACTTCGCGGCGGCCGAGCTGATGGCCGCGGCGCTGCCGGGGATGCGGGCGCTTGGCTGGGGGCGGGTCGTGAACGTGGCGTCGGTCGCGGCGCAGGGGCCGCCTTGGGGGCACGGGGCGTACACGGCGAGCAAGGCGGCGCTGTCCGCGCTGGGGGCGACGCTGGATGGCGAGCACCGCGGTGAGGGTGTTGACGGCGGGGTGCGGGTGAGCACGCTGTACCCGGGCGTGGTGGCGAGCGAGTTCTTCGACGCGGGCGACTACGCCGAGCTATGGCCGCGGATCGCCAAGCACGCGATCCCGTGCGAGACGGTGGCGGGCGCGATCGAGCGGCTGATCGATCGGCCGCGCGTCGAGCTGACGGTGCCGCGGCACTTCCGCGTGATGAGCTGGCTCCGGCTGGTGAGCAGCGAGTGGGGGCACCGAGCGGTGATGGCGAGCAGCCGGCCGCGGCGAGCGAGTGCTGCGACGGCGGACGGGTCGGGTTCGGGCGCGCTGTCGCCCGAGGGGGTCGGTCGGTGAGCGTGATGGCGACGCTGGATGTGGCCGGTCTGGGGGTGCTGATCGTCGGCGGCGGTGTGGTGGCGCGGCGGCGTGGCGAGGCGCTCGCGACAAGCGGCGCGGTGCTGACGGTGGTGGCGCCCGAGGTGGACGATGTGCTGAGCGACGCGGCGTTGACGTCGGGCGGCGCGGTACACCGCCGGGGGTATCGCGATGGCGACGTCGAGGGTTTCGGGTTGGTGGTCGCGGCGGCGGGCGATGCGTCGGTGAACGCTCGTGTCGCGGAAAACGCCGCGGTGGCGGGGGTGTGGTGCAACTGCGCCAGCGACCCGTCTGCCGGGCGGGTCGGTTTTGTCGCCGAGCGGCGGGCGGGCGAGGTGCGTATCGGTGTCGAGACCGGCGGGGCCTCGGCTTCCGCGGCGCGGGACATCGCGACCGAGCTGGCCGAGACGATCGGTCAGAGCGATTGGGTCGGGTTGCTCGACGAGGCCAAGGCCTGGCGGGCGCGGGTGCAGCGCGACATGCCGGCCGGGGCGGCGCGTCAGGCGGTGTTGCGCGAGCTGGCGGGGCCGATCGCCAGAGAGCGTCTCGCCCAGGGCGGGCGCGAGGCGTTGACCGGGTACTACGAGTCGCTGCTGAGCGACGCGGTCAAGGCGGCGGCCGCGCCGCGGGGCGAGGTGGCGTGATGCCGGGCGTGGTGACCTGGTGGTTGATGCTGCTGACGCTGGGCGCGGTGGTGGCCGAGGTGTGGGCCGTGCGGCGCTGGCGGGCGGCGACGGGTGCCGGCCGTGCGGAAGCGGCACGTTTTGAGGGCGACAGGGGCGCGCACGGGTCGGCCGGTGATTGGGGGCCGTCGGGGCTGGTCGCGGCGATCGGCGTGGGCTCGCTGGCCGTGCTCGCGGCGGCGAGCGTGGCGGACGGGCAGTGGCGGCCGCTGGCATCGCACCTGCACGGGCTGCTGCTGGTGTGCGTGCTGCTGGCGGGGGCGATCGTGTTCCTGCGGGTCAGGACGGGGCTGCCGGGGCTGACCCTGCTGGCGACGCCGGTGCTGGCGTTCTTCCTGCTGTGGGCGGTGTGCGCGTCGTGGTGGACGTTCCGCGTGTTCGAGCTCAACGCGGTGGCGCAGGCGTGGTCCTGGGTGCACCTGGCGTGCGTGTACGCCGGGACGGCGGCGGCGGTGGTCGCGGGGGCCTGCGGGTTGGCCTATCTGTGGGCCGAGCGGTCGCTGCGGCGGCACGGGGAGGGGCCTCGGGCGTTGGGGCTGGGCAGCCTGGAGCGGCTGGAACGGTGGACGGCCGATGCGGCGACGCTGGGCTTCGGGCTGCTGACGGTCGGTCTGGTCAGCGGGCTGGCGATCCTGGCGGAGTCGCCCGGGGCGATCGGCGGCGGGGTGATGGGGTGGCTGAAGGTCGGGCTGGCGTCGGCGGCTTGGGCGGCTTACGCGGCGGCGATGCTGTCGCGGCGATCGGTCGCGATGCGGGGTGCTCGCGGCGCTTGGCTGGCGATCGCTGGGGTAATATTATTGGTTGTGGTGTACGGAATTGTCGTGTCGCTGCCATCGACCGCGGGGGGTGGTTCGTGAAGCTGATGATGATGGGCGTGAGCCATCGCACGGCGTCGGTTGACCTGCGCGAGCGGCTTGCCGTGAGCGAGGATCGGCTGGGCGACTTGCTGGCCGGCTGGCGGGCAGATTTCCCCGCGGCCGACTTCGCCCTGATCTCCACCTGCAACCGGACCGAGGTGTACGTCGCCCGGCCGACGCACGAGGACCCGGGTGTCCCGCACGTCGAGTCGCTGCTGACCGAGCTGGCGAGTGGCTCCTCCGCGACCGACCACGCCACCGTGCGGGCCTCGCTGATGCATCGGGAACAGGAGACGGCCCTGCTCCACCTCACGCGGCTGTGCATCGGGCTCGACTCGATGGTGATCGGCGAGCCGCAGATCCTCGGCCAGGTACGCCGAGCGTACGCAGCGGCGGTGGCGGCGGGATCCGTCGACGGGCCGCTGCACGCGGCGTTCCAGGCGGCGATCGCGGCCGGCAAGCTCGCTCGCAGCGAGACGGCGATCGACGCCGGCCGGCGCTCGGTGGGCGGCGTGGCCGTGGACTTGGTCGAGCAGGTGTTTGAGTCGATCGCGGGCAAGACGGTGACCTGCGTTGGCGCTGGGGAGATGGTCGAGGCGGCGGCGCGACGGCTGGTCGAGGGCCGGGCCGGGCGGGTGTGGGTCGTCAACCGCAGCCCGGATCGGGCGACGGAGCTGGCCACATCGATGGGGCTGTCCGGTGAACGCGGCGGTCCTAGGCCATGGGAAGACCTGGCCGAGGCGTTGGTCGAGGCCGACGTGGTCGTCGCCGGCACGGGCGCATCGCAGCCGGTGATCACGGTCGAGATGGTGAGCCGGCTGATCCGCCGTCGGCGAGCGCGGCCGCTGGTGGTGATCGACGTCGGCCTGCCCCGCGACATCGAGCCTGCCGTCGGCGGGCTCCGCAACGTCTACCTCTACAACCTCGACGACCTGCGGTCCGTCGTTGAAGACCACTCGACAACCCGCGATGACGCCGTGCGCCGTTGCGAGCAGATCGCCGCCGAGGCCGCGGCCCAGTGCTATCGCGACCTGCAGCACCGCAACATCGGCCGCATGGTGGTCGAACTGCGTGGCCGGCTCGAGGCGCTCGCGGAGAGCGAGTCGCGCCGCACCGCCGGCCGACTGGCGATCGACGGCGGCGAGTCGGCGGATGGCGACGCCGTGCGCCGGGCGCTCGACGAGCACAACCACCGACTGATCAACAAGCTCTTGCACGTGCCGCTGACGCAGATGCGCGAGGCGGGCGAGCACGCGCCGCTGGGGTTTTACGCGGCGGCGCTGCGTCGGCTGTTCGGCCTGGATTCGCATACGCGGCGTCCGCCGACCACCGACCTCACCCTGCCCGACCAGCTCGCCTCACCAAGACGCGAGGCCGGCAAGGCGCCGAGCGCCTCGGGACGCGACGGCTCCGCGTAGGCTGCGGCCGTGGCGATCACCGATCGATCAACAGCGACACGAGTCGCGGCCGTGGCGGGCGCAGTGCTTGTCGTTGCCGGCGCGACATCGTGGCTGACGGTGCAGGGAGGCGTGGCACCGCTGGCAATCGAGGGCAGCCCCGCGTTCGGCGTCGGGCGTTGGGCCGCCGTTGTCGAACGGGCGCTGGGGTCGTGGTGCTGGCTGGCGCCGATCGCGTTGGCGATCGCGGGCTACGCGGCGGCCGTGCGGCGGTGGGTCTGGCCCGGGTTGGCGTGGTCGGCGGCGGTGGCGTGCGGGGTCGCGGTCTGGGGCTGGCTGGGGCTGACGTCGGCGACGCTGGGCGCGGTCGGCGCCGGCTGGGCGTGGGCGTGGGTGGTGTTGGGCATGGCGGCTGGGGCGCTGGCGTGGCGCGAGTGGCGGGCCGGGGTCGTCGGCCTGGGGCGATGGGATCGCGCGGGGCTGTCGGCGTGGTGCGGCGTCGGGCTCGGGTTGCTCGCGGTGGGGGCGGCGTGCGCACCGGGATCGATGTGGCGCGTGGAAGCGATGGGTTACGACGTGCTGAGCTATCACCTGCAGCTGCCGCGTGAGTGGCTGGCGGCCGGGCGGCTCAGCGGGCTCGAGCACAACGTCTACAGCCACCTGCCGAGCCTGGTCGAGTCGATGATGATGCAGGC
>JBCCZA010000122.1:0-10495 GCA_039188455.1 Planctomycetota bacterium
GACGTAGGTCTCGAGGCTCTTGCCTTCTTCGACGGTGATGACGCCGTCCTTGCCGACCTTCATGAACGCGTCGGCCATGATCTTGCCGACCTCGTGGTCGTTGTTGGCCGAGATGGCGGCGACGTTGGCGATGTCGGACTTGGAGGTGACATCGACGGGGCGGGACTGCTTGTGGATGTCGGCGATGATGGCGTTGACGGCCTTTTTCATGCCGCGGACCAGGGCGTTGGCGTCGACGCCGGCGGTGACCTGGCGGAGGCCTTCCTTGAAGAGGGCTTCGGCGAGGACGGTCGAGGTGGTGGTGCCGTCGCCGGCCTTGTCGGAGGTCTTGGAGGCGGCCTCCTTGACCAGCTGGGCGCCGATGTTCTCGTCCTTGTCGGCGAGCTCGATCTCCTCGGCGACCGAGACCCCGTCCTTGGTGACGGTCGGGCCGCCCCAGGACTTGTCGAGGACGGCGTTGCGGCCGCGGGGGCCGAGGGTCGACTTGACCGCTGCGGCGAGCTTCTCGACGCCGGCGAGGAGTTGCTGGCGAGCGTCGGCTTCAAACGTCAGTTCTTTGACCGCCATGGGGGATGGCTCTCCTGTTGGAGGGTGCGGAGGGAATTCGGGTGAGAGGTCATCAGGGGCAACCCGGATGCCAGCCGGCCGGGCGGGAAACGGCGGCGGGCGGTCGGCGGGCGTGTCAGGTTGGCAGGCGGGGTCGGACGGGGTGCCGGGCGTGTCAGGTTGGCAGGGGGCGGATGGCGTGGCGTGGCGGGGTTGCCATACTGCCGCCGTGAGTCGATCGGCCGGTCTGACATGGATGTGGCGGGCGTTGGCGGTCGTCTACGCGGCGGGGCTGTCGGTCGGGACCCACTGGCCGCGGCTGGACCTGGGGCCCAACGACCTGGGTTATGGCCTGCAACTGGACAAGCTGCTGCACGCCGGGGCGTTTGGCGGATTGGCGGTGCTGGCTTGGTGGGCCCGGCCGGCCGGGCGGGGGCGTGGCGAGGCGGTCAACGGGTGGGTGGTGCTGATCGGGGTGACGGCCTGGGCGGGGCTGGACGAGTGGACGCAGCAGTGGTTCGACCGGCAGATCGGCTGGGATGATGTGCTGGCGAGTTGGTGCGGGGTGTGGTCGGCGGTGCTGGTGTTCGGGCCGCGGCCGTCGGCGGGGTGGCGGCAGGTGGCGGCGGCGACGCGGGGCCTGGCGCTGGTGGC
This sequence comes from Planctomycetota bacterium, assembly GCA_039188455.1. Lineage (GTDB taxonomy): Bacteria > Planctomycetota > Phycisphaerae > Phycisphaerales > Phycisphaeraceae > JBCBUE01. The sequence goes on from JBCCZA010000122.1 coordinate 1,201, forward strand.
GGGGCCGACGGCGCTGCTGTTCGCGGTGCTGCCGATCGGCAACGCTCACACGCTGGCGGTGATGCGGGTGTTCGGGGTGGCCGAGGTGGGGGTCGATCGCTGGCTGCACTTCTGGGGGGCGGCGGTGTCGGTGTGGTGCCTGGGGGGGATGGCGCTGGCGGGGGTGACGCGGCCGCGGGTGTCGGCGGCGATCGGGATCGTGGCGGCCCTGGCGGTCGCGCCGGTGCTCGAGCCGGCGCAGCACGCGCGGGGGCGGGCGTGGCGGCCAGACCCGATCGACGTGGCGTGGCATCTGGCGGGGGCGACGGTCGGGATCGGGGCGTGGGCGGTGCTACGGGCGGTGCGGGTGTCGCTGCTGGCGGGTGCGGCGGCTGAGCGGGGTAGCGATTGATGGCGACCACGGACGAGGCGAGAGGGTCGGGCAACGGCGGGTTTGTGGGTCACGCGCGCGTGGTGGCGGGGCTGACGTTATTGAGCCGGGTGACGGGGCTGGTGCGCGACGCGGTGCTGGCGGCGACCCTGGGCGCGGGGACGGTGAGCAACGCGTTCCTGCTGGGGTTCATGGTGCCGAATCTGTTCCGGCGGTTGTTTGGCGAGGGAGCGTTGTCGGCGGCGTTTGTGCCGGCCTATGTCGAGGCGCGCGATGAGGGCGAGGCGGCGGCGCGAGCGCTGGCGCGTCGGGTGTTGCGTCGGCTGACGGTGCTGCTGGTGACGATCACGGCTGTTGGCGGCGTCCTTCTCGCGTTGCTGTGGGCACAAGTCAGCGGCGCGGCGAGCGATCAGGCGGGCTTGGCGAGCGGGTACGCGGCGCTGTTGTTGCCATACATGCCGATGGTCTGCGTGGTCGCCGTGTTCGGCGCGATCTTGCAGGTGCGGGGCCGGTTCCTGCCCGGCTCGGCCGCGCCCCTTGTGCTCAACGGCGGGATGATCGCGGCGGCTGGGCTGGCGTGGTGGCTGGGTTGGCGACAGCAGACGCAGATCGCGGGCTGGCTGATCGGCGGCGTCTTGGTGGCCGGGCTGGTGCAACTGGCGTGGCTGGCCTGGGCATCCCGTGACAGCTGGCTCGGCGGCGCGGAGCAGGCCGCCGAGGTCTCTGTGGACCAGGAGCGTTTTCGTCGGATGAGGCGACGCATGCTGCCCATGGCGATCGGGCTGGCGGCGTTTCAGCTGAATGCTGTGCTGGATGGCTTGATCGCGTTGTGCCTGAGTCCGAGCGCCGACGGGCCGTCGGAGATGTCGTGGTTTCCACTCGGCGGCGTCGCCTATCCGATCGCGCATGAGGCGTTTACGTGGCTAACGTTTGCTCAGCGGCTTTATCAGTTCCCGCTGGGCGTAATGGGTCTAGCGGTCGCGACGGCGATCTTCCCGGCGCTCGCGCGGGCTGCGGTGGGGGTGAAGGACGGTGAGCCGGGGGACTACCTCGACACGCTGCGGCGGGGCTTGCGGCTGAGCGTGTTCATCGGGCTGCCGGCGGCGGTGGGGTTGATGGTGGTGGCCGAGCCGGCGGCGCGGGTGCTGTTCGAGCGCGGGCGGTTCACCGAGGCGGACACGGCGGCGGTGGCGTGGCTGGTCGTGGGTTACGCGTCGGGGGTGTGGGCGTACGCGACGAGCCACGTGCTGACGCGGGCGTGGTACGCGCTCGGCGAGGCGTGGGTGCCGATGCGCGTGACGCTGGCGATGACGGCGGTGAATCTGGCGATGAATCTGGTGTTGATCTGGCCGATGGGGGCGGCGGGGCTGGCGTGGTCGACGTCGATCACGGCGGGGCTGCAGGTGGTGGTGCTGGTGGTGCTGTTGTCGCGGCGGAGGGGCGGCGTCGTGGACGGGGCCGTGTGGCGGGGCTGGGCGTGGGCGGCGATCGGTTCGGTTGGCGTGGCAGCGGTGGCCGGTGGGCTGCGCTGGTCGCTGGGCGGCGGCGTGGGCGATGCGTGGTGGTGGAGCGCGGCGGTGCTAGCGGTGTGCGTGGTCGGCGGCGCGGCGGCGTATGTCGCGGTGATGCTGGCGGGTCGGCGGGCGGAGCTGCGGTGGGTGCTGTCGCGGTCGGCAAATAGCGGTCCGGATTCAGCTTGACCTGCCGCTAAGCCTGGCTTCCGGTTATCCTCACACTTATGACCGGGAGTAGAAATCGTATTGAGATTGGCGTCATCACCAACCAGTCAACTTATCGAGGAATCGGTTAATGGTTGATCGAAAGGCGTCAGCAGCTCGCTATAGCGAATTGATAAGAATCGTCTACAGGGGGCGAGAAGCAGATGGCAATAGTCTGCCAGTAGAGGACATTATCGATTCTCTGGCAGGATGGGATGATTTCATTGAAGTGACCTCGAATATCTACCTGCAGGGGCGTTTAACCCTTAAGCGACCTGACGATCCCTCACGACGAGCTCAGGTTCGACTGCGTGAAGTTCGCCCGGGATCGCTCGAGGTGGTCCTGGAGTTTGTTTTTCAAGCAGCGGCGGCTGGGATCGTAGGGCATCTTGCGGTCAAGGCTGGCGAGAGTCTTATGGGGCGGTTGGCTCGATTTCGGAGAGAAGCATTCAAGACACATGTGAAGAGCAAGGATGACGATGCAACGGTCGAAGAGATGGCTGCGGCTTTACGTCGATTAGCCGATGAAGTGCCATATCGAGACTCCGATCGAGACCCGGTTGCGGTCGTAGAGAAGATCGATCGCTCTCTTCGTCGTGCCACGGAGCCACTTGATGAGTTGGCCACCACTATTACGGTTATCAGCGAGTCAGATGATGAGGTTCTACCAATCACGGCACGCGAGCGCCGTTTGATCCTGGAAGATTTTGCCGTTGTGGGAATGATCGAAGACGAGGGTGAATGGTTCAGAACCAAGGTGAACATCTATGATCTGAACCGGCGATCCGGGAACGCTGGTTTTACATTTGTTGACCCACAGGATGACGATCAACGTGGTAGCTTCCGTACATATCTAACAGATCCTGTGCTTCGCAAGCGACGAGACATTTACAGTGGGTCACTTCACTACCGTGAACCGATTGAGGTCTACGCGCGTAAGAGGTATCACGATGTCGACGCTAATGCGTTTCGTTGGGAGTTGCGTTCTGCGCGCCCGCGAAATGATCAAAGCGGGTTATTTTAATTGAAGGCTCGTTCGGGATGTGCGGGTGTCAATACAGGCGAGTTAAAGCCGCGCCGGGGTAGTAGTGGTTGAGGATGGCGCGGTGATCGTGGCCGGCCTTGGCCATGGCGTGGGCGCCCCACTGGGACATGCCGACGCCGTGGCCGTAGCCGTAGCCGTCGGTGATGACGAGGTTCGGGCCGGCGATGGTGAAGCGGCAGTCGCTGGATTTGAGGACGGCTCGCTGCGGCAGGGCGGGCAGGCGGGGCGCTGGGTAGTTGAGGGCGAGGCGGAGGTCGACGGCGGTGATGCGATAGGCGGCGCCGCGGGCGTCGTGTACGAGGAAGCCGGCGGGGCGGAGGCGGGCTTGGGGCTGCGGCACGGGGTGGGGGATGGGGTCGATGCGCGTGATGCGGGTGAGGGCGCTGGCGGGGTGGCCGGCCGACGCCGCCCAGGCGCGGACGCGGGCCGAGGCGTCGTCGATCGATCGGTGCAAGGTCGGCCATTGATGGTGCGGCGAGGCTCGGTCCCAGTCGCCGCGCGGCCCACCGCGCAGGGGGGCGATGGGCGGGGTGCGGTCGGCGAAGACGGCGGCGGCGTCCTGGCTCTCGCGGCCGACGGTCGAGGAGTAGAACGCGGGGACGACGCGGCCGTCGTAGCCGAGCACCGTGCCGCGGGTGGCGGCGACCGCGCGATGGGCGCGCGGGTTGTCGGTGACGCCGGCGTAGGCCTGCGAGGCGACGGTCGATTCGAGGTCGTGCGTGCGGTGCTGGTTGCGTTGCCGTTCCCAGAGTGCGTAGGACCGAGCGGCGACGGCCTGGGCGCGGTAGGTCTCGTCGGGCCAGCTGGCGTAGAGCTCACGCGAGAGGACGCCGGGGAGGTAGGCTTCGAGGTCGACATGGTTGACGGCGTCGATGCCGGGCGTGGGTCTCGCAGCAGGGGTGGCGGGCGGCACGTCGACGGGGTGCAGCACCAGGTGGCCGGGCAGGGCTTTGCCGTTGAGCGTCAGCGGCGGGGGGGAGGGCGAGTCGACGTGCATCGATCGCAGACGCCAGGTCATCGCCGCACCCGCGGCGTCGCGGAGCAGGAAGGCGTTGCCGTGCCGGGCGACCGTGACCGGGGTGCGCAGCTGCACGGGCGGGATAGTGGCGTCGCTTGCGGAGCGCACGGCCAGCGTCGGGGGGCCGGCGAGGTGGATCGATGGCGTTGCGGCGGCGACGCGGACACGCACGGTGGGCGACTGATTGATCGCGCCGAGGCGAGGCCCGGGTACCGGCCCAAGGTTGGCCATCGCGTCGGCCGCCGTGAAGGCGACGAGCAGCAGCAAGACGGCAAGGAAGAGCGGGGCTGAACGCATGGTCCGAGGGTATCGGCTGAGTTGCCGCGGCAAGGCGAGTCCTGCGACGCGGTGGGTATAGTGGCTCGATGCGTGAGGCACGGAAGCAGGCACGCTGGCGGATCGACGATCCGCCGGACGCACGGGTGGTGGCGGCGCTCATCGATGGGCTCGGCGTCGGCTCGTTCGAGGCGCGCCTGCTCGCCGCCCGAGGCCTCACCGATCTCGACTCGGCTCGGGCTTTCCTCGACCCCAGGCTCGGCGATCTGCCCGACCCCACGACGCTGCCGGGGTGCGAGACGGCCGCCCGCCGAATCGCCCGGGCCATCGCAGACAGCGAGCCCATCGTTGTGTACGGCGACTACGACGTCGACGGCGTCACCGCCTGCTCGATTCTCTGGCACACGCTGCGGCGGGCGGGCGCCGAGGTCGCGACCTACATCCCGCACCGGTTGGACGAGGGCTACGGGCTCAACGCCGAGGCGCTGCGGTCGATCGGGCGTGGCGAGCTGACGGGCGGGCGTCGACCGCTGGTGGTCACCGTCGACTGCGGCATTACGGCGATCGAGCCCTGCGGCGTTGCCAAGGCCGAGGGCGTCGAGGTGATCGTGACGGACCATCACCAGTTCGCGGCGTCGGGGGAGTTGCCCAGCGAGTGGGTCGTGCATCCTCGGCTGGAGGATCGTGCGGGCGAGGAGGGCGACGGTTGCCCATGGGGTGATATCAGCGGAGCAGGCGTGGCGTTCGTGCTGGCGTGGCAGATCGCCCGCGAGCACTGCGGCGGCGTCGATCGCCTGCCCGAGCCTTGGCGTGAGCTGATGGTTGATCTGCTTGCTCTAGCGGCGCTGGGCACGGTGGCGGATGTCGTCGAGTTGCTCGGGGCGAACCGCGCGATCGTCGCGGCGGGGCTGCGACAGCTCGAGCACGCTCGACTCACGGGCGTGCAGGCGTTGCTCGAAGCGACCAACCTGCGCGGGCGTCGCGTCGACACCTATCACGTCGGGTTCGTGCTCGGCCCGCGTCTCAACGCCGTCGGCCGGATGGGCCACGCTCGGGAGGCGCTGGAACTGCTCACGATCGCCGACGCCCCGCGTGCGGCCGAACTCGCGGCCGAGCTCGAGCGCGTGAACGACGAGCGGCGCACGGTCGAGCGCCGCGTGCTCGCCGAGGCCGAGGCCATGATCGCCGAGCAGGGCTACGCCACCGACGATCGTCGGGCGTTCGTGCTCGATGGGCCCGGTTGGCACCCCGGCGTCGTCGGGATCGTCGCGTCACGGCTGGTCGATCGCTACCACCGCCCGGCGATCATGCTCAACCGCGACAACGGCACCGCCCACGGCTCGGCGCGCAGCGTGCCGGGCGTCTCGATCCACTCGGCCCTGACCGCCTGCGACGACCTGCTCGATCGCTACGGCGGCCACGCGATGGCGGCCGGCTTGGCGTTGCCGAGCGATCGTGTCGAGGCCTTCCGCGAGCGCCTCGTCGCGGTGGTCAACGACGCGCTGGCCGTCGAGGACCTGCAACCGACGCACGAGGCCGAGGCCGTCGCCGAGCCCGGCGAGCTGAGCATCGAGACGTGCCGACGGCTGAACGCGTTCGCGCCCTTCGGCCGGGGCAATCGTCGGCCGACGCTGGTGGCTCGCGGCGCCGAGCTGCTCAACCCGCCGCGCGTCGTCGGCAAGACCGGCGGGCACCTGGCGCTGACCGTGCGGCACGGCGGCGGGCCGATCTCGGTGATCGGTCACGGTTTGGCCGAGACGGTCGGCGACCTGAGCCAGGGCGATCGCATCGACGTGCTGTTCGAGCCTCGGCTCAACGAGTGGCGCGGCGTGGTGTCGGCCGAGATGCGACTGATCGACTGGCGACCCGCTGAGCCCGTCGCCCTCACTCGCGAGAGGGGCGCCGAGAACGGCCGGGCCGCGGGGTTGCGGGGATGATCATCCGTCGCTTCCTGTGCTTGCTGGCGATGTCGCTGCTGGTGATGGCCGGATCGACGGCGCTGATCTATGGCGGGTGGCGGGGCTTGGTCGTCGCGGGCAGCGCCGCCGTGCTGGCCGCCTACGCCGGGACACTTGCATCGCTCGAACCCGGCCGCGGCGACCGATAACCCTCGCTGATCGGTCTGCAACGCCCGCATCGCATCGGGGTCGGTGCAGCCCACGGCACGACCGGCCCGATACACCTTGCGATGCGACCCCACACGCTGTCAGTCCGCGATGCCTCCCCGCACGGCTCGGCCACGTCGCTCGGCCCGGACATCGGCGTCGGCAGCCGCAACGCGCTGATGATGCGTGTGCTCGAGCGGTTCGCGATCGGCTGTGCGCAACGCGGTGTCGAGGTCATGGCGCTGAAGGGCGCGGCCCTGCTCGCCACCGTCTACCGCCGGCCCGACGAGCGACCGATGCGCGACATCGATGTGCTCGTCCGGCCGGCCGACCTGCCGGTGGCCGTTGAGGTGCTCGGCGAGATGGGTGGCGAGCCGCTCGAGCCCTGGGTGACGCCTGACTTCTGCCCGCGTTACTACAACGAGCTCGAGTACCGCGTCGGCGATCTCGAGCCGGTGCTGATCGAGCCGCACGTCCGACCCTTCCGCCCGCTGCGCTTGCAGTCGACGGTGCCCGACGAGGCGTGGTGGGACGCGTCGGTGCCGATGCGTGTCGGCCGTGCCGAACTCCGCCGACCCAGCGACGAGCACATGCTGTTGCACCTGTTGGCTCATGTCGCGATGCACGGCGGCTGCGGTGAGCGTTGGCGGCGCGACATCACACGTTGGAACGACGCGACCGGGGCGTCGCTCGACTGGAAGCGTCTCGTCCACGACGCGCAGGCGTGGCGTCTTGCACCAACCATCGTTCGCGGTGTCGAACTCGCGGGGGTTGCAGACCTCATCCCGCGCGACAGCCGGCAGGCCTTGCGTGCTTCCCCCTGCAACTGGCGCGACCGGCTGATGCTCCGTTGGGCGCCTGGCGATCACGCCAGCCCGCTCAAACACCTGCTCGGCACGCTGCTCACCACGCCCGACCCGCGACGCGCCCTCGGCTTTGCCGCCGCGATCGCGATCCCCGGCCGCGACCACATGGCTCGGTGGTACCCGCATCGTCACCCCGGCTGGCTTGCGACCGCCCACGCGTGGCGTGTCGCCCGGCCGCTCGCTCGCCCGCTGGCCCGACTGTGGCCGTGGAAGCCCGCCGTAGAGGTCATGGCCGACGACTCCGGCCAGCCGCCCGCCCTGTGCGCCAACCGACCCGTCACGCCCGGCACGCCCGTCGCCACCCTCCCCGCCGACGCCGGCGACCTCACCCGCCTGCCCGGCCCGCTCGCCCACCTCGGCGTCAGCGACATGCCCACCGTCCGCGTCGTCGGCCGAAAGCTCGTCGCCCTCCGCCAGCTCCGCCACGGCGACCCCGTCACCGTCTCCCTCGCCGCCTGATCCCCGCCCGTCGAGACAACCCATGCCCGATCCCAGCCACGAGCCCACGTCGCAACCCAGCGACACGAGCCAAGAGACCGACAGCAAGGCCGCCGCCACCGACCGCCGCGCCTTCCTCAAGCTCGCCGGCCGCCGCGCCGCGTATGTCGCGCCGGCCGTCGCCACGCTCGCCGCCGCCTCGCGCGCCAACGCCGCGTCCACCACCTCGCCCAGCTAAGCCGCACCCAGCCTGCCGATGCCCACCGCCTTCGCCACCCCCGTCTGGCTCGCCCCCGACGCCGCCCTCGCCTGCCCCCGGCCGGCCGAGCACGCCGACGCCACCCCCGCCGGCGACGAGCTCGTTTTGCTCCATCGCCGCACCGGCGAGTCCTTCCGCCTCAACCCCACCGCCGCCCTCGTCTGGCGATCCCTGGCTCAGGCCGACACGGCGGCCGATGTCGTCGCCCGCCTCACCGACGCGTTCGACGTTGACGCGGACCGAGCGACCGACGACGTCCTCAGCCTGCTCTCGTTCTGGGCCGCCCACCGCCTCCTCGCCGAACCCGATCCCGCCGGCGATGCCTGACGCCGCCCCCGACACCGCGCGCGCCAATTGCCCGACCTACCGCGTCGGCCCGATCGACGTGCGCTTCCACGCGCCCGATCGCGAGAGCATCGACGACCTCGCCGCGATGTACCGCCATCTGCGGACACACCGCCCATCCGCCCATCCGCCCATCAGCTCCCCATCGCCACCCGTCTCCCTCGCCGCCGTCCCCCAACGCCACCGCTGGCGCAACGCCATCCCCACCCCGCTAACCCGGTGGGCCATCACCGCGGACGGCAGCCCGATGTTCGACCAGCTCCCCCGCGAGGCCCTCGTCCCGTACCTCGACTGGGCGGTCAACTGGCGCATCATCGACACCGTCGACCGCTGGCTGCTGCTCCACGCCGGCACGGTCTGCCAGCAAGGCTTGTCCGGCCAGCAGGGCCTGCTGCTCGCCGCCGCCTCCGGATCGGGCAAGTCGACGCTCACCGCCGCGCTCGTCGCCGCCGGCTGGTCGCTGATGTCCGACGAGTTCGGCGCGATCGACCCCGCCACGCGCCGCCTCCAACCGATCCCCAAGCCCATGTGCGTCAAGGCAGGCTCGTTCCCGCCGGTGCAGGCGATGGGCCTGCCGATCCGCACCGGCCGGCACTACATCAAGGCCTTCAAGGGCCAGGTCGGCTACGTCACCCCCGCCGACCTCGCCGACACCGGCCACCCCGCGCCGTTCGCGACCGACCCCGCCCCGCTCTCGGCCATCGTCTTCCCCCAACGCATCGCCGGCCACCGCCTCACGATCGAGCCGGTCGCCCCCGCCGACGCCGCCTTCCGCCTCGCCCGCCACGCCTTCAACCGCCACAAGCACCCCGACGGCGCGATGCCCCTGCTGCTCGATCTCTGCAACGCCACCCC
>JBCCZA010000123.1:0-10468 GCA_039188455.1 Planctomycetota bacterium
ATCGACAAACTCGGCGGGGCAAAGCCCTAGGTATCGAGTCTGCCGAGCACGGCCCGCTCGACCTGCTCGACGTCCAACCAGTTCATCTCGGCCGGGGCATCGGGCGCGAGAACGGTCACGCGCCGGCCGACCGGGGCCCAGACGCGGGGGTCGCTGGGGCCGAAGAGAGCGACGGTCGGCAGGCCGGCCTGGGCGGCGACGTGGGTCGGGCCTGCGTCGTTGCCGACGTACACGGCCGCGTCGCGCAGCGCGTCGAGCAGGGCCGTGACGGTCGGTGTGATCGTGAGGTGGTTCTTGTCCCGCCAGCGTTCCATCTGGTCGGGCGGCCAGCGGTCGGCCTCGGCCTCGCCGGCGATGACGCGGATCGGGCGTTGCGGCTGGGCGGCGTGCAGGCGGTCGATGAGGGCGTCGAAGCGCTCTGCCGGCCATTGCTTGCCGACGCCGCCGGAGCCGGGGTGCACGACGATCGGGCCGTCGGGCTTGTGCAAGTCGACCGACGGCGTCGGGTCGGACAGGCCCGCGACGCCGGCGCGATCCAGGATGGCGGCGTGATAAGCCGACGCGTGCTCGGCCCAGTCCTCGGGCGGCTTGGGCGGGACGCAGACGAGCTGGGCTTGCGGCGCAAGCCGGCGAACGTTGTCGGCCCAGTCGCCGTCGTCCGGCGCAATGAAGCTCACGATCAGCTCGGCCGCCTCAAAGGCCTGGGCCACCAGCGGGCTCAGTCGGCTCGGCCCGCCGGGCACGTGCAGCCTGCTGAACTCGAACATCTCGATGTCCATCCCCCGCACGCCAGGCACGAGCGCGGCCGCCAGCTCGATCCGCGACCACGGGCCGACCACCGCCGCGTCCCCCCGCGCGGCCATCGCCCGCAGCACCGGCAACGCCACGGCGAAGTCGCCCAGCGCCGTCTGGTGGAAGAGCAGGTGCATGGGCGGAGCTTACTCAGGTTGTAGGTGGTGGGGTGTAGGTTGTAGGCCGTGTCAGGGAGCCGTTGAACGCTATCTGCTTGGCTGACCTTTCAACGCAAATCACCCTACCGGTTTTCTGACTACGCCTACAACCTACACCCCACCACCTACAACCTCCACTGCCCTCAGATCTGGTACGCCCACCGCCCGTCGTCGTCGCGTCGCTGGTCTTGCCGGACGCTCGCGGGCTCTTGCTCGTCGAGCAGGCCGTCGAGATCGACCGTGGCGCCCAGCAGCTCGCGGGCGCGGCCGAGCGCCCGGCGGGCCGACTCGAACACGCCGTAGGTCGTGGGGAAGACGTTGGCCTTGCCGATCAGGCCGACCAGCCCATAGGCCTCGAGCCGCTGCAGCGTGGCCTCCTTCAGGCCGCAGAGCACGACGTGCCCGCCGCGAGCCTGCATCGCCGACACGAACCGCTCGAGCACGGCCATGACCGTCGCGTCGACCGAGTGCGTCCGCTTCATCCGCAGGATCACCACCCGCACGCCCTGCCGCTCGATGTCGCTCAGCCGGTCCTGCAGCTCGTCGGCCACGGCGAAGAACAGGCTGCCCTCCAGCTGCACCATCATCACCTCTTTCGCCGCCGCCCCGTCGCTCACGCGCAGCGGGCGCTCGACGAACGGCCCGCCCCGCGGCTTGACCATCTCGCTGACCTGCAGCTGCGACGCCCGTCGCAGGTACAGCGCCAGGTTCAGCGCGATGCCCAGGAACACCGCGTACTGCAGCGGCGCAAACAGCGTCGCCACGAACGTCGCCAGACACACCGCCCCGTCGGCCGGGTTGGCCTTGATCAGCCGCAGGAAGTGCTGCCAGTCGATCAGCCCGTAGGCCACGACGAACAGGATCGCCGCGATGCAGGACATCGGGATGTACTTCGCCGCCGGGGCGAACACCAGGAAGATGACCAGCACGAACCCGGCGTTGAACAGGCCAGACACGGCGGTCTTCGCGCCGGCGTAGTGGTTGAGCGCCGAGCGCGAGAAGCTGCCCGAGCCTGGGATGCAGGACAGGAAGCTCGTCAGGAAGTTGGTCAGGCCCTGGCTGAACATCTCCTGGTTGGCCGAGATACGCGTGCCCGTCTTGCCGGCGATGTTCTTGCCGATCGAGTACGCCTCCAACAGGCCCAGCAGCGCGAGGGCCAGCGCCCCGGCGAGCAGCGCGTCGAAGTGCACGACGATCGCTGTGAAGTCCGGCAGCGAGAACACCCCGGCCAGCGACGTCGGGATCTCGCGAACAAGCCAGAGGTCGTTCTGCGTCAGGCCCGCCGCCCACACGATCGTCGCCGAGGCCGCCACCGCGATCAGCGGCCCGGGCACGAACCGAGAGATCATGCGTCCGCCCATCATGATGGCTAGCGACATCACCCCCAGCCCCACCGCCCAGACGCTCGTTTCATCGAAGTGCCCCCACGGCTGGCTTTCGGGCGGCCCCCACAGCTCTTGCACGATCCCCGTCAGGCCCGGCCACGGCTTGTCGATCGGCTGCGCGTTGAAACCCAAAAAACCGTCCACCTGCTTGGCCGCGATCAGCACGCCCGCCCCGGCCGTGAACCCGATGATCACCGACTGGCTGACGTACTGCACGAGGTTGCCCAGCCGCATCTCGGCCATGGCCATCTGCACCAGGCCCTTGAGGAACGTCAGTGTGATCGCGATCGCGACGTACTCGGGCCCCATCGCCCCGGCCAGGCGGCTGACGATCGAGGCGACCAGCAGCGACTGGGTGTTGATCGGGCCGACCGAGAGCAGCGGCTGGCTGTTGAAGATCGAGCCGATGGCGCACTGGAAGATCAGGGTGTAGAGCCCGTACTCGGCGGGGACGCCGGCGATCAGGGCGTAGGCCATCGCCTGGGGCACGCCGATCACGGCGACCGTGAGCCCCGCCAGCGCGTCGCCGCGGGCGTCGGCCGCGGTGTAACCCCGCATCGCCATGCCGAAACGCCGCAGCGGCGAGACGATCGGCTCGGCCAGCCCCGCCCCCAACGCCCGCAGCGACATCGGTTGAGACGTCGAGGCGGGCGGCAGATCGGGCATGCCTGCCAGACTAGCAGCCGCCGCCCCCTGCGCGGGCTTGCCCAGCCGGCACAACCGCGCCACCCACGACCACCGACGCACCCGCCCCCGGCGGTCCGGCTTGCCATCTGTCATCCGCGCGCCACGCCCCACCCTTCAACCCGCCCCCTCGCCCCGCCGATCCTCTCTTCGGGCAACGCCGCCCTATCCGAGGCAGCATGGCGACACCACGATCCACCCGCGTCAAATCCGACCTCGAGGTCTATCTCAAAGACATCGACGCGGTCAAGCTCCTCACCGCCGACGAGGAGAAGTCCCTCTGCCGCAAGATCATCGGCGAGAACTGCATGGCCTCGCGCGAGCACATGGTCCGCGCCAACCTGCGTCTCGTGGTCTCGATCGCCAAGCGCTACGTCAACCGCGGCCTGTCGCTGCAGGACCTGATCGAAGAGGGCAACATCGGCCTCATGAAGGCCGTCGAGAACTTCGACCCCGACATGGGCGCCCGCTTCTCGACCTACGGCACGTGGTGGATCAAGCAGGGCATCAAGCGTGCCCTCATCAACGCCGTCCAGCCCGTCCACATCCCTGCTTACATGGTTGAGCTGATCACACGCTGGAAACGCGCGACCCGCGACCTGGAAGACGAGCTCGGCCGCCAGCCGACCATGCGCGAGCTTGGCGACCGTCTCGAGCTGCCGCCCAAAAAGCTCGGCATGATCAAGAAGGCCGTCCGAGCCACTCAGCGGCCCATCCAGGAGTCGGCCGGCCGCGAGGACGCCCCGACGCTCAACGACTCCCTGCCCGACCACCGCACCGCCGCGCCCGACGAGCAGGTCCACCTCGCCGACGATCTCAACGTCCTCGACGCACTGCTCGAGGCGATCGACGACCGAGAGGCCACCATCCTCCGCCTCCGCTACGGCCTGGAGGGCGACGAGCCCATGACCCTCAAGGAGATCGGCAAGGTCATCGGCCTCACCCGCGAGCGCGTCCGGCAGATCGAGATCGAAGCCCTCCGCAAGCTCGAGCAGCGATTCAACTCCAACAAGCCGCTCACCTCGGTCCGCCTGTTCAGCCAGACCCGCCGGTCCGCTTGACCACCGCTTTCAATCCGACCGCCCGCGCCGCGTGCCTTAACTGATCGGGTCGCGAGGCGTTACACTTCGGGACCTCATCGCGATTCCTTCTCCCGAGATCCCGCGCGCATGGCACAGGTCAGCATCGAAAACGTCCGCAAGGTCTATCCCGGCAACGTCGAGGCCGTCAAAGGCATCGACCTGCTCATCGAGGACGGCGAGTTCCTCGTCCTGGTCGGCCCGTCGGGCTGTGGCAAGTCGACCACCCTGCGGATGGTGGCCGGGCTAGAAGAGATCACGTCGGGCGTGATGCGCATCGGCGAGCGGATCATCAACGACGTCGCCCCCAAGGACCGCGACATCGCCATGGTGTTCCAGAACTACGCCCTGTACCCGCACATGACGGTGTACAACAACATGGCCTTCGGCCTGAAGCTGCGCAAGTTCAAGAAGCCCGAGATCGACCAGCGCGTCCGCAACGCCGCCGACATCCTTGGCATCGACAAGCTCCTCGACCGCAAGCCCAAGGCCCTGTCCGGCGGCCAACGCCAGCGCGTCGCGCTCGGCCGGGCCATCGTGCGTGACCCGTCCGTCTTCCTCTTCGACGAGCCGCTGTCCAACCTCGACGCCAAGCTCCGCGTGCAGACCCGCGCAGAGCTCAAGCAGCTGCACAAGCGGCTGACGACGACCACGATCTACGTGACGCACGATCAGGAGGAGGCGATGACGCTCGGCGACCGCGTCGTCGTGATGTCCGAGGGGCTCATCCAGCAGGCCGACACGCCGCTGACCGTGTACGAGCGGCCGACCAACCGATACGTGGCCGGCTTCCTGGGCACGCCGCCGATGAACTTCATCGACGGCCGGGTCGAGGACCGCGACGGCAAGACCCGCTTCGTCGGCCACGGCGTTGACATCGCCCTGCCCGCCGACTGGCGCGAGCGGCTGAGCGGCAAGGTCGGCTCGGACGTCGTGCTCGGCATCCGCCCAGAGGGCTTGTTCCTAAGCGAGAACGAGAACGCCAACGACCCGGACTGCCAGATCCCCGCCAAGATCGACGTCGTCGAACCGCTGGGCAACACCGTCGACATCTTCGCCGATACGGTCGGCGACACGACCGCCCGCTTCGTCTCCCGCGCCAAGGCCGAGCCGCTCGAAGAGGACGAGCAGGTCACCTTCTGGGTCGACATGACCAAGGCTCACCTCTTCGACACCGGCGAGTACGGCGAGAACCTCACGCTCGCGCCCACCGCCGAGCCGGCCGCCGTTTAGCCCGAGGCCCGAAGGGCCGGGCTAGAACTCAGACAGCCACAATCAACGCTCATCGAGATCGATCACACGATCCGGCCGGTGCGTTCGCATCAGCCGGTCGAGATCGAATGCACCCGATCGGACGCGCCTGCCATCCGTCTCGATCCCACGCAGCTTGAGCGTCATCGTCGCCGACCCGTCGCTCATCGCGATCTCGACCGCGGTCATGAACGTCGCCGCCCGCCCCGCCGAGACCGCCACCGTTTGAGGCCGGCTCAGCCGGGACGTCACCACCGACGCGCCGTCGCGGCCGAGCAGGTCGACCCGCGTCGGCGGCGTGGACGCTGGGTCAAACACGTACCGCGCCGTCGACCAGCCCGCCGCGTCGATCGGCTCGATCAACACCCGCCCGCCCAGCGGCATCACCGCCCCGCGCTCGACTGCCGCGGCGTCGATCGCATCCCAACCCAGCAGCCGCGCCACGTCCCGCGGCTGCACCGGCAGCGGCAGCCCCGACCCACCCGCCGCCAGCCCCGCCTCGCTGCCCACCCACGCCACGTCTTCCCGCAGGTCGAACATCCAGTACCGCTCGCCGTCGCCCCCGGCCCACAGCCCCTCCTGCCCGAGCTTGCCGACCGTCAGCGCCAGCTCGCCGGGCTTGCGAAACACCAGCACGCCGTCGCCCGACTCTTTCCGGCGCTTGCCGTCCTCGATCCACTCCAGGTTGATCCCCAGCCGGCACCACACCACGTCGATCGCCTCGGCGTTGGCGTTCTGCCGACGCACCAGCTCAAGTGCCTCGGTCCGCGACATCGCCGGCTCGGCCTCGACCGGCGCGATGGGCGGTTGTTGCGTCGACTTACACCCCGTCATCAACATGACGACGACCAGCAACGCGCCGGCCACCAGCGACGGCAATCGCCAAATCGCCAAATCGCCAGATCGCCCGATCAACCCACCGCCCCCTCAAGCACCTCGCCCAGCTGCTCGGTCACCGCCTCGATGGCCGCCTCATCCAGCTCCGCGTCGCGCACCTCGATCGTGCGTTTGTCCGACCACCGCCCGAGGATGCCCTTGCTCACGTCCGCCTTCGGCGTGAACACCCACCACCGCCCATCGTCCCGGCTGTCCGTGCGATCATGCCGCAACAGCTTCTTGCGCAGCAGGATCAACGCCAGCACGAACCGGAACGCCAGCCGCTCTTCGCTCTCCGCGTCGGCCAGCCGCTCGAGCAGCACCATCAGCGCAGCGTCGTCGACGAGCAGCCTGCGCTTGACCTCGCCGGCCTCGGGGACGTGCGTCTTCCACCAGCAGAACACACCCTCGTGCTCCGCCTGGGCGTCCCACGCCTCGCTCGACACGTCGACCCGCTTGAGCCCCAGCGCGTGGTGCGCCCGGTCCTTCGGCGACATCGCTTCCAGCTCGGCCTCGCTCAGCTCGACCAGCGTCGCGACGTACGCCTCGCCGGGTGAGAGCTCACGACCCGTACGCCCGCAGACCAGCGTGGGCTTGTCGATGCCGTATTCGGTTGAACCGGCTGGACTCATCAGTGGCTTTCCTTATCCACAGATTTCACAGATGACACAGATCGACGCAGATAACGAAGTCGCTTAAGCAGCAGCCAGTTGAGCAGCAACTGAAAGGGTAGAAGTACAAGAATCGCCAGAAAAAAACCGGCAAACTTAGCGACTCCATCAAACGCATTCACAGCTGTCAGAATCGTCCCCCCAACAATCAAACACCAGCAGGCCATTGCAACGACGTAACCCACCCTCTCCGGGCGTGAAGGGCGTACCTCGGGTCCAACCTTGCTGAACGGCAAAACCTGCTCTAACCAAATCTGTGTCATCTGTGAAATCTGTGGAAGACTTCGATCAGCCATCGAGGGACACCTCTAGCTGCTCGGCAGCGGCCAGCGCCGTCTGCTCGATCAGCGTCGCGATCGTCATCGGCCCGACGCCGCCGGGCACGGGCGTGATCCAGCTCGCCCGCGCAGCACACGCGTCGTACTCGACATCTCCGACGTTCCCCTCGTTGTAGCCGGCGTCCAGCACAATCGCCCCGTCCTTGACCCACGCGCCTTTCACGAACTCGGGCTTGCCCACCGCGGCGACCACGACGTCGGCCGATCGCACGACGTCGGCGATATCGCGGGTCCGGCTGTGGCAGACCGTCACCGTCGCGTTGCGCTCGAGCAGCAGCGCGGCCATCGGCTTGCCGAGGATGGCCGATCGTCCGACCACCACCGCGTGCATGCCGGTGACGTCGAGGTCGTACGCGTCGAGCAGGCGGACCATCCCGCCCGGCGTCGCCGAGTGCCAGCCCGGCAGGCCGAACGCCATCGCCGCGTAGCTGCTCAGCGTCACGCCGTCGACGTCCTTGACCTTCGGGATCGCCTCGAACGCGGCCCGCTCGTCGATCTGCGGCGGGCTGGGGTGCTGCAGCAGGATGCCGTGGACATCGGGGTCGTCGCCGAGACGGGTGATGCAGTCGACCAGCTGAGCGGTGGTCGTGTCGTTGCCCATCTCGACCTTCTGCGAGGTCATGCCGACCGCCTCGCAGCGCTTGCGCTTCATGCGGGTGTAGGTGACGGACGCGGGGTTGTCACCGACGAGCACGGTGACTAGGCAAGGCTTGATGCCGGCGTGCTGCTCGATGGTGGCGACATACCCTCGCACCCGCTCCATCAGCGCCGCGGCCGTCGCCTTGCCGTCGAGCAGCCGCCCCCGTTCGTCGCCAACATCTTCATTCGTCATGAGTTGAGTTTACCGCAACACCGCGACACCCTCCGCCACCTCCGTCCCGTCGGCACCCCTACCCTGTCCCCATGCGTGCCATCATCCTCGCGATCGGCGACGAGCTCGCCCTGGGCCAGACCGTCGACACCAACTCCGCCTGGACATCAGCCAGGCTCGCCGAGCTCGGCGTCCCGACCCTCAAGCACACGACCGTCGCCGACGAGCTCGGCCCGATCACCCGGGCCATCGACGCCGCCACCCGCGACGCCGACCTCGTCGTCATCTCAGGCGGGCTCGGCCCCACCGAGGACGACCTCACCCGTCAGGCCCTGGCCGACGCCCTGAATAAGCCGCTCGTCGAGGACGCCGAGGCCCTGACCGCCCTGCGCCGCTGGTTCGATGACCGCGGCCGCCCCATGCCCGACCGCAACCGCGACCAGGCCACCCTGCCCGAGGGCACGACGCCCATCCCCAACCCGCGCGGCACCGCGCCGGGCATCCGCGCCACGCTGCACGACGCCGACGTGTTCTGCGTCCCCGGCGTCCCGCGCGAGATGCGTGGCATGGTCGACGACGCCGTCATCCCCCACGCCCGCCAACGCCTCGACGCCGCCGGCATCGCCCGCGTCATCCTCACCACCAAGGTCAACACCTTCGGCGCCGGCGAGTCCCACGTCGCCGAGCTGCTCGGCCCGCAGCTCATGCACCGCGACCGCAACCCCAAAGTCGGCACCACCGTCGCCGGGGGCATCTGCTCGATCCGCATCCGCAGCGAGTTCCCCAACGCCGACGAGGCCCAGCGCGAGCTCGACGACACACTCACTCAGATCCACGACCGACTCGGCCACCTCGCCTTCGGTCGCGACGACGACACGCTGCAGCAAGCCACGATCACGGCGTTGATCGATCGCGGCGTCACCGTCGCCACCGCCGAGTCCTGCACCGGCGGGATGGTGGCGTCCCTGCTGACTGACGTGCCCGGCTCGTCGGCCGCCGTGCGCGGCGGGTGGGTCGTCTACGCCAACACCCTCAAGCAGTCCCAGCTCGGCGTCGCCGCCGACACGCTCGCCGCGCACGGCGCCGTCTCGCCACAGGTCGCCGACCAGCTCGCGACGAACGCCCTGACCAAGGCCGACGCCGACCTCGCCGTCTCGCTCACCGGCATCGCCGGCCCCGGCGGCGGCACGCCCGACAAGCCCGTCGGCACCGTCTACCTCGGCCTGGCCCAACGCGACCGCCCCACCGCCGTCCTGCTGCTCAACCTCATCGGCGACCGATACGCCGTCCGCAGCCGCGCCGCCAAGTGCGCCCTCCAGGCCCTGCGCCTCACCGCCCTAGGCCAGCCGCTCGATACCCTCCAGTGGGGCCAGCCGGTCACCCCCGCGACCGCCACTTAACAACCCCGCCCGACCCCACCGCCCAAGCCAATCAGAAGCGCAGCGCCCGGTTGGGCCGATCCCCACAATCCATGCCCCACCCCGACCCCACGCCCCCGCCCGCCGGCCCGATCGACCTGCACAGCCACCTGCTGCCCGCCGTCGACGACGGCTGCGACTCGCTCGACGAATCGCTCGAAGCCATCGCCCAGCTCAAGCAGGCCGGCTACGTCGGCACCGTCTGCACGCCCCACGTCTGGCGCGAGCTCTTCCCCGATAACAACGGCCCCAACATCCACCGCTGGGTCGCCAACCTCCGCCTCGCCTTGGCCGACCGCGGCGTCGACTACACCATCTGGCCGGGCGCCGAGGTCCGCCTCTTCCCCGAGTTCACCGACCACTTCGCCTCCCGCCCCATCCCCACCCTCGCCGGCACCAACCGCGTCCTCTGCGACATGTTCTCCGACAGCTGGCCCGACTGGACCCTGCCCGCCCTGCAGCACATGCTCGACCGCGGCTATCAGCCCATCCTCGCCCACCCCGAGCGCATCAACATCGACGAGAAAGAGTGGCCCAAGCGCATCGCCGCCGTGCGCGAGCTCGGCGTCTGGCTGCAGGGCAACCTCGAGGCGTTCACCGGCGGGCTCGGCCGACGCGCCGACCGCCACATCCGCAAGCTCGCCGACGAAGACGGCTACACCTTCTTCGCCTTGGACATGCACCGCCCGCACTCGCTCGCCGACCGCCTAGACGGCCGATCGATCGCCACCGCCGAGCTCGGCCAAGACACTGTCCAACGCCTCACCGCCGACCGCGTCCGCGAACTCATCCTCTCCCCCGACGCCCCGCCCGCGCCGCACCCGCACTGACCCTAGATGCCTCGGCTCGTCGGGTGCCACACCTCGTGAGTAGCACGATGTGTGCCGTTGAGCATGCGATCTCGCAACGGCACACATCGCCTTCGGCGAGGTGTGGCACCCGACAAGCCGAGGCATCTAGGGTCAGTGCGGGTGCGGCGCGGGCGGGGCGTCGGGGGAGAGGATG
>JBCCZA010000124.1:0-10388 GCA_039188455.1 Planctomycetota bacterium
GAGGCCGTCGCCACCGATGAGCCGGTGCGATTCACGCTCGACAACGGGCTGCGTGTGATCCTGCAGCGATCGAGCGTCGTCCCCGCCGCCGCGATCGACCTGTACTGGGTTGGCGGCCTGCTCGCCGACACCCGCGGCCAGGAGGGCGTCGCCAACGCCAGCGCCGCGATGCTCACCCGCGGGTTCGCCGGCCGATCCAACAGCGACATCGCCGCGCAGGTCGAGTCGCTCGGCGCGTCGCTCCGCTCCGGCGGCGGCAACAACACCTCCTTCATCCAGGCCAGCGCCCTGGCCGAGGATCTCGACACGGTGCTCGGCCTGGTCGCCGACGCCGCGACCGAGCCCGACTTCCCCGCCGACGAGTGGGCCCGCCTGCAACCGCGCATCGTCGCCGGCATCGAGGCCCGGGCGGACCGCTGGTCCACCGAGGTCGGCGACCACTTCCGCCGTGCCTATTACGGCGGCACGACGTGGGAGACCGCCCCGACCGGCGACGCCTCCGTCGTCGCGTCCCTCACGCCCGACGACCTCGCCGCCTTCCACCGCGCCACGCTCGACCCCGAGCAGGCCGTGCTCGCAATCGTCGGCGACATCGACCCCGATGCCCTGCGTGAGACCATCGTCGACCGCTTCAGCCACATCGCCGGCGACGCCGCCATCGCCATCGGGAGCTCGCCCAAGCACGACTCGGCCCAGCTCATCGTGCACCCGACCGAGAAGCCCCTCGCCGCGGTCGTCATCGGCCTGGGCCCGGGCATCACCCGCGACGACCCCGACTACGTCCCCCTGCAGGTCCTCAGCAACATGCTCTCCGCCTTCCCCTCGGGCTTCCTGCAGCAGGCCCTTCGCGGCGAAGGCCCCGGCTTGGTCTACGCTTCGGGCGGCTACATGACCACGGGCCTGCGCGACGGCAACTACAACATCCTCTTCAATACCTCCGCCGAGCAGGCCCCCGAGGCCCTGCGACGCGTCATGGCCGTGGTCGACCGCGTCAAGGCGGGCGACTTCACCGACGCCCAGATCGCCGGGGCCAAGGCCCGCTTCCTCAACGACGAGCTCGCCGGTAAGCAGGCCAACAGCGCCCGCGCCACCAACCTCGCGCTCGACGAGCTCTACCACGTCAGCGACTCGGGCGGCCAGGCCCTGCTCGACCGCGTTCAGGCCGTCACCGCCGACGAGCTGCAACGCGTCGCCCAGGCCCACTTCAACGACCCGATCGTCGTCGCCATCAGCCAGGACCCGCTCGACGAGGCCGCCATCCGCGAGATCATCGGCCTGCCGGTCGAACAGGCCGCCGCGACGCAGCCGGCGGCGATCGACTGACCTGGATGGCCGGCGCGGTTACCGTGCCCGCATGCCCGACACCGCCGACGCCTACATCGCCGCCGAAGACCGCTACGACGGTCGACCCGACGGATGGTTCCGCCGCTGCGGCCGGTCGGGCCTGATGTTGCCCGCCGTCTCGCTGGGCTGCTGGCACAACTTCGGCGACCCCGGCACCGATTCGCTCAGGTCGCCCGACGAGGCGTCCATGCACGCCAACTGCCGGGCGATGCTGTTCAAGGCCTTCGACCTCGGCGTCACCCACTTCGACCTGGCGAACAACTACGGCCCGCCGCCCGGCTCGGCCGAGGAACGCGTCGGCCGCATCCTCCGCGACGACCTCGCCGCCTACCGCGACGAGCTGATCATCTCCAGCAAGGCCGGCTACCTGATGTGGCCCGGGCCCTATGGCGACTGGGGCTCGCGCAAGTACCTCGTCGCCTCGTGCGACCAGTCGCTGCGCCGCCTCAAGCTCGACTACGTCGACATCTTTTACTCGCACCGCCCGGACCCGAACACGCCGCTAGAAGAGACGATGGGCGCCCTCGACGCGATCGTCCGTCAGGGCAAGGCCCTGTACACCGGCATCTCCAACTATCGGCCGGGGCAGACCGCCGAGGCCCTGCGCGTCTGCGAGATCAACGGCTTTGTCAAGCCCATCATCCATCAGCCCAAGTACTCGATGCTCGACCGCTGGATCGAGCAGGGTCTGACATCGGTGCTGCACGCGTCGGGGATGGGGAGCATCGTGTTCTCGCCGCTGGCCGGCGGGCA
Organism: Planctomycetota bacterium; assembly: GCA_039188455.1. Lineage (GTDB taxonomy): Bacteria > Planctomycetota > Phycisphaerae > Phycisphaerales > Phycisphaeraceae > JBCBUE01. The sequence goes on from JBCCZA010000124.1 coordinate 2,098, forward strand.
GCTGACGGACAAGTACCTCGACAGCGTCCCGGCCGACTCGCGCGCCGCCAACGAGCACTCGCCGTTCCTGGAAGAGGCGTGGCTGGTTCAGTCGCGCGAGCGAGCGCGCCGCCTGCAAGCCGTCGCGCACGAGCGAGGCCAGTCGCTCACGCAGCTCGCCTTGGCGTGGGTGCTGCGGGATCAGCCGGCCGGCGGGGCGGTGACGACGGCGCTGATCGGCGCGTCCCGGCCGTCGCAGATCGAGCAGTGCGCTGCCTGCATGGACGCCGGCCCGCTCGACGCCGAGACCATCGACAAGATCGAGGCCATCCTCGCGTAGACGGCAGCGATACCTGGAACTGGGCGACATCCGGTTAGAGTGCCGGTCACGCCAAGCCCTCGTAGCTCAGTTGGATAGAGCACCGCTTTCCTAAAGCAGAGGTCGCAGGTTCGAGCCCTGCCGAGGGCGCTTGCCGCCGGCCGGTTCGACCCGTTCAGCGGCGGCTGATCACAAAGATCGCCAGGTCGGCCAGCAGGTTGCGATCCTCGTCTTCGCCCAACGCGCGGTCGGCCTGCGTGTCGAGGCACACGGCCCGCTCGATCGCGATCCCGCGGTTTTGGCAGAACTCGAGCCAGTCGTCGATCGACAGGAACCGGCGGTTGGGCGTGTTCCACCAGGCGTGCGGGAACTGCGAGTCCCGCGGCGTCGGCGACCTGCCCGACGCGATGGCCTCCCGCACCGAGCGGTGCCCGAAGTTCGGGAACGACACGACCGATTTCCGCCCGACACGCAGCATCTCGTCGACGATCTTCTCGGTCTTCACGATCGCCGGCAGCGTCAGCGACAGCACCGCGTAGTCGAACTCGCCGTCGCCGAACTCCGGCAGGCCTCGCTCCAGGTCCGCCTGGACCACGTCGAAACCCCGGCGCATCGACGCCGTGATCATCGACTCGTCGATCTCGACGCCCACCATCCGCTCGGCGTTGCGCTCGTGCGCGAGCCGGCTCATCAGCTCCCCGCCGTCGCAGCCCAGGTCCAGCACCGACGAGCCGGGCTCGATCAGCCCGACGATCGCGTCGTAGTTGACCCGCTTGGAGTGGAACACGCTCGCGGCCGCCTCCTCCGATTCGGCCTCGATCGCCGCCGCCTCGGCGTACACCCGCCCGGTCGTCGTCGTGTCGAGAAACGCCGCGACCATCGGCCCGAAGTTCGCCACGTCCTCCTCGAGCAGGAACGCGTCGTGCCCCGCCTCCGACGCGACGTTGCAGTAGCTGACGTATCGCCCCTGCGCGATCAGCGCATCGACGATCTCCCGCGACTGGCTCGGCGGGAACAGCCAGTCGCTCGTGAAGCTCAGCACCAGCCACCGACACGACGACCGGCTCAGCGTCTCGCACAAGGCCTCATGCGATCGGCCGAGGTCGACGTAGTCCATCGCCAGCGAGATCGTCATGTAGCTGTTGGCGTCGAACCGCCGCACGAACCGGTCGCCCTGATAGGCGAGGTACGACCCGACGCTGAAGCGCTTCTCGAACTCGGTCGCGACGTCGCGCGGGCTCAGGCGGTCGGCGTCGAACTTGGCGTGCATCGCCTTGGGCGAGAGGTAGGTGATGTGCCCGAGCATCCGCGCCAGCGCCAGGCCGATGTCCGGGCTCTCGGGCCGGTCGTAGTAGTGCCCCTCGGCGAAGTGCGGGTCGCGGACGATGGCGTTGCGGCCGATCACGTCGAACGCCAACGCCTGGGCGGTCAGCCGAGGCGAGGTCGCGATGGCGCCGCAGGCCACGACGCGGTCTGCGTAGCGCGTTGCCCAGGTCATCGCCTGGTGCCCGCCCAGCGAGCCGCCCACCACCGCGAACAGCCGCTGGATGCCCAGGTGATCGATCAGCCGGGCCTGCGCGTCGACCATGTCGTCGACCGTTACGACCGGGAAGTCAGGCCCGTACGGCCGACCGGTCGCCGGGTCGATCGACGACGGGCCCGTGGTGCCGTAGCAAGAGCCGAGCACGTTCGAGCAGACGACGAAGTAGCGGCCGGTGTCGATCGCCTTGCCGGGGCCGATGAGGGCGTCCCACCAGCCGGGCGTGTCGTCGGGGGCGTGGCGGGCGCAGTGGGCGTCGCCGGTGAGCGCGTGGCAGACGAGGATGGCGTTGTCGCGAGCGGCGTTGAGCGTGCCCCAGGTCTCGTAAGCGACCCGGACGCCCTCGAGCGAGCCGCCCAACGACAGCGGCAGCGACCCATCCAACGCGAAGAACCGCGTGTGCGGCGATAGGTCGGCGGACCGCTGCTCGTCGGAGGAGGCAAACGCGTCGGGCATGGCCGCAGAGCCTACCGACGCAAGCCGGATCAGCGCGACGACTCGTCCCATAACGGCCATGCGGTCGAGCGACGTTCGTGTCCCTCGGCGGCGGTGCCGGGTGGCAATCGACGTTTCCACGCGACCAGCGGCGACACGCTTGCGGTTCGGCGTCCGCTTGGTAAACTTCTACCGAACAAGCCTGTCGGAAATGTGCAGCGGGCCGCGTGACCCCGCCGAAGTTTGGGACGGCAACCACAAAAACACCCCCATATGTCGGGGTGTGGCAAACCCGGTCCCCCAGATAAGGCAGGCAAGCCCATGGCACTCCCCCTCGTCCAGCTCGGCCCCGGCGGCGACTTCACGACCCGCATCGGCGTGAAGGGCCGCCGACTCACCCGCTCGCGCGGCGTCGACGACTCGACCCGGTCCAACACCGACCACGAGTCCGCCGCCTCGCTGGCGACCTGGGTCATGCCGGCCGAGGCGGAGACCGAGCCCGACGCGGGCAACATGGGCGGGGCCTCGGCTCGCATGCAGGACAGCTTCGAGCACCGGCCCGTCGCGTCGACCCCGGCCTCGGGCTACGACCGCACGGGCCGCGCCGTCGACCACGATGGCCGGCTCGCCGCGCTGCAGGCCGCCGTCGCCTGGCTCACCGCTCAGCGGCGCGACCTGCTCGGCCTGGCCGCCGCGGTCGACGCCCTGCGAGCCAACCTCCAGTCCGACCGCCTCGCCGCGGTTGCCTCTCTGACCCCTGGGAAGACCACCGATGAACCTCACCCCCAAGCAGCTGCGCATCCTCACCCGCATCCGCGACGTCCGAGCGGCGCGGGGCTACTCGCCGACCATGCAGGAGCTCGCCGACGAACTGGGCGTCTCCAAGGTCACCGTCTTCGAGCACGTCGAGGCGCTGATCAAAAAGGGAGCGCTGCTGCGGGAAGCCAACAAAGCCCGCTCTTTGCAGGTGTCGCCTGACCTCACGCTCCCCGACGAGGAGTCGCACACCCGCCTGCCGCTGGTCGGCTCCATCGCCGCCGGCTCGCCCATCGAGGCCGTCGAGCAGCGCGAGCACCTCGACCTCGCCGAGCTCTTCACTCCCGGCTCCGGCGGCGTCACCGGCAACCTCTTTGTGCTGCAGGTCCGCGGCGAATCGATGATCGACGACCACATCGCCGACGGCGACTTCGTCGTCTGCGAGAAGCGCGAGACCTACCGCAACGGCCAGACCGTCGTCGCCCTCGTCGACAACGAGGAGGCCACCCTCAAGCGGTACTACAAGGAGGCCAACGGCCGCATCCGCCTCCAGCCCGCCAACGAGCAGTTCGAGCCGATCTGGGTCAGCCCCAGCCAGCTCCAGCTGCAGGGCGTCGTCATCGGCGTCATCCGCACGTTCTGACGCCAAGCCCCGCTCTATGCTGGGTGTGTGAAACAGAGCGGGCGAGTCTGGCTGGAGGGCGAGGTCATTCGCTACCGCTGGCCGACCCGTGTGGGGTGGATGCAGCGCGTGCGCCCGCGTTTCGACGAGTGGTCGCTGTCGCTGGATCGGGTGTGTGTGGTGGGTGAGCACACCAACGAGAGCGGCCCGTTCGCCGACGATTATTTCATGAGCTTTGCCCACGCGGACGAGACGTGGGTCGACGTCTCGCGCTACGCCGAGGGTTTTGACGCGTTTGCCTCCGGCCTGGCGGATCGCTTGCAGGCGGGCCTGCTGACCGGGTTGGCCGGCTCCACGACGTTCGCCAGCCGCATCCTGTGGCCCGAGACGCATCTCGATCGCCCGATGTTCACGTACACCACCCGCAAGCCCGCCAGTTGGTGGGGTCGGGTCTTCGATCTCGGTAGCAACGTGCAGACGCTGTCGCCGGACTGCCTTGACGCCATCGCCACGTCGCGTGGTGATCACGATGCCTGACGCCACCGGCGAGAAATCTCGCCGGCTAAACGGGCCGGTGCCGCACCTTGCGCCGACGACCAAGGTGTGTGTAGGGCGTTCACGTGCTTTGCCCTGCGCGTCGCGGTTATTTTTCCCCGTAGCTGCGACGCTACGCGTCGCTGAAGGAACCACGGTGACGCACGACAAGTCTTTCAGCGACGCGTAGCGTCGCAGCTAAAGGGCGCATGGTCCGGGATGTCAACGAGCCTCGCGTGCCCGTCGATGCCGCTTCGCCGACGTTCCACGGCATCGACCTAACTCACGCGTCCCCGTGGGGACGCCTGTCACGCCAGTCGCCGGGGGGAGGGGCGGCGCGGCCTCTGCAGCTCACGCGTCCGTCGATCGCTAAGGCAGGGTCGCGATCGTCGTTCGTCGGCCGCCCGGCCGACCACTTGGGTCGGGGGCGTCCCATCCGGCGGTCTTCCCCGGTCTCGCCAGCTCGTACGTGCCCTGCCGATGGGGGACGAGCCGCTCACGGGGCGTTCCTAACCACGGAAGGATGGCAACGCTGGCGCGCACAGACGCGGTCGCACGCGTGTTAGCCGCCGCCCTTGAGCGGCGTGGTGTTCGTCGATCGCACCGCAGAAGCGCCGCCCAAGGGCGGCGGCTAACCCCACTTGCAGCCGGGACGCGACGCGTCCCGGGGTGGGTTGTCCGTCACGCAGAGCTGGCCTCGGAAATCCAAGACCGTGCGCATCCGCAACCCCGGGCTGCGTCGCGGCCCGGCTGCTTGGGCGCCTGTCAGAGTTCACGGTCGATTCACGCGATGAGCCGCGTCGCGAAGTGAGTGAAGATTGCGGTGTGCGAGCGCTGAGGCGACGGCGCGGCGGGGGTGTGGCGTGGCATCGACATGCCGCGCAGGCGTGATGTCAAGCTGGGTAATTCATCGTGATCTAACCGCGGTTTGGGAGCTTCCACGCGGGTGGCGGCGTCGGCGGGGTGTTTGGCACGCCGGTTGAAGCAATGGTCGTGTCGCCCGGAGGGGCGAGACTCGGGAGAGAGAAAGTCGTTCCGCGAACGCGGGGCGGACGGGAGATTGGGTCGGTCGTTGGCGCCGGGACGCGTCGGGCCGAGCTGCTGGCCGGAGGGGCCGACGGTTGGGGAGGGCCGTTGGTCGACGACCCGTTCCAGGGTCGAGCCGGTGGGGGTTCGTGCCCGGTTGGGTCGCTTGATGGCGGCCGACCGGCTTGACGGGTTGGCCGGTGTGGCGGCCCGCGGAGAGACGAGAGGGCCGACGCCGGCCGCCACGATGGCACGCCAGGCGACGGCCGTTGCGGAAGGACTCGGAAAGAGATGACAATTCGCATGCCCCTGATGGTGGCGGTCGCTGCGCTGTCGGCGATCGCGTGGATGCAGCCCGCTCAGGCTCAGTCGAACCGGGCGTACGTCGTGTCGCGCGGCACGCCCGTGACGGCCCCGGCCGAACGCGTGCCGCTCAACCCCAATCGCACCGGCGCCTACATCGCCGTCCGCCCGGTCCTGGACCCGGCGGCCGTTGTCGACCCGGCCCTGGCCGCGACGCCGACGTTCCCCAACTTGGTCAAGGTCGTCTATGCGAACTCGACCGCCGTGTACATCAACCCGGCCGACCTGCAGTTCATCCGCTCGACGGATGGCATCGGCCAGATCGACGACAACCACTCGCTGCTGCGTGCGATCCGCGTGGCGACGAGCGTCAACCGCCCCGGCGCGTATGTCGTCAGCAAGACCCCCCGCGAGGCGGTCGATCGGCCGATGACCACGGCCCGGCCGATCCTGCGGATCCGCAAGCCCGACCCGGTTTCGACGCCCCAGCCGGTGGCGATGGCCGAGCGTGGCTAAGCGTCACGGCCCGAATTACATCCCCCTGCCCTGATCGAGCGCGGCTCGCGGCATCCCCTGCCCGGGCCGCGTTTTTCGTTGCGCCCGCGGCCCTGCCCGGCCTGCCGGCGAGGCGGCGTCAAGGCCCGATAGCCGCGGCGGTGGGCGCGAGACCCCGCTTGGGGCTAGACTTGCGCGCTTGGAACCTGCCATGAGACACCTCACGACAAGCGCGACCCGGGGGACGGTCAAGGGCGTGGCGCGCCGCTGGATGTCGCTGACGACCTCGCGGCCGGGCTGCTGACCCCGCGGACGACGGAGAGATGATGGCGAGAGAGACAACCGCTGATTGCGTGGACCTGGTGAGGGGGATCGAGGGGCCTCACGACCTCAAGCGGCTGTCGGTCGATCGGCTGCCGGACGTCGCGGTCGGCCTCCGCGAGATCATCTGCGACCAGATCCAACGCACCGGCGGGCACTTCGCCTCCAACCTCGGCGTGGTCGAGCTCACCATCGCGCTGCACTACGCGTTCGACTTCTCCCGCGACCGCCTGTTGTGGGACGTCGGGCATCAGTGCTATCCGCACAAGCTGCTCACCGGTCGGCAGGACCTGTTTCCCAACCTCAAGCTCAAGGGCGGGATGGCCGGCTTCCCCGAGCCGCGCGAGAGCGACTACGACCTGTTCTCCGTCGGCCACGCCGGCTCATCGATCTCGACGGCGGTCGGCATGGCGATCGGCGACGCGGCGCGCGGCGAGGCGGACCGCAAGGCCGTCTGCCTGATCGGCGACTCGTCGATCATCAACGGCGTCGCGATGGAAGGCCTCAACGCGGCCGGCACGCTCAAGCGCCAGTTCCTCACCGTGCTCAACGACAACGGCCGAGCCATCGGCGACCCGCAGGGGGCGCTGGCTCAGTACTTCGACCGCGTCCGCACCTCCAACACGCTCACCGACCTCAAGAAGCGCGCCAAGCGGGCGCTCGACCGCCTGCCCGGCGGGTCGGTCATCGAAGAGGCATACCACAAGGGCGGGCGCATGCTCCGCACGCTCGTCGCGACCGATCACCTGTTCGAGCACTTCGGGCACGTGTGCATCGGCCCGGTCGACGGGCACGACGTCGAGCTGTTGGTTGAGTTGCTGGAAGAGCTGCGCGAGTTCGACCGGCCGGTGCTGCTGCACGTGAGCACGACGAAGGGCAAGGGCTTCCATCTGAGCGAGGCCGACCCGTTCCGGTTCCATGCGCCCAAGCCGGCGCAGTTCGCGGACGCGTTGGAGCGGTCGCTGCCCGACGAGATGGAGGTCTCGGACTGCAAGATCGAGAAGAAGGCCGAGGGCAGGTCGTTCACGCACGCGTTCGCCGATTCGCTGATCGAGGTGATGCGCGAGGACGCCGCGGTGCACGCGATCACGGCGGCGATGCCGGACGGCACGGGCCTAGACAAGGTGATGCCGGTGTTCCCGGAGCGCACGCACGACTGCGGGCTGGCCGAGTCGCACGGGATGGCCAAGGCGGCGGGCATGGCCAAGGCAGGGCTCAAGCCGTTCTACGCCGTGTACTCGACGTTCAGTCAGCGGGCGCTCGACCAGACGTTCCAGGAGGTCGCGCTGCAGGGCTTGCCGGTGCGCATCTGCATGGACCGGGCGGGGTACGTCGGCGGGGACGGGTCGATGATGCACGGGTTCATGGACATCGCCATGAACGGGGTGTTCCCGAACGCCGTGATGATGGCGGCGATGGACGAGCCGTCGATGCTGGCGGCGCTTCGGTTCATGGCCGGGTATGACGACGGGCCGACGTTCCTGCGGTACCCGCGCGACGTCGTGGCCGAGGGGGCGGTCGGCGAGCTGCTGGAGACGCCGGCGTTCGAGCTGGGCAAGGCGGTGCAAGTCAAGGGCGTCCCGTTTGGCCCAACGCCCGAAGGGCGTGGCTCAAACGGCCAGACGCCGAGCACGCCCGACCTGGCGATCCTCGGCTACGGCCACACGACGATCACCGCCGTCGCCGTCGCCGAGTCGCTCGAGGCGGACCGCGGCCTGGACGTCGCGGTTTGGGACGCGCGTTTCGCCAAGCCGCTCGACGTCGACCTGATCAAGTCGCTGGTCGAGGCCGGCGTGCCGATCGTGACCGTCGAAGACCACGGCCGCGTCGGCGGCTTCGGCTCGCTCGTGCTCGAGGCCCTCAACGACCTCGGCCTGTCGACCGACCGGGTCTGCCGCATCGGCCACCCGCCGCGCTGGATGTACCACGACTCCCGCGGCGGCCAGCTGCGTGACGCCGGC
>JBCCZA010000125.1:0-10196 GCA_039188455.1 Planctomycetota bacterium
CTGCAACTCGACGAGCCCGATGTTGGCGAGCTTGATGGGGGTGAGGTACGCGCGGTTGCGCCAGACGTGGAAGACGCCGCGGGCGAAGAAGTCGATCCCGTCGGCCACGGGGACGATCGCGCGGAGGATCGCGGCCTTGGCATCGCGGAGGCGCTGCTTGAGGCTGCCGGTGGTCTGGCAGACGCCGGCCAGGGAGCGATCGATGGTGGTGTTGAGCGTCGTCACCCCGGAGGTATCGACGACTTGCCGAGGCGGGTTAAGTGGTGCGACCGTTACAGGCGGGGGATGACGAGCGGGTCCGGTAAGCGAGCCCGGCCCTGCGGACCTTGGGCTAAACGGTGTTAGGCGGGGGCGGAGGTGCCGGCATATCGGTGGCACAGCTCCGCCAGGGCGTCGGTGGCGTACTTGACGTCCTGGGGCTGGACGAAGGGGCCGAAGGAGAGGCGGGTGGCGCCGTTGAGCTCGCGGGTGCCCATGGCGTCGTGGGCCAGGGGGGCGCAGTGGATGCCGGCGCGGGTGAGGATGCCGAACTCGGACTCGAGGGCCTCGGCGAGGGCGACGGGCTCGGCGAAGGTGTCATCCGGGGTGTCGATGCGGATGGAGAAGACGCCGCAGCGGTCGGCGACGCCCTGGGGGCCGAGGTAGCGCAGCCCGGGCAGGTCGGCGGTGAGGCCTTCGATCATCGTGCGGATGAGCGCCTGCTCGTGGGCCCAGAGGGTGTCGACGCCGCGATCGAGGAGGTACTGCACGCCTTCCGAGAGGCCGATGAGGCCGATCGCGTTGTGCGAGCCGGGCTCGAAGCGGTCGGGCATGAAGTCGGGCTGGGTGTCGAGCTCGGAGACGGAGCCGGTGCCGCCCTCGCGGACGGTGGCCATGTGTTTCTCGAGGCCGGGGCGGATGTAGAGGAACCCGGTGCCGAGCGGGCCGAGCAGGCCCTTGTGGCCGGGGGCGGCGAGGAGGTCAATGCAGTCTGCCTGGACGTCGATGGGCAGGTGACCGGCGGTCTGGGCGGCGTCGACGAGCAGGGGCACGGCCATCTCGCGGCAGACGCGGCCGATGTCGCGGATGGGCTGGACGGTGCCGGTGACGTTGCTGCCGTGGACGACGGCAACGAGGCAGGTGTCGGGGGTGATGGCGTTGCGGAGGTCGTCGGGGTCGACGAGGCCGGTGACGGGGTCGACGGGGACGCGGGTCTGCGTGCAGTCGCCTCGGGTGGCGAGCTCGTTGTAGGGGCGGAGGACGGAGTTGTGGTCGAGGTGGGTGGTCACCACGTGCCGACGATCGCTGGGGGCGGCGTGGAGGATGCCTCGGATGGCGAGGTTGAGGGCGTCGGAGGTGTTGAGCGTGAAGACGACGTGGTCGGGGGAGGTGCCGTTGATCAGTTGGTTGATGCGTTCGCGGCAGCGGTGCATCAGTTCGCCGGCCTCGCGGGCTTCGGCGTAGGCGCCGCGGCCGGGGGAGGCGCCGAGGCGGATGGCGTAGTCGGTCATGGCCTCGAGGACGGTCGGCGGCTTGGGGAACGACGTCGCGGCGTTGTCGAGGTACAGGCGTTGGGGCGTGGGCATGGCGGGTCTCGGGCGGCGGGGCGGTTTACCCGTGAGATCAGTTTAGGGACGCCGGGCGAGGGCGTTGGCCAGCGTGAGGCGGCGAGGCGGCGCGGTTGCCGGCCGGTGGGGCGGGGCGTAGGTTGCGGCGATGCTTCGATCGGCTTGCTTATTGATCGTGACGGGGTGCGTGGCGTTGGGTTGCGAGACCGACGGGTCGCCGACGGGCGCCTCGGTGTCGCGGGCGTCCAGCGGCGGGCAGGCGGCGCCGCCGCGCGGGGCGACGGTGGCGTACGTCGGGGCCCAGCCGGTGCGGCTCGGCGACCTGCGGTCCGGCCTGCTGGCGACCGGCGGCGGGGCGGTGCTGGGCGAGGCCGTGCTGGACGCGGAACTGGCCGATCGGCTGGCGGCCGAGGGCAGGGCGGTGAGCGAGGCGGACGTCGCGCGCGAGCGTGAGGCGTTGATGTCGACCCTGTCGGACGACCCCAACACGGCGGCGCGGCTGATGCGCGAGCTGCGGGCGGCGCGGGGGCTGACGGACGCGCGGATGACCGCGCTGCTGCGGCGGAACGCCGGGCTGCGGGCGCTGGTGGCCGGCGACGTGGTGGTGACGGACGAGTCGGTCCGGCTGGCGTACGAGCGGGCGTACGGGGCGAAGCGCGTGGTGCGGGTGGCGGTGCTGCCGACGCCGATGGAGGCCGAGCGGTTCGCGCGTGACGTGCGCCGTGGCGGGTCGTTTGCCGGGCTGGCGATCGAGCGGTCGGTCGACGGGTCGGCCGGGGCAGGGGGGCTGATCTCGCCGATCGGGCGGGCGAGCGAGTCGGTGCCGTCGAGCGTGCGTGACGCGGCGTGGGCGACGCCCGTCGGCGGGATGACCGGGCAGGTGGCCGTGCCCGAGGGGTACGCCGTGGTGCGGGTCGAGCGGGAGCTGCCGCCGTCGGGCCCCGGGCTCGCCGCGGCCCGGCCGGACCTCGAGCGCCGCCTCCGCGTCGAGCGCGAGGCCGAGGCCATGCGTCAGCTCGCCGGGTCGATTTTGCGCGGCAGCCAGGTCACCGTCCTCGACCCCGAGCTGTCCGCCAGCTGGACGCGGTATCTTGATGCCACGGCCCCGACGCGCTGACCGTCCCCGCCTAGCCTCAGCCGTCGCCGCCCGTCCGCCCTCCACCCCAGGCCCTCCCATGGACATCCAGGTCGCCAGTCGCATCGATCGCTTGCCGACGTACATCCTCGGCCAGCTCAAGCAGCTCATCTACGACCGCCGCAAGGCCGGCTCGGACGTGATCGACCTCAACATGGGCAACCCGTCCGACGCCCCGCCGGATCCGGTCGTCGACAAGATCCGCGAGGCCGTGCTCGACCCGCGCAACAGCCGCTACTCCGCCTCGGCCGGCGTGTACAACCTCCGCCGCGACATGGCGATCAAGTACGAGCGCCGCTGGGGCGTCGAGCTCGACCCCAACACCGAGGTCATCGCCACCATCGGCAGCAAAGAAGGCTTCAGCCACATGTGCCTGGCGCTGCTCGGCCCCGGCGACTGCGCGGTGGTGCCCGACCCGGCGTTCCAGATCCACACGACCGCTGTCGTCCTGGCCGGCGGGTCGGTCTACCTCGTGCCCGTTGGCAACGACGACGCCTTCCTCGCCCGCATCGACGACGTCCTGCACCACCTGCAGCCCAAGCCCAAGGTCGTGATGCTCTGCTTCCCGAACAACCCGACCGGCCTCACGGTCGAGCCCGGGTTCTTCGAGAAGGTCGTCGAGCTCGCCGACCGCCACCAGGTCATGATCCTGCACGACTTCGCCTACGGCGAGACCTGCTTCGACGGCTACCAACCGCCGAGTTACCTGCAGGCTGCGGGAGCCAAGGAGTTTGGCTGCGAGTTCACCACGCTCAGCAAGCCGTACAACATGGCCGGTTGGCGCATCGGCTTCTGCTGCGGGCACCGCGACATGATCAAGGCACTCGCGACGGTGAAGGGCTACTACGACTACGGCATCTTCCAGGCCGTGCAGATCGCCGCGATCGTCGCGATGCGCGAGGGCGACAAGCACATCGAGCAGCAGAACCTCAAGTACGCCGCCCGCCGCGACATCCTCGTCAGCGGGCTGCGCAAGATGGGCTGGAGTGTCGAGGCGCCGCGCGCCACGATGTTCGTCTGGGCCAAGGTCAAGCCCGAGCACCTCGCGGCTTACGAGGGGTCGAGCAACAAGTTCTGCCTGGCGATGGTCGACGAGGCCGAGGTCGCGATGACGCCGGGCGCGGCGTTCGGCGAGCGCGGCGAGGGCTACGTCCGCATGGCCCTTGTCGAGAACGAGCAGCGCATCCGCCAGGCCCTCCGCCAGCTCGACCGCGTGCTCAACCGCGGCATCGCGACGGCCCACGTCGCGTAAGCCGAGCCGCCTTCGCATCCGCTTTTCGGCTTTTTTCATGTAACAACTGTTTCACGCTCTTGGGCGTGGAATCGCGTGCTAACCTCCGCGTTGGCTCTGGTCGGTTTCATCTCGCGAGGTTGTTTCATGTTTCGATTCTCTGTTCGTGATCTTGTTGCTGTGGTGTGGTTTGTCGCCGTCGGCACGACGGGCGTGGTGTCGGCCGATCGACCGGCGATTGAACTTGTCGAGATCGATACCGGCTATCAGCTCCAAGTCGATGGCCAACCCTTCTTCATCAAGGGCGGCGGCGGCGACGGCGACAAGGCCCTGCTCGCGGCGTCCGGCGGCAACGCCTTCCGCACCTGGGGCGTCGGCGACGACACGCCGGGCCGCCTCCAACGCGCCAAGGACAACGGCCTCATGGTCGCCGTCGGGTTCTGGCTCGGCCACGAACGCCACGGCTTCGACTACACCGACGCCGCCTCGCTCGAACAGCAGAAGGCAATGGTCCGCGCGGGCGTCCTCAAGTACCGCGACCACCCCAGCGTGCTCATGTGGGTCCTCGGCAACGAGATGGAAGGCTTCGGCGACGGCGGCAACCTGCTCATCTGGCAGCACATCCAGGAGCTCGCCGAGATGGTCAAAGAGCTCGACCCCGATCGCCCGACCGCGACCGTCGTCGCCGAGATCGGCGGGGCACGTGTCGAGTCGATCCACAGGCTCTGCCCAGACATCGACATCGTCGGCGTCAACAGCTACGGCGGCGGCCCGACTGTTGGCGTGCGGTACCGCGAGGCCGGGGGGACCAAGCCTTACATGATCAGCGAGTTCGGCCCGCCGGGGACGTGGGAGGTCGATCGGACCGCCTTCGACGCGGCGCCCGAGCGCACCAGCACGCAGAAGGCCGAGGCCTATCTCGCGACCTGGGACCAGGCGATCGAGGCCGAGCGCGATCGGCTGTGCCTCGGCGGGTTCGCCTTCACCTGGGGCTTCAAGCAGGAGGCGACCGCGACGTGGTTCGGCATGTTCCTGCCCGACGGCAGCAAGCTCGCCGCCGTCGACGCCATGACCGAGCGCTGGACCGGCCATCGCCCCGAGAACCTCTGCCCGGTCGTCGAGCCGCTGTCGATCCCCGGGGGCGACTCGGTCAAGACCGGCCAGCGCATCGCCGTCGACCTCGCCGCCAGCGACCCCGATGGCGACCCGATCGACGTCGAGTGGAAGCTGCACGTCGAGGACGATCAGTACTTCACCGGCGGCGACTTCCGCGAGACCACCGCCGAGTTCCCCGAGGCGATCATCGAGCACGACGCCGAGCGCGCGGTGATGGAGATGCCCGAGAACCCCGGCGTCTACCGCATCTACGCTTACGTTCGCGATGGCCGTGGAGGAGCGGCCATCGCGAACATCCCCGTCCTGGCCAGCCCGACCGACGCGCAGCTCAAGGCCGTCGCGCGGGCGGCCAACGACGGCAAGCCGGCCGACCTGCCGCTGTGGGTCTACGCCGACGGCATGTTCGACACGCCGTACACGCCCTCGGGCTACATGGGCGGCGCGGCCGGGATCACCATGACGCCCGACGCCACCGACGACCCCAAGAGCGGCGCGACCGCGATGAAGGTCGCGTACGACGGCACCGGCGGGTGGGCCGGCGTCGTGTGGCAGGACCCGCCCAACGACTGGGGCGACGCCAAAGGCGGCTACGACCTCACCGGCGCCGAGGCGTTGACGTTCTGGGCACGCGGCGAGCGGGGCGGCGAGAAGGTGAAGTTCGGCTTCGGCGTGCTCGGCCGCGACAAGCCGTTCTACGACACCGCCAAGGGTGAGAAGGAGTTCACCCTCACCACCGACTGGCAGCAGTTCACCATCCCGCTAGCCGGCCGCGACCTGTCGCGGATCAAGACCGGGTTCATGTGGGTCGCCGGCGCCCCCGTGACGTTCTATCTCGACGACATCGCGTTCGTCGATGCCGATGGCGCGAGCGTCTCGGCCGCCGAGCAAGCGCAGGCCAGCAAGCCCGCGATGACGCCCGGCGAGAAGGTGTCGCTGCCCGCGGCGGTGTACCGAGAGGGCGAGGCGACCGGATGGGTCCCCTCGGGCTACATGGGCAACAGCGGCGCGGTGAAGATGCTGCTGACCGATGAGCGCGAGCCGTTCGCCGGCGAGCGCGCCCTGCGTGTCGCATACGACGCCCCCGGCGAGTGGGCCGGCGTCGTCTGGCAGAACCCGCCCGACGATTGGGGCGATGTTCAGGGCGGCTTCGACCTCCGCGGCGCCAAGCGCCTCGCCTTCCACGCCCGCGGCGAGCGCGGCGGCGAGACCGTCAAGTTTGGCTTCGGCCTGCTCGGCAGCGACACCCGCTACCCCGACTCCGACGGCGGCGAGATCGAGGTCACCCTCACCCCCGAGTGGCGCGCGTACGAGATCGACCTGACGGGCAAGGACCTGCAGCGCATCAAGACCGGCTTCTCCTGGGTCGCCGCGGGGCAGGGCCGACCGATCGCGTTCTACCTCGACGAGGTCCGCTACGAGTAGCCGCCGTCGGCGGCTTGGGCGCGACATGCTGACCGCGCGATCGAGGAGCGGTCTCGACGGCGCGACCTAGGCTCACCGCATGGCAGCCGACGCCGCGGCGATCGACGACAAGTGGTCCAGCGCCCTGACCCCCGCGGTCGCGGAGCGGTGGCGCTACGTCCGCGAGGCGTCGATCCGCGACGCCGGCGAGTTTGTGCTCTGCTGGCTGCACCACGCGATCCGCGACCACGACAACCCCGCCCTCGACGCCGCCGTGTCGCTCGGCAACACGCTCGGCAAGCCGGTGTTGGTCTATCAGGGTCTGGGCGGCCGGCACCGGTTCAACAGCGATCGGCACCACGTGTTCATCACGCAGGGCGCCCGCGACCTGCAGGCCGGGCTGGCCGAGCGCGGGATCGCCTACGCCTTCTCGCTGCCGACCGATCCTGCGGCGCCGAGTCCGCTGCGTCGCCTCGCCGACCGAGCCTGCGCCGTCGTCACCGAGGACTTCCCCGCCCCGCCCATGCCGCGGTGGACCGAGGCGTTGGCGGCCCGCACGGCCGCGCCGGTGATCGCCGTCGACGCGGCTTGCGTGATGCCCATGCAGACGCTCGGCGACGACCTGCACACCCGCGCGTTCGCCTTCCGCAAGGCCGCGCAGCGTCACTGGAAGCCGCGCTACCGCGCCCGCTGGGAAGACGTCGATCCGGCCGTCGATCCGCTGCCGACCACGCCCGAGACGCTGAGGTTTGAGCCGATCGACCTCCAGGCCGCCGATCTTGTTGAGCTCGCGGCCGGCTGCGACATCGACCACACGATCTCGCCGGTCGGCCACGCGATCGGCGGCATGGCGGCGGGCTACGCGCGGTGGACCGAGTTCCTGGAGCACGGCCTGGATCGCTACGACGACCGACGCAACGACGCGGCCGACATGGACGCCGTCAGCTGCCTGTCGCCTTACCTGCACCACGGCCACGTCTCGCCGCTGCGCATCGCACGCGAGGCGGCAGCCCACGGCGGGTCGGGCGCCCACAAGTTTCTCGATGAGTTGCTCACCTGGCGCGAGCTCGCCCACCACTACTGCGCCCGCACCCGCGAGGCGACGCTCGAGTCGATCGCCGGCCTGCCCGCCTGGGCCCGCGAGACGCTGGAGCAGCACGCCGACGACGAGCGCGACGTCGTGTACACCTGGGAGACGCTCAGCCGGGCCGCGACGGGTGACGCCTTGTGGGACGCGGCCCAGCAGTCGCTGCTGCGCAACGGCGAGCTGCACAACAACGTCCGCATGACTTGGGGCAAGATGATCCCGCGCTGGGCCGCGTCGCCGACCGAGGCCCTGCGCCTGCTCATCGACCTCAACCACCGCTATGCCCTCGACGGCAGCGACCCCAACTCGTACGGCGGGCTGCTGTGGTGCATGGGCCAGTTCGATCGGCCGTTCCCGCCGGGCCAGCCGGTCATCGGCACGGTGCGCGATCGCACGACGGCCGTGCACGCCAAGCGCCTCAAGCCGCAGCGCTACGCGGCCGCCGTCGCCGACCGGTCGGCCTACGAGCCGATGCGCGTTGCCGTCGTCGGGGCCGGCATCGCAGGGCTGGCCTGCGCGCGGGCGCTGGTCGATCAGGGGTGCGAGGCCGTGGTGTTCGACCGCGGCCGTCGGCCGGGCGGGCGGATGAGTGCGCGGCGGGTCGAGGCCGATGGTGTCGGCTCGGTCGTCGTCGACCACGGCGCGGCCGGGTTTGTCGTCACCGACGCCCGCTTTGGTCGGCACGTCCGCTCGTGGATCGCCGACCGGCACGCGGCGCGTTGGCCGCACGACCGCGCGGCGTGGCGCGACGGCGAGCTCACGGCGGTTGATTCTGGTGGGCCGTGGGTCGTTGGGTCGCCGAGCATGTCGGCCATCGCAGCCCACCTCGCCGACGGCCTGGACCTGCGGTGCGAGACGGCGGTCGCTCGGCTCGATGAGGCCGATGCACGCTGGACGCTGCAGGTCGAGCGGCAGGGCGAAGCCGAGAGCGAGGTCGGGTTCGACGCCATCGTGCTCGCCACGGCCCCGCCGCAGGCCATGCGGCTGCTCGGCGAACCGCGCGACGCGCTGACGCAAGCCGTGGCCTCGATCGAGATGCGACCCACCTGGGTGGCGATGTTGGTGATCGAGGATGACGGCGCCGCCGGCCCTCAGTGGATCGACACGCCAGGGCATCCGGTGACCGAGCAGTTGGTCCGCGCCGACCTCAAGCCCGGCCGGCAACGTCTCACGGGCTACGCCGTGTGGGTCGTTCACGCGGCAGGCGAATGGTCGGCCGAACGATACGACGCCGATCGCGCCGACGTAGCGACCGACGTCGCGGCCGCCGCGATCCCCGTGCTCGCGGCATCGCGGGCGATCGAGCCGACGCTCGTGTCCGCCAAGGCTCACCGCTGGGGGATGGCGTGCCCAACGTCGACGGTGCCGCAGCGTTGCCTCGTCGATCCGACCCGCCGCCTGGCGGTCTGCGGCGACGGCTTCGCCGACACGGGTGTCGAGGCGGCGTTCCTGAGCGGGCAAGCGGCGGCCGGCCGCGTGCTGGCGTGGCGACCGATCCGAGACCGCGCGCCAGCCGCGGCCGATGACGGATCGCTGTTCGCCGGCACGGTGTGACGACGATCCTGCAGCCTCGCTCATCAACCTACGCCGTCGGCGTTTAAGCTACGCTCAGCCCATCACGGAGCGGCCATGAGCGACTCTTCGACCCGTCCTTCGCCCACCCCGGAATCCCCGGCACCCGCCAGCGCCACCCCGCGGTTGCGGATGACGCCCGGGCGCTGGCTGCTGGTCATCATCGCCTGCATCGTCGCGCTGCTGATCTTCTACGCCACGATCGATCACTTCGCCCCGCACACGTCGGACGCCTACCTGCAGGCGTATGTCATCCAGGTCGCGCCGCAGGTCGACGGCCGGGTCACCCGCGTGGCTGTCGAGGACGACGCCCCGGTCAAGGCCGGCGACCTGCTGTTCGAGATCGACGACCGGGCTTACGCCTACGCCGTCCGCCAGCTCGAGGCCGAGCTCGCGCAGGCGAAGTCGCAGGTCGCGCAGCTCAAGCTGCAGGTCGATGCCGCCAACCAGCAGGTCAAGGCGGCGTCGGATCACCTCGCTTTCGTGACGCAGGTCTGGGAGCGGACCGACACGCTGTACAAGGAGAAGAGCGCGACGTACCGCGAGTGGATCGAGGCCCGCGACGAGTTCCTGCAGACGCAGGCCACGCTCGAGCAGACCAAGGCGGACCAGTCGATCGCCGCCTCCGCCGCCACCGCCGAGATCGACGACGTGCACGTGCTCATCCGCCAGTCCGAGGCCGAGCTCGACAAAGCCAAGTACGACCTCGAGCAGACCAAGGTCTACGCCTCGGTCGATGGCACGGTCACCAACCTGCAGCTGCGGCAGGGCTCGTACGTCCAGGAGGGCGACCAGGTGATGACCGTGGTCGACGACGAGCAGTGGTGGGTCGTGGCGAACTACATGGAGAACGCGATCGCGCGGATGGAGCCCGGCCAGGCGGCCGAGCTGAGCATCGGCACGCGGCCCGGCCGTGTGTTTGCGGGCAAGGTCATCGGCATCGCTCGCGGCGTCAGCCAGGGCCAAGGCACGCCGTCGGGCGACCTCGAGTCCGTCGAGAACCCGACCTACTGGGTGCAGGAGCCGCAGCGCCTGCCCGTCCGCCTGGCGTTCGACGACGTCGAGGCCGTCGGGTTGATGCGCGTCGGCGTCACCGTGCAGGTCACC
>JBCCZA010000126.1:0-10098 GCA_039188455.1 Planctomycetota bacterium
AGGCCGCCTCGCAGCCCGCGTGCCCGCCGCCGATCACGATGACGTCGTACCGCTTGCGCATCGGTGACAGTTTAGGTCTGGCTCGCCCGCGTCCCAGCGGGTTAGGCTCTGGCCATGTCGATGCTTCCGGGACACGACGACAGCCCCACCACCCCCGATACCACCCCGCCCGCCGACGCACCGGTCGACGCCCCCCGCGCCTGGCTGGCCTTGCTGCTCACCCCCGGTATCGGCGCCGTCCTCGCCGCCCGCCTCGTCGATCACTTCGGCTCGCCCCACGCGATGCTCGACGCCCCGCCCACCGCGCTCGCCAACATCAAGGGCATCAGCCGACACCGCTCCGCCGAGCTGCACCGCCACCTCCGCCACGCCTACGACGACCTCGCCCCGCGCGAGCTCGGCGCCGTCGCCGCCCTGCCCGACACCCGCCTGCTCGCGATCGATCAGCCGGACTACCCCGCGCCGCTGCGTCTCATCCCCGACCCGCCACCCCTGCTCTGGGTCCGCGGCCGGCTCGCCCCGCGCGACGCGATCAGCATCGCCATCGTCGGCTCCCGCCAGGCCACCCAGTACGGCCGCGAGCAGGCCGCCAGATTCGCCGCCCACCTCGCCGACGCCGGCCTCACCCTCGCCTCCGGCGGCGCCCTCGGCATCGACACCGCCGCCCACCGCGCCGCCCACCAGGCCCAAGGCCGCACCCTCGCCGTCATCGGCTCCGGCCTGCACCACCCCTACCCCAACGCCAACCGCGCCCTCTTCGATCAGATCGTCCAAGACGACGCCGGCGCCCTGCTCTCCGAGCTGCCCCTCGACACGCCCCCCGCCGCCGAGCACTTCCCCCGACGCAACCGCATCATCTCCGGCCTTTCGCTCGGCACCCTCGTCGTCGAGGCCGCCGCCCGCTCCGGCGCCCTCATCACCGCCCGCGTCGCCGTCGAAGAGCACGGCCGCGACTGCTTCGCCCTCCCAGGCCGCGTCGACTCCCCCGCCTCCGCCGGCTGCCACCAACTGATCCGCAAGGGCGCCGCCGAGCTCGTCACCTCCCCCAACGACCTCCTCGACCGCCTCCACGACGCCGGCCACACCCTCACCGCCGCCGAAGAACACGCCCCGCCACCCACCGAGCCCGATTCCCTCTCTGACATTGAACATTCCGCATCAAACATCCAACATCGATTGCTGAAAGCCCTCGACGGCCCCACCTCCCTCGACCAACTCACCGCCCGCACCGGCCTGCCCACCCACACCGCCCAGGCCGAGCTGACGATGCTGGAAATCCAAGGCCACGTCACGCGACGAGATGGTCTATATCAACCAAGGCGCAGTAAAACTCCTAGCCGAGGCCGAGATGCGTGAACCGACTTTCTCAGGCAGACTTTGTCGAGTAGAAGCCGCCGTCCTAGGAATTGTGGCTGCGACGGTAGGTTTTGCGGCGTTACTGGGTCCGGAGTTGAAGGGCGTCGTTCTCATCGCAGGATTTACCGTTGGGTTCATCCTGAGCCTCCCAATCTCTCTTGCGCTGGACTGTCTGTACTACGGCGTGGCATGGTTACTTTGGCGGTTTCTCAGCGATCGAAGCGATAGCCTGGAGCAAAATCTGACAGACGATAGTCATCAAGCTTGATGAGCTGACGGATCTCGGATCAATCAATGACCGCGCTGCTACCCGGATGGGATGTAGTCGACGCCCTGCTCTACCAACCGCGAAAACCAACGCATGCCTAGGTTCAAATACCGAGAAAAGCTCGCTATTTGGGAGTCCAATTTTGGTCGATCAGATGGTTGGATCCTTGAGGTCGACGGACATCCCACCGCGGTACTCGACGATAATGAGTATTACGACATGTTCTGGGACAGCTACAGAGTCAGCTTGCTTCCCGAAAGCAAGTACACCCTCGATGAAGTCTTCACCATGGAGTTTTGGTGCAAGAGATCCCTTGTCTATCGAAGCAAAGCGACAGACATCACAACGAGGCAAGCTGTGATCTCAAGTGGTGAAGCGTTCCCGAAGCCGGGCCGCGTGGTCTTACGGGGCTTGTACATCTCGATTGGTATGCCAAACGTGATAGATCAGTGCGCGCTGGCTTGGCGACGCTACTGGACAAAGCGGTAAGCTTCCGCGATGCCCGACGCCCTGCTCCCCACGTACGACCTCGCGACCGACGCGGGGCGAGACGCGTTCGACGCTCGACTCGATCGGCTGCGCCGATCGGCCACGGTGGCGGGGGACTTCCATCGGATCGCGGCCGAGCTGATCGAAGACACGCGGCAGCGTGGGGACGCGGCGATCGTCGAGCACATGCGGCGGTTCACCGACCCGACGTTCGCGGCCGACCGGATGCGCGTCCCCCCGGAAGTGATGGCGGAGGTGGACCAGCAATTGCGAGCCGAGCAGGCCAACCTGTCGGCGGCGATCGATCGGGCGATCGCGCACGTGACGGAGTACCAGCGTCACCTCGTGCCGGCCGACGCCGAGCCGATGACGATCGCGGGGGCGGAGCTGGGGATGCGTTGGACGCCGATTGCGCCGGCCGGGCTGCTCGTGCCGGGCGGGTCGGCGACGCTGTTCTCGACGCTGATCATGCTGGCCGTGCCGGCGATCGCGGCGGGGGTGAAGCCGGACGACATCGCCGTGGTCTCGCCGCCGCCGACGATCAAGCCTGGCAGCGATACATCTGAAATCAGCCATCAGACATCTGACATTTCTCCCATCACCCTGGCCGTGGCGCACCGGCTGGGGCTGAGCAAGGTCTACCGCATCGGCGGGCCGCCGGCGGTCGCGGCGCTGGCGCTGGGGACCGAGACGATCGACCCGGTGAGCCTCATCGCCGGACCCGGCCACCCCGTCGTGCAGGCGGCCAAGCTGCAGATGGCCGGGACCGTCGGCATCGACGGCTACTACGGCGCCTCCGAGATCGTCACCGTCGCCGACAGCACGGCCGACCCGTCGTGCATCGCGGCCGACCTCCTAGCCCAAGCCGAGCACGACCCGGGCAAGTGCTTCCTCATCGCGTGGGAGCCGGGCGTGATCGACGCGATCGAGGCCGAGCTGGGCAAGCAACTCCCCCGACGCGACCGCATCGAGGCGATCAAAGCCGGGCTCGCCAATGAGTCCTGCGCCGTGATCTGCGACTCGCGCGACGCCGCGGCCGAGCTGGTCGACCGGCTCGCGGCCGAGCACGTCAACCTCGCCGTCGCCGACCCGCAAGCTTTCCTAGCGCAGGTCCAGCACGGCGGCGAGTTTTTCCTCGGCGACGCCACCCCCGTCGCGGCCGGCGACTACTACGCCGGCCCGTCGCACTGCCTGCCGACCGGCACGACCGCCCGCTTCACCTCGGGCGTCTCCGTGTACACCTTCCTCAAGCGCTCCGGCGTCGTCGGGTACCCGGGCGGCATGCCGGCGCAGGCGATCGCCGACGTCGCCGCGATGGCGGAAGCTGAGGGGTTGGACGCCCACGCCGCATCGGTCCAGCAGCGGCACCGCGGGTAGGCGGTGAGCTTGGTGGTGTTGATGACGTCGGGCGCGACACCGGCGAGAAATCTCGCCGGCTAAACGGCAACCGCGCCGCGCTTGAGTCTCAGCCGTCCATGCCCGAGATGTCGTAGAACCATTCGACGAGGGCGATCTTGCCGTCCTTGACGGTGTACAGCCCGATCTCGTCGCCCTGCATCCGCTGCCCGGCCATCGGGCCCTCCTTGGCGGTGATGTCCATGTCGAACATCACGGCAAACCGATCGCCGTGCGGCCAGGGCCCCTTGACCTCGAACCGGTGGATGTCGTGCATCGCGAACCACTTGGCGCTCTCGGCCAGGGTCGACGCCTTGTCCTCGGTCCGCAAGGAAAAGCCCGGCATCTCCATCAACTCGACGTTCGTCACGTCGTCGGCGTAGAGCTCTTCAACTGCCTTCTGGTTCTCGCCCTGCTTGCAGAGTTCTACGAGCCGTTTGCCGATCGCCAGGGTGTCCATCGCTTGCTCCCTAAGTGATAAATACCAGTCAATCGCATCGGCTACACGCCGCTGCGCCCGCTGTAGCGCCGGATCGCCCGCGCGACCTCTTGCTGGACGTCGATCGGTCGGCCGAGCATCTCCCACGCGGCCTCGATCCCGCCGGTGCCGGCCGTGCTGAACGTCACGGTGCCCAAGCCAAACAGCTGCTCGCGGAGGATCCGCACGACCTCGGTGTGCTGAATACGGCCGAGCGGGCACTCGAAGACTTGGACCGTCAGCACGCCGCGGACGCGGATGATCCGCCGATCGGTCAGGACGTAGGCCCGGCTGAGCCACTCGAGGAACTGCCAGAACAGCCGCACGGCCATGACGCCGGCGCAGGCCAGCGCGGCCTCGTCGATGTACACCCCGCCGGTGACGAACGCATCGACGGTCGCCAGCCCGGCGGTGACCAACACCATCGCCACCAGCGTCCCCAGCGGCGCGAGCAGCACGAACCACAGGCTGGGCTTGAGCAGCAGGATCACCGTCTCGCCCCCCTCGATCAGCCCCGCGGGGACCAGCGCCGCCAGGCGTGCATCGGTCGGCTCGGAAAGAGCCTCGGCCTCCGGGTCGGCGTAGCCCTCGGCCGCGAGCCGATCGCCCACGCCGCGTGTCAGCCGTGACCCCGAGACGCCGCCCCCTGCGGGCCACCCGTCCAGCCGTCCGTCGAGCCGAGGCGCGATCACGCCGACGCCCCGTTGGCCGACGCGCCGGTCACCACCTCGGCGCGAAGCGTGCAGACCTCGGGCAGGTTGCGGTACTCGTCGTCGTAGTCCAGGCCGTAGCCGACCACGAACTCATCGGGGATGTCGAACGCGACGTAATCCACCGGCGTCGCCATCGCCTCGGGCCGCTGCTTGCGCAGCAGCACGCATGACCGAAACGAGGCGGGGTTCCGCTTGGTCAGCTCGTCGCGGACGAACTGCAACGTCTGGCCCGAGTCGAGGATGTCGTCGACCACCAGCAGGTGCTGGCCGTCGAGCCGGTCGGGCAGGGAGCCCAGGGCCGCGGTCATCCGGGCCGGGCCGACGGACTCGGTCGCCTGGCCGGGGTAGCTGGAGACGGCCACGACCTTGATCCGCATCCGCAGGGGCACGCAGCGGATGAGGTCGGCCACGAAGATCATGCTGCCGGTGAGGACGGGCACGATGGTGAGGTCGCCGTCGGGGCCGCCGGCGTCGGCGAGCAGGTCGGCCGAGATCCGCTCGCCGAGCTCAGCCACGCGGGCCGCGATGGCCTCTCGATCCACCAGCACGCGCTCGACGTCCTCCCGCATGGCGCAAGTCTACGGCATCTCTCCGCCCACGCCGGCACATCCTTGACCCGCTCGGGTCTGTCAAGGACAATCCGGGACTCGGTCCGTTCCTCGCCGATTCACTCCATGACACACCCCCTCTCGCCGACCCCAGGCCGCTTCTCGTCACGATTCTGCTGGGCCGCCGCGACGCTCACCCTCGCCGCGCTTGCCGCCATCGCGCTGCCCGGCTGCACCAAGACCCAGAAGATCGACCGGGCGCCCGGCGCGGCTCCTGCCCCGACGTACTCCGGCCCGCCCTTCCTGCGCAACACCATCGGCTCGCTCTGCACCCTCAACGGGTTCACGCCGACCTACGCCTCGGGCATCGGCATCGTCGTCAACCTCGACGGCACCGGCTCCCCCCAGGTCCCCGCCCCCCTGCGGACCCAGATCGTCAACGACCTCCGCAAGCGAGGCGTCGGCTCGGTTCGGTCGATCGACACCGGCTTCCCCCTTGTCACCCCCGGCCAGCTGCTGGACTCCGAGAACACCGCCGTGGTCGCCGTCCAGGGCCTCATCCCCGCCGGCGCGACCAAGGACACCCGCTTCGACGTCCTTGTCTCCGCCCTGCCCCAGACGCAGACCACCAGCCTCCAGGGCGGCCGGCTCATGCCCCTGGACCTCACCGCCGCCGGCGCCGAGGCGCCGGCCACCTTCCTGCCCAAGCTCGCCGACGCCCGCGGCGACATGTACCTCAACCCCTTCGACGAGGACAACGCCGCCACCGAGGACACCGCGTTCCTCCGCCAGGGCATCGTCCTCCGCGGCGGTCGCGTCGCCGAGGATCAACGCCTCGAGCTGCTGCTCAACCAGCCCAGCTGGGCACGCTCGCGCACCATCGCCAACCGCATCAACGAGCGTTTCGGCCTGACCGAAGACCGCCGCGCCATCGCCGAGCCCAAGACCGATCGCGCAATCGCCATCTTCGTGCCCCCCCGCTACGCCAACAATCCCGCAGAGCTCGTCAGCCTTATCAGCTACGTCTACCTCGGCGGCGGGCCCGGGTTCGAGAGCGCGATGGCCGCGCAGCTCGTCGAGGTCGCCCGACGTCGACCCAGCGACCGGCTTGAGGTCGAGATGGCGTGGAAAGCGCTCGGCAAGACCGTCCTGCCGCAGATCCGCCCGCTCTACGAGGACGAAGATGTCGGCCTGGCCATGGCCGCTTTGTCTGCCGGGGCCTTCCTGCAGGACGAGCGCACCAGCGATCGGCTCAGCCGACTCGCCGAGACCGACGACAAGAACCTCAAGATCCGCGTCACTCAGGTCCTCAGCGAGCTGCACCACAGCCAACGCGGCTCCACCGTGCTCGGCCAGCTCGCCAGCGACCTAGACCCAGACGTCCGTGTAGCCGCCTATGAAGCCATGATCAGGACCGGCGACAGCCAGGTTCAACGGCTACCCATCCGCGACGAGACCGACCGTATCAAGTACGTCATCGACCGCATCCGCTCGGATCAGCCGATGGTCTACGCCCAGATCACCTCGACGCCCACGCTCGCCATCTTCGACGGCGGCGATATCCAGATCGATCCCAATACCGTCGCCCGCGCCTGGGGCAACCGCGTCATGATCCGCTCCGAGGCCGAGAACGCGCTTTGGGAGCTGTTCTTCGACCCCAACGAGCAGACCGAACCTCAGACCTATCACCTGTACCCCTCGTACTCGACGCTGGCCTATTTCCTCGGCCATCGGCCCAGCATCCGCGACCCGCACGAAGGCCTCGATCTCTCCTTCTCTCGCGTCGTCGACGTGCTCTACGAGTTCAGCCGACGCGGTTACATCGACGCGCCCATGCGGTTTGAGCTAAGCGGGCTCGCCGCGGCGATCGGGGTCTACGAGCAACAGGCCAAGGAACTCGGCGCCCCTCGACCCGAGACCGCCGAAGACGACCCCGCCGCCCTCGGCGCCGACTTCGACGCGCGGCCCGCCACGTCCGACGACGACGCAGCCGACAGCGACGCCCCCGCTCCGGGTCCTGCGGAGGGCTCGAACGGCGTGCGGCAGCTATCCACCGACGCCTTCCCCAAGGCGTCGGGAAGTGGCGGCGGCGGCCGGCCCGAGTCGTCTCAATAAGCCCAAATCGCAAGCCAAGGGCCTCCATCGGCCGATCCAAGCGGTTATCGGCCGTTACACTCGGGCACCCCGGGCACGGACGCCCGACACCCCGCGGCCCTCAGTTCAGGCCCGGCCCGCCGCGATCCGCATCGCACGGAGGTTCCCCCGCATGCCCACCCAGACGCCGCCACGCGTCCGACTCGACCGACTCACCCTCGCCGGCTTCAAGTCCTTCGCCGACAAGACCGTCGTTCGCTTCGACCGCCCCATCATCGGCGTCGTCGGGCCCAACGGCTGCGGCAAGTCGAACGTCGTCGACGCCATCAAGTGGGTCCTCGGCGACCAGTCCCCCAAGTCGCTCCGCGGCTCGGCCATGGCCGACGTCATCTTCAACGGCTCGGTTGCTCGAAAGCCCGCCGGCCGGGCGTCCGTGACCCTGACCTTCAGCAACCCCACCATCGAACCCGGCGAGGGGCCCGGGAGCGACACATCCGCGATCGACCGCGTCCTCCCCCTCGACGCCGACGAGGTCAACGTCACCCGCAACCTCTACCGCGACGGCACCTCCGAGTACCTCATCAACGACCGCAAGTCCCGGCTCCGCGACATCCGCGAACTGTTCATGGACACGGGCATCGGCACCGACGCCTACTCGATCATCGAGCAGGGCAAGGTCACCCGCATGCTCGACGCCAACCCGGCCGACCGCCGAGCGATTTTCGAGGAGGCCGCGGGCGTCTCCCGTTTCAAGGCCCGCCGCAAGGAAGCTCTACGCAAGCTAGACCGCACCCAGCAGAATCTCGACCTGTGCACCGCCCGGCTCGAGGAGACCGCCCGCCGGCTCCGCTCGGTCAAGATGCAGGCCGCCCGGGCTCGCACGTACCGTCAGCTCGCCGCCGAGCTGCGCGAGTCGCAGGTCCGCCTAGCCCTGGCCGACTACCGCGACCTCGCCGACGAGCTGGCCGACGCCGACCGCGGGCTCGCCAACGCCCAGGCCCAGGCCGACGCCGCTCGCCAAGCCCTCGACGCCGCCCGCGCCGAGGCCGAGAAGGCAGACGCGAAGCGGCAGGCCGCCGCCCAAGAACGCCAGCAAGCCGACCAGCACGCCCAGCACACCCGCGCCCAGCTCGAACAATCACGCCAGCGCGAACAGTTCACCCAGCACGCCCTCGACGAGCTCGACGCCAAGCTCGCCCAGGACGCCGACCGGCTGGCCCAGCTCGATGCCCAGCGCCAGGAGGCCGCCGACCAGCTCGACGAGGCAACGCAGCAGCTCGCCCAACTGACCGCCGAGGTCAATGCCGCCGCCGCCAGAGAGACCGGCGCCGACGCCGCCCAGCAGGCCCTGCAGGCCGAGCTCAACGAGCTCCGCCAGACCGCCGACCGCCACCGCCGCACGGGCGCCGACGCCCTCCGCCAGGCCACAGAGCACGCCACGCAATTGCACGCGATCGACAAGCTCGAGGCCTCGATCCAGGCCAACCAACAACGCATCGCCGACCGCCGCGACGCCATCACCGACCTCGTCACCCAGCACCAGGCCGACCGCGACGCCCTCGACGCCCGGCTCGCGGAACTCGACGACCAGACCCAGGCCGGCCGGCAAGACCTCGCCGACGCCCGCGCCCTCGCCGACGACCTGCAGGGCCGGCACCGCGCCGTCACCGAGCAGCTCGACACCGACCGCCAGCAACGCTCGGCCCTCGGCTCGCGGCTCGCCGTGCTGGAGGAGATGCGCGACCGCCACGCCGGCGTGTCCGACGCGGTGCGCGAGCTCCTCGACGCCCACAGCCCGCCCGCCGGCCAGCCCGCCGACGCCGATCACCCGGTCGTCGGCCTGCTGGGCGAACTCATCACGGCCCCCGCCCAGCACGCCCACGTCCTCGAGGCCGCGCTCGGCGACCTGCAACAGGCCCTCGTCGTCACCGACGTCGATCACCTCCGCCGACTCCCCGACAACCCGCTCGAGAAGCTCGCCGGCCGCGTCACCCTCGTCGCCCTCAACGCCACCACCGCCGCCGACACCAGCGACGCGACGTTCGGGTACACGACCGCCGTCGAGCTCGCCCAGTACCCGCGCTGGCTCGCCCCCGTCGTCTGGCGCACGCTCGGCCGCACCATCGTCGTCCGCGATCTCGACGCCGCCTCGCTCCTCCGAGCCACCCTGCCCGCCGGCTGTCACTTCGTCACCCACGACGGCCAGGTCCTCGAGTCCGACGGCCGCCTGACCCTGGGCCCCACCGGCGGCAGCGGCGCCGGCCTGATCTCTCGCTCGGCCGAGATCAAAGACCTCACCGCCCAGCTCACGACCCTCGACAAGGCCATCGACCGGCATCAGGCCGCCGCCGCCAAGCTGGGGGAGCAAACTCAGCACGTCAACAATCGCATCGAAAACGCCCGCCAGCAGCTTCACCAGCTCGACGCCGACCGCCAGTCGGCCGCCTCCCGCCGCGAAACCGCCGACGCCGAGCTCACCCGCCTCACCCGCGAGGCCGACACCCTGGCCAGCGAGGCCGACGCCCTGCAGGGGAGGCTCGACGAGCAGGCAGAGCATCGCACGCAGCACCAACAGCGCCATGACGCCGCCCAGCAGCAGGCCGAGCAGGCTCAAGCCGCCGCCGCCGCTAGCGAGACCCAGGCCACCGAGGCCAGCGCCCAGCTCGACGCCGCCCGCGACCGCCTCGCTCAGGCCCGCGTGGATCGCGGCCGCCTCGCCGAGCAGCATGCCGCCGCCGCCCGACGCCAGCGCGACGC
>JBCCZA010000127.1:0-10089 GCA_039188455.1 Planctomycetota bacterium
CGAGCGCGAGGCCGCAGAACTTGCCGTCTTCCATCTCGGCGCGGGAGGCCTCGTAGGTGTCGTCCGACGGGTCGGTGTAACCCATGCCGACGGAGGCGCCGGCTTGCTTGAAGCGGTCGTGGAGCATGCCGATGGCGTCTTGGTAGGTGTCGGGGTAGGCGGACTGGTCGCCCATGCCGAAGAAGATGCACTGGGTGCCGGCAAGGTCGATGTCGCCTTCTTCGAGCTGCTCGTAGATGTCGTTCCAGTCGTACTGGAGCTCGCCGACGTCCCAGGTGGAGCAGCCGATGATGAGCAGGTCGTACTCGTTGAGCTCCTCGGCGGAGACACTGGAGACCTCGTGGTACTCGAGTTCGTCAGCGCCCCACTCGTCGCGGATGAGCTCGGCGGCGACTTCGGTGTTGCCGGTGCAGGTGCCGTAGATGAGAGCGATCTTCATGGGTGGGTTCCTGGTAGGCGGTTCAGCTTTCGGGTTGATCGTGGTCGGGTTCGGGATCGGCAGGCGGTTCGGAAGAGCGGTCGCCGAGGTCCGGGGGCAGGTGGCGGATGGCTGTGTTGGCCCCGCAGGCGTCGGCGGCGAGGGCGTCGGCGTAGTCGTCGACGGCGGTTTTGAGCAGGCGGTGCAGCTTTTTGAGCTCGCCGGGGCCGAGGTCGAGGCTGGCGAGGCCGACCTGGAGCTGATAGCGACCGAGCGGGGATCGGACGACGCGCATCAGGGGCGATGGGGTGGCGGGTGTGGGCTTGGGGGAGGTCTGGCCGGAGGCTGCGACTCGATCTCACAATCTAGCTTTGGCGGGTGGGGCGGTCAACCAATCGCGGGCGGCGGATAGGGGCCTGTGGTGCGGTGTTTCTGCACGTGTGCGGAGTGGCTGAGGATGAGTGGGGCGGCGGCGATCCTCGGGGTCCGCTCGGCGGCGTGCGGGGTCGGGCCTTAGGCTCAGGGGCCTGGGCTGGTGTCAGCTGGGAGCCGATGCTCGGTATCGTTTATCACTGACTCAAGACGACTCTTTTGCAAAGGACCACGCATGATGCGTTTCGGCGGCGGGATGGTATTCGCGGGTGTGTTGATGTTGTCGGGGTGGGCGGTTGGTGCAGCGGCCGCGGAGCCTCAGCCCGACTTTGCGCCGGGGCAGGCGCCGGACCTGAGTGGCGGGCACTTCGTGCTTGTCGAAGAACTGTCCGATGAGTTTGCGGGGGACACGCTGGACCTGTCGAAGTGGGTGCGGCGAGACGCGAATTGGCCGGGCCGGGCACCCGGGATCTTCGACTCGGACCAGATCGCGGTGCGTGACGGGCAGCTGTGGCTGACGGCGGATCGGATCGACGAGCCGTTCGAGTTGCACGGCCGGAGGTGGACGCACCGCGGGGCGCTGGTCGGTAGTCACGTGCCGGCGGAGGTGGGGATGTACACCGAAGCGCGGATGAAGATGAACGAGACGTTCATGTCGTCGACGTTCTGGCTGATGGAGTACCCGGTCGACACGCCCGATGGCCGTCGGTCGGTGGAGTTGGACGTCGTCGAGTGCGTCGGTTTCGATAGCCGCGAGAACCCGGACGACCCGAACTGGACCAAGGCTTGGGCCGACCATTACTGGCTGTCGGTCCGCAATCAAGGGCCGACCGAACGCACGGCCCTGTCGCAGGCGCAGATCCCGGCGGGCGGCAAGGTCACCGGGCGGTGGCGGACGTTTGGCTGCTGGTGGAAGAGCGAGAGCGAGATTTGGTTCTACATCGATGGCGAGCGCGTGGCGGTGCTGCATCCCGACCTGCCGTTCGACATCCCGATGCGGCTGCGGATGGTGGTGGAGACGTACGACCACAACCCGCCGCCGGCCAAGGGCGAGCCCGGCAGCATGTATCACCCGGATGGCACGAAGCGCAGTGTCGAAGAGCGGTCGACGCGATACGAGTACGTGCGGACGTGGCGGGTGGAAGCGCCGTGAGGCGTCTGATGCGAGTTGTGGGTCGGGCAGTGCGGCGACGCGTGTGTAGCTTTGGCGATTGGGCGACGAGTCACGCCAGCCCGGCGGAGTGCGCGACGGATGTGCGTTGACATCTGAGTTTCAAGGAAGTACCTTTATGTGGTAATTAAATAGTTAAGCTTGTTTCCTGAGGCTTGTTTCTCGTTTCGGTTCTGGTTTCACGATCTCTACTTGTCGAGGCTCTTGCGATGCTGGCGATTCACAGGGTGGCGCTTTCGTCGGCGGTGTTGTGCCTGTCGGCAGCGTGGGTATCGGCTCAGACTTATCAGGAAGCGGATGGGATCGTCGCGATCGAGGCGGAGTCCGCGTCAAGCATCCCCGCGCAATGGCAGGTCGAGAGCAGCGTCGCGGGGTACAGCGGTAGCGGTTACCTCCGTGCGCTCCAGAGCAGCGGCCCGGGGGTCGGCGTCATCAGCTACGACTTCAAGATCAACACGACCTCGGACTTTCAGTTCGCGTTTCGCAATCGAATCGGTCAGGGCAGCAGCACGACGGACCACAACGACACCTGGGTGCGTCTGACGGATGACGAAGGCAATGGACTGGCGCCGATCCCGAACGACAACGTTGTGACAGGTTCGAACCAGTGGTACAAGGTGTACATGAACGTCCTAGGGTCGTGGACGCACAACGCGTCCAACAAGGACTTCGATCCGAATTCGCTGTCTTGGTCGCTCACGGCCGGCAACGAGTACTCGCTGGAGATCGCGAACCGGTCGTCGGGGCACCTCGTCGATCGGCTATTTCTATGGGATCGTGAGGAATACAACCTCGCCAACCAGGGTGGCGGCTGGGGAGCGAACAACGGGGCGTTCGACGCGCTGCCGAATTCGGTTGTGCCCGAGCCGAGCAGCGCGGCGTTGGTGGCGTTGGGGGCGATGGCGTTGGGTTGGCGGCGGCGCGTTGCGCGGGGCTGATCTGATGGTCGATGGCCATGGGTCTTGCGCGTGTGGCCGGGCTTCTCGCGTAAAGCGCCGCGTGATGCGGGTGTTGCCGAGGTGTTGCCGGACGAGACGATCGCTGGGGCGTCGGTAGATCACGTGATTGCGCCGTCGGTGTTTAAGGCGATGGTGCCGAGGGTGACGGATCGGATCGGCGCGACGTCGCCGGACGTGGTGATCATGATGGGCGAGTTCCGGGGGTCGGCCTGACCTGACGGTGGAGCGTCTAGCGCAGAACCTGATCGACGCGACGCGGTATGGGTTTGGGGATGAGTCGGGCGACGAGCCGCAGGCTCGGCAGGTGGTCGCGGGCGGGCCGGCGGCGTACTACGCGACGCTGCCGATCCGGGCGATGGTGCGCGCGATCCGGGATGCCGGTGTGCCGGCAGACATCTCGGACACGGCGGCGACGTTCGTTTGCAAGCTCCTGATGTACGGCGTGCTGCACCACATCGCGACGCATGCCTTGCCGATCCGGGCGGGCTAGGTACACCTGTCGAGCCTGCCGAAGACAGCCGCGTTAGAGGAGAACCTGGGCATGCCCAGCATGTCGGTGGCGACACGGGTCGAGGGTCTGCCGGCGACGATCGCGGCGGCGATCACACACCCGCAAGACATCGCTGATCCGATCCGCTCGCGTTAGCAATTGTACGACAAGTGCGAGTGGAGCGACGAGGGAGAGTCGAGTTGGCGCAAACTTCGGGTGGTGAATTAGCCTGACAGTTGGCTGAGGAGAAGGGTGTGTTCTTCCATGATTTTGCCGGTCTCGTGGATCAGTCGGAAAGTCACTGAGGGGTCGTCCTGCGTGGTATCGAACGTGAACTCGCCGAAGGCGATGAAGTCCTTGCCGTCGTAGCCGAAGAGCTGGTGCGTTTGGTCGTCCGCCAAGCCGCGCGGGCCACGGATGCCGCCCAGGGTAGCGGGCTCGAACTCGTAGAGGTCGTAGCCGGTCTCACGGGGGATCTTGAACGCACGCGCCCCGTGACGGTCGCCACTGACGAGCAGGACACCGGTGACATTCTCTCTTCCGATCATCGCGAAAAGCTCTTCGCGGGCTTGCTTATCCCATGTCCCCCACGAGTCTTTTCCGTTGCTGATGTAGTCGCTCCACATCGTGCCGCTGGTAATGACTTTGAAAGGTGCCGTGGATCGGAGCAGCGTCTGCTTGAGCCAGGCCATCTGCGGCGAGCCGAGATACGAGCCGTTTTGGTTACGCCGGTCGTTATCACGGCACGAGCGCGTATCCAGCATGATGAGCTCGACGGGGCCGATCCGCGTGCTGAAGTAGATGCCTTTCCGCCCTGGATCGGCAGGCGGGTTGTTCCAGTTCTGATGCCAGATCCCCCGGAGCGCATCCCGATCATGCGCTTGAAACTTTGAGGGGATGCCGCTGAGATCGTTGTCGAAGTAATCGTGGTCGTCCCACGATGCGTACATGGGGACATTCCCCGCCAGGTCGCGCCACGCCCGCGAGACATCGCGGAGCTGATAGTCGGCACGGTGCATGTTGACTTGGTTGTTGCGGTCGTCGACGGCGAGGTCGCCGTACATCACCATGGCGGTGGGCTCACGCTTCAGGATTTGACCGATGAGATTTGGGTTGTGTAGGCCGATCTTGTGAAAGCAGGAACCGAAAGTCAGACTGGCGTTGCATGGTTGATCGTGGTCGGGTGCAGTGATGAACGTACCCCCCGCCACCCTGGTGTCGTCGGCGTGAATGGCGTAGGCGTAGGTCGTTTGCGGAGTCAGGCCGTCGATCCGTATCCGCTGTTCGACCCCAGGCTGTGGCGACTCAACAACAATCGTCTTAGAGATTGCCTGGCCGGCTTCACCGACCTCCAGGGTCAACGCCTGCTTGCTCGCGGGGCGGATCCAAACGGTGGTGCCGTCGCTACGGACATCACCGAGCATGGGCCCGCTCATGAGAGCCAGCCCGTGATACTTGGCCGCGGCGACGATCTTGGGGTCCGTGAAGTCGGCGTTGGAGTCGGCCTCGAACACGGCCCTGGCGTCCAGGTAGAACTGCCGGATGTGGTCGGGCAGCCTGCCGTAGCTGTCCAACAGCTTGGTATCAACTTCGAGATTGCCAACATGAGCATCGGATACGGATACTTTGAAGAGGCGCTGTGTGGCGCTAGCGAAGGCGCGAAGGGGAGCAACAAAGAAGGCAGACAAGCCCAGTAAAAACACCCGGCGATTAATGTGATGATGCTGCATGCGGTTGCTTCCAGAGACCATTAAGTCTGAGCCAGACTCAATCACCACGACTGTACGGCCGGGTTGACGCGATATGAGCCTGAGCCGGTTTGGAGTTGTCATACTACGCGGATGGCGAACCTGCTGGTACTGTACGGAACGAAGACGGGGCAGACGGCGAAGATGGCCGAGCTGGTGGCCGAGGGAGCGGGGGCGTCGTGGGGTCACGAGGTGCGGCTGAGGTCGGTTGAGGAGGCGGTGCCGGAAGACGTGCTGTGGTGCGATGGGTTGGCGTTGGGGGCGCCGACGAACATGGGGTCGATCCCGTGGCGGATGAAGAAGTTCTGGGACGACGATATGCAGCGGCACTGGGGGAAGATCGATGGCAAGCTGGGTTGCGCGTTCTCGTCGATGGGTGGTTGGGGCGGCGGGGGGGAGTTGAACTGCCTGGCGTTGATGATCGTGCTGCAGAACTTTGGGTTCTTGACGTTTGGGGTCACGGACTATGTCGCTCCGCAGTTCACGCTGCACTACGGGACGGTGCAGGCGGGCGAGCCGCGCGAGCCGCGTGAGCTGGAGGCGTCGCGTCGGCTGGGGCGCCGGCTGTCGGAATGGGCGGCGGTGATGGTGGACGGCAACGCCGAGGCGCATCCGCTGGTAAACGGCGAGAAGCGATTTGCGCACAAGGATTGAGGTGATTGTTTCGTCTAGCTATTGTTTAGTTGGGATAACGGGTTATGTGTCCGTGACGCGGGGTGCCGTTCGAATGGATAGGAGTTCTCGTGCGTCTGTTCTTGGTGCTTTTCTGGATGTGTAGCGTGGCGTTGAAGGCTGATGGCGTGGAGCCGCCCAACATCTTGGTGATCGTCACCGACGATCAGGGCTGGGCGGACGTGGGCTACAACAACCCCGAGCGTGTGTACACGCCAAACATGGATCGGCTGGCGTCGGGCGGGGCCGTCTTGACGAACCACTACGTCATGCCGCAGTGCACGCCGACGCGGGTGGCGATGTTCACCGGGCGGTACCCCGGGCGGTTTGCGCAACGACCGCTGAGTGCGACCAACGCGCAGTGCTTCCCGATCGGTACCTCGACGCTGGCGACCATGCTCAAGTCGTCGGGGTACGAGACGCATCTCGCCGGCAAGTGGCACATGGGTAGCTCGCCCGAGGACGGGCCCAACCACCACGGCTTCGACTCCAGCTACGGCTCGCTGGCCGGGGCGGTGGGCATGTACGACCACCGCTACCGCGAAGGCAATCCGTTCGAGAACACCTGGCATCGCGACCACGAGTTGATCGCCGGCCACGAGAACGGCCGGCACGCGACCGATCTCATCGCGGAAGAAGCGATCCGCGTGATCGAGCAGGAGCGCGATTCGCCGTTCTTTCTGATGCTTACCTTCCACGCGCCGCACACGCCGCTCGACGAGCGCGGCACGTTCGTCGATCAGCCCACGCAACTCGACCCCGATCGGCCCGGCCGCTGGCTCAACGAGGACGAGATCCCCTGGTTTCACGACCCCGAAGGCCTGATCCAGCAAGAAGCGGATCCCGAGAAGCGGCTGTTCCTGGCGGTGTTGTATCACCTTGACGATGCCATTGGGCAGGTGGTCGAGTCCCTCGAAGTCACGGGCCAGCTTGACAACACGCTGATCCTCTTTTCTTCGGACAACGGCCCGCAGGTGAACTGGCCCGGCGACGCGTACCCCGACGACCTGAAACTGACCGATTTCAATCAGCCGCTGCCGATGCGCGGCCGCAAGGTGGACGTCTGGGAGGGCGGGATCCACGTGCCGGGGTTCGTGCACTGGCCCAACCAGATCAAGCCGGGCGGCGTGATCGACGAACGCGTGCACATCATCGATTGGTTCCCGACGCTGGCTGCGTTGCTCGATCAACCGACGGATGACCTGTTGCTGGATGGCCACGACCTGACGGGCCTGATTCTCCCGGCCCAAGCGGAGGCAGGCTCGATGGATCCGGGCTTCGACGATCGCGATCTGTACTGGATTTGGCGAAGTAAACCCAACCGCTGGGCGTTGCGTCATGGTGACTGGAAAATCGTCCGGTACGGCGAGGGTGAGCCTGAAAACGCGTCTGTCTGGGAACTCTACAACCTAAAAGAAGACCCGCGAGAGCGATCGAACCTCGCGGACGAACACGCCGAAGTCGTCGAGCGACTGCACGAACTGTTTCTCGTCCAGCGGGCCAAGGATGTACGGCCTTAGGCGTCCGCCATCGGCGATGGTTCACGTCGCTCGCGTTCTGGCCCTTGTTTGAGTGGTCGCCCTAGAAGGTTTGACATGTCCGAGTCGGCGTGGGCTGATCGGTGAACATAGTGGTTTGTTTGCGGTAGGGATTCGAGGTGTTGTGGCAGAGTTTTGGTTGAATGTGGGCTGACGCGAGAGTTCATCCGATCGGTGAATGGTTCGTGGAATCCCAAGCTATAGTATGGTTTATGAATCTGATCTTTCGCTCGATTGCTCTTTCGCTCGGTTTCTTTGTGGTTGGCCTGGCTCATGCTCAAGCCTTCTACGACGGCGACTCGCCCGTGATCCGTCACGGCGTGTCCAAGCTCAACGCGCAGCTCGCGGCATCACCGAACGCATCCGAAGTTTCGGTCTTTGTCCGACTCGACCCCACGCTCGGCGAGGAGGCGTTCGATCAACGGCGGGATCCGAGTGACGGTGGTTTGATCGTGGTCGGTGGCGACGAGCGTGGCGCGATGTACGGCTTGCTCGATCTGGCGGATCAGCTGCGTCTCAATGGCCACGACGCCGACGCCTTGCGGCTCACCGCCGGCCGCCCTCATCTGCCGTTCCGTGCGGTCAAGTTCAACACGCCTTGGTCGGCCTACCGCAGTCACCCGGCGATTACTCAGCATTGGGAGACGTGCCGCGACCTCGCGTTCTGGGAGGCGTTCCTGGACATGATGGCGGAGAATCGGCTGAACGCGCTGAGCCTGTGGAGCCTGCATCCGTTTACCTACATGGTTAGGCCTGAAGAGTTCCCCGAGTCGTACAGCAGCATCAGCGAAGAAGAGCACGCCGAGTGGCGGGCGTTCTACACCGAGCTGTTCAACATGGCCAAGGACCGCGGGATCGAGACCTATGTGGTGTGGTGGACGATCTTCGTCTCGCCAGACTTCGCGAAAGCCCACGATGTGGCGGAGTACAGCATCAACCTGCAGTTCTATGGGCAGGGTGAGAACAACGAGCTGATTGATCGGTACAACCGCACCTGTGTGACCGCGCTCATCAACGACTATCCGGACCTGACCGGGGTGGGTGTCAGCCTCGGTGAGCGGATCTTCCACCTCGACGCCGGCGAGCGGCAGCAGTGGATCGTTGACAACGTCGTCGCCGGGATCCGCGACGCCGACCGACCGGTGAAGTTCATCCACCGTGCGCCGTTCACGGGCGACGCCGAGGTCACCCGTAACGCGGTCGATGCCATGAGCGATGAACCGAACATCGTCGGGCCGATCCTGATGGAGTACAAGTTCAATGCGTCGCACGGCCACTCCTCGCCGCGGCTGCACCGAACGCACGGGGCCGGCGTCAACGATGCGTACTGGAACCCGTTTCCTGAAAACCATCGCATGATCTGGATGATGCGCAACGAGAGCTTTACCGCGTTGCGTTGGGGGCAGACCGATTTCATCCGCGAGCACATCAACAACAACTCGCAGGACTACGTCGGCGGCTACTTCATCGGCAGCGAGACCTACGTCCCGGCTATGGCGTATCACCAGCGTCGACCCGATCCACGCATCGACTGGGACTACGCCTTCGAGCGGGCCGATCGCTTCTATCGGCAGTGGGGGCGTCTGCTCTACGACCCGGACACGCCCGAGTCTGTGTTCACGGACGACCTTCGGGCTCGCTACGGCGACGCGGCGGATGCTTTGCATCAGGCTCAGCAGCTTGCCGGTACGGTGCCTTTGCGGATCTCGACTTTCTTTGCCGGGAACAATGACCCGTCGCTGACCGCAGAGTTCATGATGGACGGCGCGCGTTCGCGTCTTCCAGACGGTGAGAAGGACGGCACGATGTTTATCCACATGGATGAGTTCATCGTGCACGAAACGCTCGATCCGTCGTGGATGAACATCGCGGACTACGCGAAGCGAGTGGTGCAAGGCCAGCCCATCGAGCCCGGCCGGACCACCCCGCTCGACCTTGCGGCCGACATGGAACGCGACGCAAACGCTACGCTTGCTCTTCTTGATGCCATCGAAAGCCCGCCGGGACGGATCGACTACGAGATCGCCGACGCCCGGGCCTGGTCGCATCTCGCGATCTATTTCGCCGAGAAGATGCGAGGCGGCGTGGCGTTGGAGCGTTTCCGGCTGACCGGCGACTCGCGGCAGCAAGGCCAGGCGGTGGCTCACTTGGAAAGCGCGCTTGAGCACTGGACCGATTTGGCGGACGTCACAGACGAGGTGTATCCGTCGTTTCTGAGCACCAAGCTGATCTGGTTGAAGCAAGACGGGCTGATCAGCTGGCGGATGTTCGTCCCGATGGTCGAGCAAGACATCGAGACCGCTCGCAACGCGCAGCCGTACGACTGAGGCCGGTTGGGCTTCGATCCCGTGACGGTCCGAGCCACCCGCGGGGCGGGCACCGCTTCGCGTTGGAACCTGTTCCACTAAGGCGATTTCTCCGATCCAGGCTATCGGGCAGGGAGCCTCATCGATGCCCGGCGTGATTTCCAACTCAGACATGACGCCAATCGATCGGCTGCTGGACGCTTGGAGCCACTGCCCGATTGTCGCGATCTATCGCGGTGCTGAGCCGTTCGACGCGGCGGCGCTGTGCGGGGCTTTGTTCGCGGGCGGTCTGCGGACGGTGGAGATCACGATGAACACCCCGGGTGCGTGCGAGGCGATCCGCGCGGTCCGGGCGTCGCTGAGCGATGACGGGTCGGAGATGATCGGGGCGGGGACGGTGTTGACGGTCGACGAC
>JBCCZA010000128.1:0-9966 GCA_039188455.1 Planctomycetota bacterium
GCCTGATCGGGTGAGAACTTGCTCAGGATCGCCTTGCTGGACTCGGACTGCGGCGACCCGCCGTTGAGCGTCGCCTGGTCGGCCGACGAGATGTCGATGCCGAGCTTGCTCATTGATGCCTGCAGGTGCGCGGCGCTGGTCGCCGAGAGGATCGCCGTCCCGATCGCCACGCCGATCGCCCCGATTCCCAGGTGCGACATGAACGACAGCCCGCCGGCGAGCCCCGCGTTCTTCTCGCTCACCGCGCCGACCGCGGCCGTGCTCGACAGCGGCACGCACACCCCGCCGCCCCCCGCCGTCACCATCATCATCACCACCAGCATCCCGTACCCCGTCTCCCGCGACACCGCCCAGACCGACAGGCAGCCGACGACCGTCACGGAAAAGCCGATCACCAGCGGCCACTTCGCGCCGAACCGGTCGTAGATCCGCCCGCCCAGCACCGCCGTGGTCGCGATCGTGAACATCATCGGCAGCGTCCCGAACGTCGACGCCAGCTCCGACCAGCCCTCGACCTTGTTGAGGTACTGGGCGCAGTACAGGAACAGCATGAAGAAGGCCGGCACCATGAGGCCGTTCGCGAGCAAGGCGATGATGAAGTGCCCGTTGCGGAGCATCTTCGCCGGCATCATCGGCTGCGGGACGGCCCGCTCGATCAGCGGGAACACGGCCGCCAAGATCGCCGCGACGACCAGCAGGCCGATCGTCTGCCACGACACCCAGCCCCAGTCGCCCCCGACATCCATGGCGTACATCAGCGCGAACGCCGCCAGCGTCAGGGCGATCATCCCGGCGTAGTCGATCTTCTCGCGCCTGCGGTCCGGCGAGGGCTCGACCAGCCACAGCGCCATGAGCACGCCGAGCACGGCGAGGATGACGTTGAAGCCGAAGAACCACCGCCAGTCCCCGAACGACGCCAGCGATCCCGCGACCATCGGGCCGATGATGTTGCCCATCGTCACGCAGCCCATCACCAGGCCCATGGTCGTGCCACGCTTCTCGGCCGGGACCGACGCCTGCGGGATCGCCACCACGCACGGCCACATCATCGCCGCCGAGACCCCCTGGATCGCGCGCGAGACGAGCAGCAGGGCGATGGTCGGCGACAGCGCGCACGCCGCCGAGGACAGCATGAACAGGCACAGCCCCGCCAGCAGCATCCGCCGCCGCCCGAGCATGTCCGCCAGCCGGCCGTTGGCGACCAGCGTCATCGCGAACGTCAGGGCGTAGATGTTGAACACCCACTGCGTGGTCGTGATGTCGATGTTGAAGTCGTTCTCGATCGCCGTGACGAGCATCGCGGCGCCAACGAAGTCGGTCCCGACCGCGAGGGTAGGGAACGCGACGCTCAGCACCGCTCGGGCGATCCGGCGTTCCACTAGCCCGGCCAGTCGCCGGAGAAGACCTCGACGGCGGGGCCGGTCATGTAGACGTGGTGGTCGCTGCCCCGCCACTCCAGCTCGAGCGGACCACCCGGCAGCTCGGCGGTGATCTTGCGTTCCGTCTTGCCGGTCAGCACCCCGGCCACGCAGACCGCGCACGCCCCGGTGCCGCACGCCAGCGTCGCGCCCGACCCCCGCTCCCAGTGCGTGACCTTCACGTGCGTCGTGTCGATCACCTCGACGAAGTGGCTGTTGATCCGGTTCTCGAAGAAGGCGGCGTGCTCCAGCGGCGGGCCGTAGACCAGGTGGTCGTCGTCGCCGAGCGGGTCGCGGAAGATCACCACGTGCGGGTTGCCCATCGAGACGAACACGCCGCGCATCACCGCCGACGGCGCGTAGTCGGCGGTCGACCGCAGCGGGACCTCGTAGAGCGTCTCGTCGAACTTGAGCAGCTTGCGCGTCACGCCGACCGCGTCCGGCCCGAGCTTGGGCTCGCCCATGTCGACGGTCACGCGGTCGACCTTGCCGTCGCCGTTGGCCTGGTACTGCAGCGAGAGCACGCCGCAGGCGGTCTCGATCTTCATCGGCGACGCGTGGGGGTTGGGGCCGATGCCGTGATCGTGGACGAACTTGCAGACACAGCGGATGCCGTTGCCGCACATCTCGCCCTGCGAGCCGTCGGCGTTGAACATCCACATGCGGGCCGAGGCGTCGACGCCCTCGCCGGGCGGCATGACCATGATCAGCCCGTCGGAGCCGACGCCGTGGTGCCGGTGGCTGGCGGCCACGGCCACGCTCGCGGGGTCCGCGGGGACGTGCTCGAATCCGTTGACAAAGAGGTAGTCGTTGCCCAGGCCGTGGAGCTTCGTGAAGTGCATTGGTGAACCGAGTTTACCCGCCCGGGCGCCGCCGGTCAGAAACTCCCGCCCATCGCCGCCGCCCCGGTCGACGCCGCGACGGTCTTCTGGAACTTGGACCCTGCGATCAGCTCGTCCAGCTTGGCGGCGTAGGCCTCGCGGTCCATCGGCAGCTCGACCGGGGCCGAGTCGTTCAGCCCGCTGTAGAGCATGGCGTTGCCGAGCTCCAGGCCGTGGATCCCCTCGACGGCCGGGGCGAGCAGCGTGTCGTCCTTGCCGAGGATGTAGTTGACGAAGTTGACGGTGATCGACTGGTGCTGGGGGACCTTCTGCTCGGGCGTCTGGATGCGGTGCTCGGTGACGGCGACGTCGCCGAAGCGCTCGGGCGTCGTCTGGGCGAACTCGCGGATGTCCTGAGCCGCCTGGCGGAAGACGATCTCGCCGGACTCGGGGGCTTCGAGCGTGCCGTTGCTGCCGACGATGGTGAGCCGGTTGATGCCCGGGGTCTGGCCGGTGGAGGTGATGAACGTGCCGGTCGCGCCGTTGGCGAAGGTCATCATCGTGGTGATGTCGTCCTCGACCTCGATGTCGTGGTACTTGCCGACGCCGGCGATCGTCCACAGCCGGTTGGGCATGCCGACGAACCACTGGAACAGGTCGAGGTTGTGCGGGCACTGGTTGAGCAGGACGCCGCCGCCCTCGCCCTTCCACGTCGCTCGCCAGCCGCCGGAGTCGTAGTACGCCTGGCTGCGGAACCACGACGTGATCACCCACTCGGCGCGGATGAGCTCGCCGATCGTGCCGTCGTCCATCATCCGCTTGACCTGCTGCCACTGCGGCCGCGTGCGTTGGTTGAACATGGCGCAATAGACCAGCTTGGGGTGCTTGGCCAGGGCGGCCTCGTACAGGGCGTTGGTCTCGGTGGCGTCCTTGGCGGTCACGGCGACGGGCTTCTCGACCAGAGCGTGCACGCCGTGCTCGAACGCCAGCCGCGAGAGCGACGGGTGGTCGTAGTGCGGGGTGGCGATGAGGATCGCGTCCACGTCGCCCGACGCGATTAACCCCTCGGCCGAGTCGAACCGCTTGCACCCCTCGTACCCGCGGGCCGCGTTGTCCGCGGCGTCGGTCTTGCGGTCGTACACCGCTGCAAACGCCAAGCCCTCCACCTCCGAGAAGTACTTGGCGTGGTGCGTGCCCATGCCGCCACAGCCGATCAGTCCGAGTCGCACCTCATCCATCGCGTCGCTCTCCTTCGCCGCCATCCTAACGGCCCTGCCATGGCCCGAGGGCCGGCGAGGTGTTACGTTGCCCGGCCCGACCGACCTGCTCAACGCCACCCGCCGTACCAATCTCGCCATGCTCGCCGACGTCCAGCCCGCCCCGCCCGACCCCATCCTCGGCCTCACCGAGGCCTATCGCGCCGACCCTCGCGAGGGCAAGGTCAACCTCGGCGTCGGCGTCTACTGCGACGAGCACGGCAAGACACCCGTCCTCGACGCCGTCCGCCAGGCCGAACGCGTCCTCGCCGAGACCCAGACCACCAAGTCCTACCTCCCCATCGACGGCGACCCCGGCTACCACCAGGCCGTCCGCGACCTGCTCCTCGGCCCCGAACGCGACGCCCAACTCGGCGACCGCGTTCGCGTCTGCGCCACCCCCGGCGGCACCGGCGGCCTGCGCGTCGCCGGCGACCTCATCCACGCCGCCTTCCCCGATGCCAAGCTCTGGCTCTCCACCCCCACCTGGCCCAACCACCCCGCCGTCTTCGCCGCCGCCGGCCTGACCACCCGCAACTACCGTTACTTCGACGCCGGCTCCAACGCCCTCGACTTCGACGGCATGATGGCCGACCTCGAGCAGGCTGCCGACGGCGACGCCATCCTCTTACACGGCTGCTGCCACAACCCCACCGGCGTCGACCCCTCGCCCGACCAATGGGCTGCCATCGCCGCCTTCCTCGCCAACCGACGCGTCCTGCCCGTGATTGACTTGGCTTACCAAGGCTTCGGCACCGGCCTCGACGACGACGCGGCGGGCGTCCACGCCGTGCTCGACGCCTGCCCCGATGCGCTGGTCGTCTGCTCGTACTCCAAGAACTTCTCGCTGTACCGCGAGCGGGCCGGCGCCGTCGTCCTCATGGCCGAGTCCGCCGACGCCGCCCGCGACGCCATGTCCCGCATGAAGCAGGGCGTGCGCCGCATCTACTCCAACCCCCCCGCCCACGGCGGCGACATCGTCCGCACCATCCTCAAGACCCCCGCCCTCCGCGACCAGTGGACGGCCGAGCTCGACGCCATGCGCTCCCGCATCAACGACACCCGCGCCGGCCTGACCCGCGGCCTCGACGAGCGCGGCGTCGCACTCTCACCCGACGGCAACGCGTTCATCGATCGCCAGAGCGGCATGTTCACCCTCACCGGCCTGACCAAAGACCAGGTCCGCGCACTGCGCGAGCGCCACGCCATCTACGCCGTCGACTCCGGCCGCATCAACGTCGCCGGCATCACCCCCGACCGCCTCGACGCCGTCTGCGAGGCCATCGGCGATGCCGTTGGCAACGGCTGAACCGCTCGGCCGGCCTCTACCATCCGCCCTATGAGTCAGGTCACCCACGAGAACATCCCCGACCAGCTCGACGACATCGAGCAGCGGGTCGCCGCCCTGCGCGACTCGCTCCGCTACGACGAGCGGCGTGACAAGCTCAAGGAGCTCGAGCAGAAGATGGGGGCCGCGGACTTCTGGGACGACCCCGACGCCGCGAATGAGACGGTGGCCGAGCTCAAGAAGGCCAAGGCCGTCACCGACCCCGTCGCCGGGCTGATCAGCCAGGCCGAGGAGGCCCGCCTGCTGTGGGAGATGGCCGAGGAAGCCGACGACGCCGACTCGCGAGCGGAGGTCGACGGCATGATCGGCGCCCTACGGACCGCCATCGCCTCGGTGGAGAAGCTCAGCCTGCTGTCGGGCAAGTACGACGACCGCAACTGCTACCTCTCGATCTACTCCCGCGAAGGCGGCACCGAGGCTGACGACTGGTGCGAGATGCTGATGCGCATGTACCTGCGGTATTTCGAGCGCACCGGGTACAGCGTCAAGGAGGTCGCGCTCAACCACGGCAACGAGGCGGGCCTCAAGGACGTCACCCTGTTCGTCAAGGGCCCGATGGCCTTCGGCTACCTCTCCTGCGAGCGAGGCACGCACCGCTTGGCCCGCGTCTCGCCCTTCAACGCCCAGGGCAAGCGGCAG
Source organism: Planctomycetota bacterium (assembly GCA_039188455.1). Classification (GTDB taxonomy): domain Bacteria; phylum Planctomycetota; class Phycisphaerae; order Phycisphaerales; family Phycisphaeraceae; genus JBCBUE01. The sequence continues at coordinate 5,483 of JBCCZA010000128.1, forward strand.
ACCTCCTTTTGCGCCGTCGATGTCATCCCCGAGTTCCCCGACACCGGCGGGCCGGAGATCGACGAGCAGTACCTCGACGTCCAGCCCTTCGCCCGCTCCTCGGGCCCCGGCGGGCAGAACGTCAACAAGCTCGCCACCGCCATCCGCCTGGTCTACTCTCACCCCGACCTGCCCGAGCCCATCATGGTCGTCTGCTCCGTCGAGCGCAAGCTCGAGCAGAACAAGAAGCAGGCGATGAGCATCCTCCGCGGCAAGCTCGAGCTCATCGACGAGCAGAAGCGCCAGTCCGAGATGGACGCCGCCACCGGCGGGTCGCTCGACATGGGCTGGGGCACGCAGATCCGCAGCTACGTCTTCTACGACAACCGCGTGAAGGACCACCGCACCGGGTTCGAGATCGGCAACCCGCAGCAGGTGATCGACGGCGACCTCCAGGGGTTCATCGACGCCGAGCTGCAACGCCGCGCGAAGACACGCCAGGCCGCCGACGGCGAGTAAGCCGGATCATCGTCTCTCCGTCGGACCGCGCAAGCCCTGCGCGTTCTGTCGACGTCGCAGCCAACATGTTGTGTTAAGGGGTTCGCGCAGCCCACATCTTGTGCCTTGATCAGCGGCGTCGCGGCGACGTAAGTCGCTGTCAACACGACCGATAAGTTCAAGCGCGCGGCGGCAGCTTGACGATACGTCCATCCGTCAAACACGACATGGAGACCGCCGACGATGGATCGTCAAGCCCTCGCCGTCCCCGACACGCTCGATCACGACGCCGCCCCCGCGCTTCGGCTGATCGCGCCCGACCCCTCGCGCTACACCATGGACGAGGCCCGCGATTGCTTCCTCGCCGCGCCGCCGCCGAAGCTCTACAAGGTCGGCGAGCTCGCCGCGTACACCGGCCTGACCCGCCAGACGATCCACAACTACACCCGATGGGGCCTGATCCACGAGGCCGGCTGGACCGCCGGCGGCCACCGCGTCTATCCGGCGTCGGTCTTCGGCCGCCTCCGTCGCATCCTCCAGCTCCGCCGCGACCGCACCGTGCCCGAGATCCGCGACATCCTCGACCGCGAACTCAACCCCACCCCCGCCGCCTGACCCGCTAAGCCCACGCCGCCGTGCCCGACGCGCCGCCGATCGCCGATGCACCCGCCGACCGCGATGTCCCGTGGTCGCAGGTCTGGCACCTGCCCGTCCTGGGGCTGGGCCTGCTCATGTTCGCCGCCGGGCTGTACCTCGCGTTCGACCCCGACGAGCCGGAGCACAACTTCCCCGAGAAGCTCAACGACGTCGCGATGTACCTCAAGGCCGACAACCTCGACGAGGCCCGCGCCGGGCTCAACACGGTCGCCGCCCACTACGAGCTGCTCGACAGCGACAGCAAGGCCCGCTTCTACCAGTACAACGGCGACCTTATCTACGCCCAGAACCTCGATCAGGCCGACGCCCTCACCCCCGTCGTCCGCGAGAACTACCTGCAGGCCATCAGCAAGTACGAGCAGTCGCGCGGCTACGGCCGATCGCTGGACCCGGCGTCCACCCGACGCTTCGCCGCGTCGCTGGTCGCCGTCGGCCGCCAGCAACAGGCGCTCGACCTCGTCGACACGATGACCGACGCGCCGGCCGCGCGGCGGTACCAGATCGTTCGCGACCTGATCGAGCGCAGCCGCGCCAGCGGCCGCGACGACCCGGCCGAGACGCTCGACCTGATCGATCGGTTCGAGGTCGAGCTCGCCGGCGAGACCGACGCCGCCACCCGCCTGGCGCAGCAAGCCTGGGCCGTCGACACCCACGCCGCGCTCATGCTCGACGCCGGCGACGCCTCGGGCGCGGTCGACCTGCTCATCAAGAAGATCCCCGTCCTGCAGTCCGCCGCCGGCGGGGCCGACCTCGACGACGCCCTCGCGCGGCTCCGCCTGCGCCTCGCCGAGGCCTACCACGCCGAGGGCGATCTCGACGCCGCCGACCGCAACTACCGCTTCGCCCGCGAGCAGTTCGAGCCGACCGACGTCGCCAACGCCCGCGCCCTCGTCGGCCTTGGCAACATCGCCCTCGCCCAGCCCAGCCGGAGCAGCATCCCCGAGGCCAACACGCTCTTCACCCAGGTCATCCGCGACTTCGTCTCCGAGACCCGCCCCGCGATCGACGCCCTCGTCGGCCGCGCCGACGCCCAGGCCCGTCTCGGCGCCCACCGCGAAGCCCTCGCCGACCTCGCGCTGGCCGTCGAACGGCTCAACGAACTGCCCGCGCCCCTGCCCGACCTCGTCGCCCGCGCCACCGACGTCTCCGCGGCCCACGCCCGCCTGGCCCAGGACCGAGGCGAGCACGAGATGGCGCTCGACTACCTCCGCACCGGCCTGCCGCTGTTCACCGGCGACCCGCCGCCCGACACGCTGCTCGACCTCGCCGTCACCCACGAGTCCATCGCCCAGAGCAAGGCCGCCTACGCCGACGCGATCGACCCCAAGCAGGCCCGCCCGCCCGCCGACGGCGACCCCGAGGACGACGCGCCCCGCTCGCCCCGCGCCGCCGACCTCGCCCGACGCGACGCCGCGATCCACTTCGCCGCCGCCGCCGACCGCTACTACCAGCACGCCAACGCGATGACCATCGCCGACGACCAGGCACACGGCCTGTCGATGTGGAAGGCCGCCCAGACCTACGGCTCGGCGGCCGATTGGCCCAAGGCCATCGAGGTGTACTCCCTGTTCGTCAAGACCCGCCAGAACGATCCCCTCCGCCTCCGCGCCGTGCACAACCTCGCCAAGGCCTACATGGCCGACTCGCAGGACCAGCCCGCGATGGAGCTGCTCCTGCACCTCATCCGCGACCACCCCCACACGCCCGAGGCCTACGACTCGCTCGTCCCCCTCGCCCGCGCCTACGCCCGCAACGGCCAGCAGGACGAAGCCCTCCGCGCCCTACGCACCGTCGTCACCGACCACGACGCCATCACCCCCGAGTCCGAGCCCTATCGCCTCGCGCTCATCGAGCTCGGCCGGCTCTTCCACCGCGTGATGGACGCCGACCCTAACTACGCCGAGCCCGCTATCGAGCGGCTGACCGAAGCCGTCGAGCGCTACGGCGACGGCCCCGAGGGCCCGCAACTCCGCTTCCTGCTTGCCGACAGCTACCGCAAATCCGTCGACAACCTCGACACCCAGCTCGCCCAGACGCTCGGCAACGCCAGCCAGGCCGAGGTGCTGCAGGAGCGCCGCCGCCGGCTCGAGCGTGCGCAGGTCTACTTCAACGAGTCGATCAACCAGTACGAGTCGCTCGCCCCCGAGAGCCTCGGCCCGCTCGACGAGCTCTACCTCCGCAACGCCTACTTCTACCAGGCCGACTGCGCGTTCGAGAACCAGCGGTTCGACCAGGCCGTGCGGCTGTACGACTTGGCGGCCCGCCGCTTCGAGCAACACCCCGCGTCGCTGATCGCGTTGGTGCAGAAGGTGAACGCCTATTGCGAGATGGGCCAGTTCCAGCAGGCACGCGTCGCCAACGAGAACGCGCTGTGGCACCTCAACCGCATCCCCGACGAGGCCTTTGACGACCCGAGCCTGCCGATGACGCGCGAGCACTGGGAGAACTGGCTGCGCTGGTCGTCCGAGCTGGACGCCTTCGCCGACGCCGCCGACCGCACCGGCGGCGTGCGGTCGAACTAACGCCGACGCCCCGCGCGAGCACCACCGATCGCAACGCCGTTCACCGCTGCGGCGCGTTCAAGCAAACCGCCTCTCCCGCCCGATAACCCACTCGCCCGGCAAGGAATGCCGCGCTCCGATCCCCACGGAACCGGTCAGGATGACCACCGCCACCCTCGACACCCACGCCGACTTGCCGCGCTTCCTCGACTTGCTCGCCAGGCAGCGCGACCTCTATCGCCGGCTGCACGCGCTCGCCGAGACGCAGCAAGCCGCGTTGCACCAGCAGGGCGCCGAGGCGATGCTCGCCGTGCTGTCGCAGCGGCAGGTGTTCGTCGATGCCTTGGGCCGACTCAACGCCGAGCTCGAGCCCTTCCGCGCGGACTGGCAGCGCTTCTCCGCGGCGCTCGACGAGCCCGATCGGCAACGCGTCCGCGAGCTCGTCGACGACGTCGACCGCCTGCTCGCCGACGTGCTCAAGCTCGACGAGCAGTCCAAGCAGGCGCTGGTCGACACCCAGAAGACCGTCGGCGATCACCTCGCTCAGGCCAACCGCGTCGGCCAAGCCCGCGCCGCCTATGGCCACGCCCCGCCAACCCAACCCGCCGCTCCGCGATTCGCCGACCAGCAAGGCTGACGTTGAACACCTTCGCCCAACAATCCGATCTCGATGCCGCGCCCACCTCGACGCTCGACCCACGTGACTTGGGCGAGGTCATCGACGCCTACAACCAACTCCCCGATCGGCTTCAACGCTCGTACGACCGGCTCTCGCACGAGGTGGTCCGCCTCCGTCGCGAGCTCGCGTCGACCAACGCCCAGCTGCACCGAGCCAAGCGTCTCTCGGCC
>JBCCZA010000129.1:0-9926 GCA_039188455.1 Planctomycetota bacterium
ACACGCCCGGGTTGTCACGGAGCCGATAGGCCTTGCAACTCCAGCTGTTTTGCCCAGCCGATACGAGCAGACCCCGGTGATGGGTTGGCAGGGACCGTGCCGATCAGAGCGATCAGGCGACCTCGGCCGGTCGTGGCTGGTCGGCCAGCCGCCAGCTAGGCCCATCGCGTTCGATGCGGCGGTAGAGGGTGTCGCGTTCGACGGGGACGTAGCCGGCCTCGCGGATGGCGTGGCGGAGCGTGGCGACGGTGACTTCTTGGTGCGTGCTGGTCCCGCCGAGCTTGGTGATGTCGTACCAGACGATCGTCCCGTCCATGTCGTCGACGCCCCAGTCCAGGGCGACCTGCGACAGGCCGACGGTCTGCATGATCCAGAACGCCTTGATGTGGTCGAAGTTGTCGAGCACCAGCCGGGCGACGGCGAGCATGCGCAGGTTCTCCAGCCCCTGCGGGCCGGGCAGGTGGCCGAGCTCGGAGTCGTCCGGGATGAAGGGCAGCGGGATGAGCGTCTGGAACCTGCCGGGCAGGCCCTCGTTGATCGCGCGGTCTTGTTCCTCGCGGAGGAGCATGAAGTGGTGGATGCGGTCTTCGAGCGACTCGACGTGGCCGTAGAGCATGGTGGCGTTGGACATCAGGCCGAGATTGTGGGCTTCGCGGTGGACCTCGAGCCACTTGTCGGAACGGATCTTGCCCTTGAAAGCTTCGTCGTGGACGCGGTCGTCGAAGACCTCGGCGCCGCCGCCAGGGAGCGAGCCAAGGCCGGCGTCTTTGAGGTCTTGCAACACGCCGGGGATATCTTTGGCACGCTTGCTGATTCGGGCGAGGTGGACGATCTCGACCGCGGTGAAGGCCTTGACGTGAACGCTCGGCGCCGCCTCGCGGATGGCCGCGATCATGTCGGTGTAGTAGCTGAACGGCAGGTAGGGGTGCAGCCCGCCGACGATGTGCATCTCGGTCGCGCCGGCCTCGGTGGCTTGCATCGCCTCAAGGCGGATGCGGTCGACGTCGTGCTCGTAGGCGTCGGTGTCGCCCTTCTTGCGGTGGAAGGCGCAGAACTTGCACGACAGGGCGCACACGTTCGAGTAGTTCATGTGCCGGTTGACGTTGTAGTACGTCGCCCGGCCGTGCATGCGGAGGCGGACCGCGTTGGCCAGCTCGCCGAGGGTGTAGAGGTCGGGCGTCTCGAGCAGCACCGCGGCCTCCTCGGCGGTGAGCCGCTCGTGGGCGTGGACCTTGTCGGCGATGGGCTGAAGTGCGGGGTCCATGTGCACATCGTAGTTCGACCAGGCGGCGCTAAGACGGGGTTAATTGCGTCGCCCGGTCGCGGCCGATCGGGGTCGGGCGGTTAAACTGGGGTATGGGTGCTTTTGCCTTGTCACGTCGGGGTTTTCTGCAGACGGCGGGGGCTGTGTCGGCGGGGTTTATCGGCCTGCGCGCCGCGGCCGGGCCTGCGGGTCTTGCGGCGGCGGGTGGCGAGTCGATCGGCTACGGGTCGCTCAAGACCGACCCGCACGGCGTACTCGACCTGCCCGACGGCTTCACCTATCGCGTGCTCTCGCAGACCGGCCAGGAGATGGACGACGGCCTGCTCGTGCCCGGCATGCCCGACGGCATGGCCGCCTTCGCCGGGCCCCGCGGCACCACCGTCCTCGTCCGCAATCACGAGAACCGCGCCAAGCCCACCCGCCAGGGCGCCTTCGGCTGGACCAACGAGCGACGCCGACTCGTCCCCAACGACCGCTTCTACGACCCCGGCGACGGCTCCGGGCTGATCCCCCTTGGAGGGTGCACGCGGCTGACCGTCGACAACGCCACCGGCACCGTCGTCGGCCAGCACCTGGCGCTCGCGGGCACGGTCCGCAACTGCGCCGGCGGGCCGACGCCCTGGGGGTCGTGGATCACCTGCGAGGAGGACGTCTCGACCGAGGCCGACGAGGGCTACACGCTCGACCACGGGTACAACTTCGAGGTGCCGGCCGACCCGACGTCCGGCATGGCCGAGCCGGTCGCGCTTAAGGCGATGGGCCGGTTTAATCACGAGGCCGTCGCGATCGACCCGCGCACCGGGATCGTCTACCAGACCGAGGATCGCCACGAGGGGCTGCTGTATCGCTTCATCCCCGACGCGCCGGCCGAGCTGCATCGCGGCGGTCGGCTGCAGGCCATGGCGATCAAAGACCAGCCGTCGCGCGACACGCGCAACTGGCCGACCGATCTGGCGATGGAGGCGGTGTACGCCGGCGGCGCCGGCGACATCCACGAGCACAGCGTCAAGTCGCTCGGCCAAGAGCCCATGCCGGTCGGCGACGTCGTGGAGGTGGCGTGGGTTGACGTCGAGAACCCCGAGTCGCCCGACGACGACCTGCGTTACGTCGGGTTCGACGACGGCGCGGCCCGGTTCGCGCGGGGCGAGGGCATGTGGTACGGCCGCAAGAGCGTCTTCTTCGCCTGCACCAACGGCGGGAAGACGATGGACGGGCAGATCTTCCGCTATGTCCCCAGCCCGTTCGAGGGCACGGCCGACGAGGCCCGGTTCCCCGGTCGGCTTGAGCTGTTCATCGAGCCCAACGACAGCAACCTGATCGAGAACGCCGACAACATCACCGTCGCGCCGTGGGGCGACTTGATGGTCTGCGAAGACCGCAAGGGCGAGTGCCGGCTGGTCGGCGTGACGCCGCAGGGGCAGACGTACCTGTTCGGTCACAACGTGTGGAACACGAGCGAGTTCGCCGGGGCGTGCTTCTCGCCGGACGGGCGGACGCTGTTTGTGAACATCCAGTCGCCGGGCGCGACGCTGGCGATCACGGGGCCGTGGTAGGGGTGAGTCGGGCGCTTGTCGGCCGTGGCAGTCACTCGGTCGTCGACGCCCTGGCGTAGAAGACGTGTTGATCGTCTTCACCGGCCCACTCGCGCTGGAAACCGGCCTCCCGCAAACGCGCATCCATGCCGTCGATCGCTGCTTGGCCCGTCTTCTGGGGGTGCACTTCCATCGCGATTTTCTCGATGGTGTCGAACTCGATCGCATCGATGATGTCGATCTCCCCGCCCTCGATATCCATAATCAAGAAAGTCGGGCGGATACGCCTGATTTCTTCGGTCAGGTCCAGGCGACGGGTCTTGACGGGTCTGCTGCCGGGCACCTGCTGCGTCGAAGTGCTCCAGAAGCTGTCGCTGACGTGCATCGTGGCTTCGCCGGTGCCCTGCCCGAGCAGCCCGATCTTCAGGTCCGGCTCGACGCCGTTGATCGCGTAGTTGTGTCGGATGCTTGGCTCGAGAAGCGGGTTGGCCTCGAAGGTGTGAACACGGTCGTCGCCGATACGCATGGCGCAGTACGTCGAGATGAAGCCCAGCCCGGCCCCAAGCTCCATCACGACGTCGTCTTTATCCAGGTACATGCGTGTCATCTTCATCTCGGCGCCCTCGTACGTGCCGTGCACGAGCGCCCACATGATCTGATCGTCCGTGGTGTCTGGATCGACCTGCAGTTTGACGCCGTGGAGGGTGACCAGGCCGGTCTCGCGTCCGCTCTGATTGCGCTTGGCGTTGTGCCGCATTACGCGACGGTAGAGCGACGTTCGCCAGGCCTTGGGCAGCAGGGCGGTGACGCGATCGCGGAATGCAGCCATGGGGTTGAGCGTGGGGGTTAGCGCGGGTCGACCGGCGTCTTCTCGCGGAACGAGAGTCGGGCGCGGCTGACGTCGTCGAAGATGTTGAAGATCAGGTCGAGCTTGCTGACCTTGAAGACGTCCCAGACGGTGCCGTAGAGGCAGGCGAGCTTGACGTCGCCGCCGCGTTTCTTGAGCCGGCGGTGCAGCGTGACGAGCGTGCCGATGCCCAGCGAGGAGATGAAGTTGAGGTTGGAGCAGTCGACGACGATGCGGTTGAACCCCGCGTCGACCATCTTGCCCAACGCCTCGTTGAGCTCCTTGGCGGTGGTGGAGTCGACGCCGCCGTCGAGGTTGACGACGAGGACGTTGTCCTCGGTTTCCTTGAAGGTGATCTCCATGGTCGGTCTCCGCGGCGACGGGCGATTGATCCGGGCGAACGGATCACAGTTTATCCCGGCCGGGGGGTTTACGCCGCGTCGGTCGGCTCGGCGGGCAGGTCGACGGTGGCGATCTTGAGGATGCCGGCCTGGCCGCGCAGGGCCTGGACGGCCGAGTCGGGCATGGGAGCGTCGATCTTGAGGACCTGCATGGCGGTGACGTTGCCGGCGCCGTCATCGCGGCGAGAGATCGACATGTCGGCGATGTTGACGCCGGCCTGGCCGAGCGTCGTGCCGACGACGCCGATCATGCCCGGCGTGTCGTCGTTCTGGATCAGGCACATCGGCCCGGCGGGGACCATGTCCATCCGGTAGCCGTTGATCTCGACGACGCGCGGCCGCAGGTCGTCGTAGACCCGGCCGACGATCCGGCGGGTGCGGTCGGCGTCGGGGGTCGACTTGTCGAGCTTGGCCTTGGGGGCCTCGATCTCGATAACGACCTGGGAGGCCTTGCCGGGCGCACGCTCCTCGGTGGTCGAGCACACAGCGATGCCACGGGCCTCGGCGACCTGTTCGGCGTTGATGAGGTTGACCGGCTCGGACAGGTGGTCGTTGAGCAGCTTGACCACCGCCCGGCGGGTGACCATGCCCGCGCCGCCGGCGAGGTCGGCCCCGCGGATGGCGACGGTCATACGCGCGATCCCGCGCGTGATCATCGGGCTGATCAGGTGGGCCATACGCTCGGCCAGGTCGGCGTAGCGTTCCTGGATCGGCGTGAGGTCGACCTTCAGCCCCGGGGCGTTGACCGCGCCCTTGACGCCCTCACCGCGCAGATACGTCAGGCAGGCGATCGCGGCGTCGATGCTGACGGCCTGCTGGGCTTCCTTGGTGCTGGCACCCAGGTGCGGCGTCGTGAGCAGGCCGGGGCGGTTGCGCAGCGGGCTGTCCTCGGCCGGGGGCTCGCTGCCGTAGACGTCCAGCGCGGCGCCGGCAACCTTGCCCGATTCAAGGGCTGCGAGCAGGTCGGTTTCGTCGACGACACCGCCGCGGGCTGCGTTGACGACGTACACGCCGTCCTTGCAGTGGGCCAGCGTCTTGGCGTTGAGCATGCCGCGAGTCGCGTCGTTGAGCGGGACATGGAACGAGAGGATGTCGCAGGCGGGGAGCATGCTCGCGAAGTCCTGGGTCATCTTGACTTGGCCCTCGAGCATGGTCTCGGCGTTGATGAAGGGGTCATAGGCGAGGACGTCGCAGCCGAAGGCGAGGCAGCGCGCGGCGAGGGTCTGGCCGATGCGGCCGAAGCCGACGACGCCGACCGTCTTGCCCGACAGCTGTCGGCCGGTGAACTTGCTGCGGTCCCACCCGCCGTCGCACATGGTCTTGTACGCCGGGCCGACGTTGCGCAGCAGGCCCATCATCAGGGCGAAGGCGAGCTCGGCGGTGGTGACGGTCGAGGCCTCGGCCGTGTTGACGACGAGGATGCCCTTGGCGGTGGCGGCGGGCAGGTCGATGTTGTCGACGCCGACGCCGGCTCGGGCGATGACGCGGAGGTCGCCGGGGTTCTCGAGGATGGCGGGGGTGACCTTGATGCCCGAGCGGACGATCATGGCGTCGACGCCGCCCGCGGCGAGCAGGTCGGCGTACTCGGCCTCGGACAGGCCGGGCTTGTTGAGGAGCTTGGCGTCCGGCTGGGAATCGATGAAATCCAGCCCGTCTTGGCTGAGTTTGTCGGCGGCGAGGATGGTGAACATGGCAGGCCCGCGGGGTGAAAAATGGGGCCCGACATCTTATGAACTCGCCGCCGTGGGCGCGGCTTCCGTCAGTTCACGTCGCTCGACATCGGCGGCGTCGACCGCTCGCCGCTGCTGCGCCACCGCAGGTGCTCGTCGAAGATCGCCTTGGCACGCTCGGCGTGGGCCGGGTCGTTGACCAGGTTCTGCTCCTCGAGCTCGAGCGGGTTCTCTTCCAAGTTGAACAGCGCGACCGGGTTGAACTCGGTCTGCGGGTGGTTGCTGTCGATGATCAGCTTCCACGGGCCCTTGCGGTAGATCAGTTCGTGCCGGCTGCCGCCTTGCAGGGGCAGGAAGCGGTCGAGGTCGTCCTCGGCTTCGCCCTGCAGGACGGGCAGGAGGCTGAGCGAGTCCATGGCCTGGTCCTCGCGGAGGGTCTGGCCGAGCACGTCGGCGACGGTGGCGACCAGATCCCGGTCGGCCGCCGGCTGGGCCGACTCGGTGTCGGGCTCGATCTCGCCTGGCCAGACGGCGAAGAAGGGCACGCGGTGCCCGCCCTCGTGAGCCAGGTTCTTCGAGCCACGCCAGCCGTTGGTCGAGTCGTGGCCGAGCTTCTGCGCCTTGCCGTCGAGCAGCCCGCCGTTGTCGGAGAGCAGGAAGATCAGCGTGTTGTCGTAGATGCCTTGGGCCTTGAGCGCCTCGATGATTGCCCCGACCTGCTGGTCGAGGTCGGCGATGACGTCGACGTGCGGCGTGGGGCCCTGGCCGGCGATGGGCCGGCCGTTGAACTCATCCGGCGGGAGGTGCGGGATGTGCACCATCGGGCTCCAGAAGCACAGCAGGAACGGCTCGCCGGCCTCGGCCTGGGTGTTGATGAACGCGGCGGCCTTCTCGGCGAGCATCGGCCCGACCTGCCGCGTGTCCCAGTGCGAGTCGCCCACGCCCGGGCCCTTGTCGGAGACGAACTTGGGGTCGAGCGCCGAGTTCTCATCGAGGTAGATCAGCTCGGAGTCGGGCGAGAAGGGGTACCACTCGCCGTTCTCGTAAGCCGTGTAGAGCGGGCCTTGGATGCCGGCGGGCATGGTGAAGCTGTAGTCGAAACCGATCTGCTGAGGGCCGCTGCCGACGAGGCGGGAGACGTCGACCTGATCGGGTCGTGCCTTGTGGTTGGCACCGCGGTAGACCTCAGTGCCGGCGGCGTTCATGAAGTCGCCGCCGAGGTGGTACTTACCGATGAAGCCGCTGGTCAGGCCGGCCTGCTGGGCGACGCGGCCGAGGGTGGCGTCGGACTCTGTGATCGGGGTCTTGCGGAACGAGCTCCACACGCCCCAGGGCGCGACGCTGCGGTGGTTGAGGTTGCCGGTCATGGCGCAGTAGCGCGTCGGCGAGCACAGGGCGGTCGACGAGTGGCCATCGGTGAAGCGCATGCCCTCGGTGGCCAGAGCGTCCATGTAGGGCGTCTCGACGAACGGCGACTCGCCGGTGCGGGCGCGGTGGTAATAGCCGATGTCGCCCTGGCCGAGGTCGTCGGCCATGATGATCACGATGTTTGGCGGTGAGTCGGCGTGGGCGGTGACCGCAAGAACCAGACAGAGAGACACCCAGAGGGCACGACAGGGGAGGGTGAGCTGAATCATGATCAAGTAGTTTATCACAGATTGTTAACCGGCCAATCCCGACGCGAGACGAGGGCACTCGGCATCTGTGAAGCCGCTCAATCGATCGCGGCGGCGGCCTCGAACGCGGCTTCCGCGGCGGTCAGGGTGTCATCGATGTCGGCCGGCTGGTGGGCGGTAGAGATGAACCACGCCTCGTACGCCGAAGGGGCGAGCATGACGCCGCGGTCGAGCATGGCCCCGAAGAACGCGGTGAAGCGGTCGGTGCGGCAGGCGGTGGCCTGGGCGTAGTTGGCGACGGGTATGTCGCTGAAGAACACGCCGAGCATCGAGCCCACGCGCGTGACCTGCACCGGGCAGCCGGCCTTCGCCGCTGCGTGGCGGAGCCCGTCGCTGAGTTGGGCGCCGGTGCGTTCGAGCTGCTCGTACGCGTCGGTGTCGCGCAGCTCGCGCAGCGTCGCCCCCCCGGCCGCCATCGCCAGCGGGTTGCCGCTGAGCGTGCCCGCCTGATACACCGGCCCGTCCGGCGAGACCCGGCGCATGATCTCCTCCCGCGCCCCGTACGCCGCGCAAGGCAAGCCCCCGCCGACGACCTTGCCCAGGCAGGTCACGTCCGGCGTCACGCCGTACAGCTTCTGCGCCCCGCCGAGCCCGACGCGGAACCCCGTCATCACCTCGTCAAACAGCAGCACCGCCCCGTGCGCATCGCACAACTCACGCAACCCCTGCAGGTACCCCTTGCTCGGCGGGATGCACCCCATGTTGCCCGCGATCGGCTCGACGGCCATGCACGCGATCTCGCCGCCCATCTGCTCGAACACCCCACGCACGGCTTCAAGATCGTTGAACGGCACGAGCACCGTCTCGCTCGTCACGCTGCCCGGCACCCCCGGCGAGCTTGGCGTCCCCAGCGTCGTCGCGCCCGACCCCGCCTCGACCAGCAGCGCATCGCTGTGCCCGTGGTAGCAGCCCGTGCACTTGATCACCTTGCTGCGCCCGGTGAACGCCCGCGCCAGGCGGATCGCCGACATCGCCGCCTCGGTCCCCGAGTTCACGAACCGCACCACCTCGATCCCCGGCACCGACTCGACCACCAGCTCGGCCAGCTCGGTCTCGAGCGGGGTCGGCATGCCGAACGTCCAGCCCTTTTTGATCGTCTTGCTCATCGCCGCTCGCACGACGTCCGGCCGATGCCCGAGGATCAGCGGGCCATAGCTCATCACGTAGTCGATGTAGGCGTTGCCGTCGACGTCGGTGACGCGGCAGCCGTCGCCGCTAGCGACGAACACGGGGTCGCGATCGACCGAGCGATAGGCCCGGACCGGCGAGCTCACCCCGCCGGGCATGACGCGGCGGGCGTCGGCGAAGGCCTTGGCGGACTTGGCGTAGCGTCGGGCGCTGGCGTCGGCAGCCGCCGCGGCGGAGGGCGTGGCACTCATAGCGCGAGTCTATGCCACGCGTCCTGCGGACCGCAGCGCGTGTCGGACCCGTTGCCACAGGCCCTGGCCGTCGGTACACTGCCCGGCTCGCCGTGGGCGGCCGTGTGGCCGTCTCGACCCGGGCCCGGCTGGCCGGCTGCTTCTCGCACTGCCCCGGCTGAACCCGTGGTGACACGACACTTAAGGATCCCTCCATGTCCATCACCGCCGAACGCAAGACCGAAGTCGTCAAGCAATACGCCACGTCCGAGGGCGACTCGGGCAGCCCGCAGGTACAGATCGCGGTCCTCACCGAGCGCATCAACAACCTCACCGGCCACCTCAAGTCCCACAAGCACGATTTCGCCTCCCGCCGCGGCCTGCTGCAGATGGTCTCGAAGCGCAACCGTCTGCTCCGCTACCTGCAGAACAAGGACCGCCCGGCCTACCTCGAGCTGATCAAGCAGCTCGGCCTTCGTAAGTAACGCCAACTTGCGTCAGCCACGGTGTTTAGTCGGCGAGCTCGTTGACCAAGGCCCGATTCGCTGGCGCGTGGCACAGAAATTTGGGCTACATTGTCAGCCGACGGCTACGCCGTCCTCAACACGGCCGCCGGGCGTTGTGCCCGGTCCCTCGCCGCGATGTGCAGCGAGATGGCAGGCGGTTCCCGGCATCTCCGGCTCTTCTCGGGCCTCGGGCGTGCCCGCAACCCTCTGTCTTCTCCCGTCTCGGAGCGCGACAGGCCGCTATCTCTACCGCGATCGACCGGCCCAATCAGGCCGCCCCTGTCGCACCCTCTCCCGCCGCCGCGTCCCGCCGTCGGCCTGCCCGCAGGAACACCCCATGTCCGCACACCCGCACCACCCCAAGTCCACCTTCGTCGAGCTCGAGATCGGCGGCCGCACCCTCTCCATCGAAACCGGCCACGTCGCCAAGCAAGCCGGCGGCGCCGTCTTCGTCCGCTACGGCGACACCGTCGTCATGGGCACCGCCGTCGTCTCCGACCCCCGCGAGGGCATCGACTTCTTCCCCCTCACCGTTGACTACCGCGAGAAGCTCGCCGCGGCCGGCAAGTTCCCCGGCGGCTTCCGCAAGCGTGAGGGCGCCCCGAACCAGAAAGAGATCCTCACCATGCGGAACATCGACCGGCCCATCCGGCCGCTGTTCCCGCAGGGCTA
>JBCCZA010000130.1:0-9845 GCA_039188455.1 Planctomycetota bacterium
AGCTGGGTGTCCTCGCAGTTGCGGGCGAGGTCTTTGTTGTCGGGCGAGTGGGGCTTGGCGACGAGGGGCTCGAGGGTGCTGAGGTCCCACTCTTCCTCGAAGATGTACTCGGCGCCGGGGTCGTCGGTGTGGACGGTCCAGCCCCCGGAAGGTGCGGGTCGGTTGGATCGGGCGTTGACGTAGTCGAGGGTTTTCTGGTCGACGTCGCAGACGCCGTTCTTGCCGCCGGCCTCGATGGCCATGTTGGTGAGGGTCATGCGGTCTTCGAGGGTGAGTGAGGCGATGCCCTCGCCGTGGAAGTACATGGTGTTGTAGGTGGCGCCGGCGACGGAGATTCGGCCGATGACGGCGAGGATGAGGTCCTTGGCGGTGAGGTAGGGGGGGATCTGGCCGTGGAAGGTGAACTTCATGGTGGGCGGGACCTTGAGCCAGGTCTTGCCGGTGCCCATGACGAAGGCGGCGTCGGTGTTGCCGACGCCCGAGGCGAATTGGCCGAAGGCGCCCGCGGTGCAGGTGTGGGAGTCGGTGCCGAGGAGGATCTCGCCGGGGCGGCAGTGGCCTTCCTCGGGGAGGGCTTTGTGGCAGACGCCCTTGTAGGAGGTGGACGCCGGGTCGCGGTAGGCGGCGGGCATGCCGGAGTCGGGGTCGGTGTCGAGGAAGTCGGGGTCGTAGTAGTACTTGATCTGTTGGTCGGCGACGAAATCGCGGAGGGTCTGGATGTTGCGATGGCACTTGCCGTCGGCGGTGAAGATGTAGTGGTCGGGGATGATCGGGATGCGCGTGTTGTCCCATACGCGGGCGTCTTGACCGAACTCTTTCTTGAAGATGCCGATGGTGCCTGGGCCGCACACGTCGTGCGTCATAAGACAATCAACGGATACCCAGACGTTTTCGCCAGGGGAGACATCGGGCCTGCCGTCGAGAGCGTGGGCCGCGATGATCTTCTCGGTCATGGTCATGGGTCGGGGCATGGGCGGTGTTCCGTTGGGCGGGGCCTGTCGTTTAGTTTGGCCAAGGGAGCCCCGTAGTGTAGGGGGTGTGTCAAGGGGTCCGGGCGGAGGGGCCGCGAAGCCTCCGTACGGCGTACGAAATGGCTTTGACCGGGGTTCTGGGGGCGGTTAGTGTCTCAAAGATGCTGAAGATCAGGGCAGCGGAAGCGATGGGCGCGTGGCGACGGGCGACCGGATTGGCCGTGCTCTGTGGCTTGGGGTGGTCCGTGGGGTGTGCGTCGCCGCTGCAGCGGACGGACGGCGACGCGCTGCGCGACGCGATGCTCACCGAGTATCGGCGGGAGCTGGACGGGGCCGGCCCGGCGTCGACGCAGCAGGTCCGCCGCGAGGTCAGCGAGGTCGAGGCGAACCTCACTGAGGAACGCCGCGAAGAGCTCGAGGCGATGTCCGGCGTCGCGGCGTACGCCGACGTCCCGCTGGAGCTGGGCGACAGCCTCACGAGCAAGAGCTACGCCGGCGAGACCCCGACGATCGACATGTCGCTCGAGCAGGCCGTCGCGTTGGCCGTCGAGCACAACCTCAACATCCGCGTCGCCCGGCTGAACCCAGCCATCTCGCAGACGCAGATCACCCAGGCCCTCGCCGCCTTCGACGCCACCTTCTTCACCGACGCCGGCTACGGCAAGACGACCGGCGCCGCGCTCTCCGCCCTCGCCGCCGGCGGCATCGAGCAGACCGAGTCGTGGAACGTCGGCCTCGGCGTCCGTCGGGCGCTTTACACCGGCGGCTCGGTCGAGCTCGGCACGTCGCTCTCGAACAACGACTCGGCCGCCTCGCCCATCGCCTCGTTCACCGGCTACAACACCACCCTCTACGGCACCGTCACCCAACCCCTGCTCCGCGGCTTCGGCACCGACATCGCCCGGGCCGAGATCGTCATCGCCCGCAACGCCCGATCGCGCGACGTCCAGCAGCTCCGCGTCGATCTCATTCAGCTCGCCACCGACGTCGAGGCCGCGTACTGGACGCTCTTGCTCGCCCAGGCCGAGCTGCGCATCCGCGTCCGCCTGCTCGAGCGGAGCATGGTCGATCGGCAGCGCATCATCGACCGCGCCGAGTTCGACGCCTCGCCGGTCGACGTCTCCGAGGTCAACTCGCGCGTCGAGTCCCGCCGGGCCGACGTCATCCGCGCCCGCCGCGACATCCGCGAAACTTCCGACCAGCTCAAGCGCCTGATCGACTCGCCCGACCTCCCGCTGACCAGCGAGACGGTCGTCATCCCGACCGATCGGCCGATCGACGCGCCGCTGTCCTTCAGCCTCGCCGACGCCATCCGCTCGGCCCTGGTCAACCGCCCCGAGCTGCAGCAGGCGCTGCTCGATATCGATGATGCCTCGGTCCGCCAGCGCGTCGCCGACAACGCCCGCCTGCCGCTGCTCGACCTGGCCGCCACCGTTGGCCTGGCAGGCATCTCCGGCGAGGGCATCGGCGAGGCCTACAGCGACCTCACTCAGACCGATTTCATCGACTATCTCCTCACCGCTTCCCTCGAGGTCCCCATCGGCAACCGCTCGGCCGAGGCCCTGTTCGACCAGCGTCTGCTCGAACGCCAGCGCTCGGTCATCGCCTATCAGTCGATCGCCGAGGACGTGCTGCTCGACGTCAAGTCCTCGCTGCGGACGATGCTGACCAACTACCAGCTGATTTCCGCGACCCAGGCCGCCCGCCTCGCCGCCGCCGACACCGTCCGCTCGATCGACGAGCAGGTTGAAGCCGGCGTCGCGCTCGACCCGACGTTCCTGAACTTCAAGCTCGACGCCCAGGAACGCCTCGCCGACGCCGAGACGCAGGAGATCCAGGCCCTCATCGACTTCAACAACGCCGTCACCGGCGTCTACGCCGCCACGGGCACACTGCTCGAGCGCAACCGCATCGCGCTCGACGACTGGCCGTGGAATCAATGAATTCGTAACAATCGCGGCGCGGTAGCCTCCTCGCCATGCCCGCCGGCGAAGACCAACCGACCCCTTGGGGCCCGCTGCTCACGGCCGAGTTCCTCGGCACGTTCTTCCTCGTGTTCGCCGGCTGCGGGGCGATGCTCTCCAACGACATCACCGCCGGCGTGGTCGGCCACACCACCGTCGGCATCGTCTGGGGCCTGGTCGTCATGGCCCTGATCTACGCCATCGGCGACATCTCCGGCTGCCACATCAACCCGGCCGTCACGATCGCCTTCTGGGTCGCCGGCCGGTTCCCCCGCCGCAAGGTCCTGCCCTACCTCGTCACCCAGTTCGCCGGCGCGACCGCCGCCGCCCTCGCGCTACGCCTGCTCTTCCCCGTCCCCGAAGGCACCGACCTCGGCGCGACCATCCCCTCGCCCGACACGAGCATCGCCCAGCTCTTCATCCTCGAACTGCTGCTGACTTTCCTGCTCATGCTCGTCATCCTCGGCGTCTCCACCGGCGCCAAGGAGAAGGGCATCACCGCCGCCATCGCCATCGGCGGGACCGTCGGCCTGGAGGCCCTGTTCTGCGGCCCCATCACCCGCGCGTCGATGAATCCCGCTCGATCGCTCGGCCCGGCCGTCGTCTCCGGCGACCCGCTCGCGCTCTCCACTCTTTGGGTATACCTCGTTGCCACTCCCCTGGGCGCGATCCTCGCTGTCGTCGTGTACCGCTACATGCGATCGGCGTCGGCAAACACCGAGGGCTAAACCGGCTCGGTCGCGGACTCGGCCGCCGCCACGTCTCCTTCGCCGTCGCCGTCCACCACCCACTCCTCCTCCGGCGTCACTTCCAGCGCGATGTGCTCGGCCGAGCCGGCCGTGTGATCGTCGTCCACCACCACCCGCACCTTGCGCTGACGCACCAGCTCGAGCATCGCCAAAAACAGCCCGATCATCTGGCTCTTGCCAGTCCGCCCGGAAAAGACCTCGGCCAGTTGCATCCGCCCCGCGTCAGCATGCTTGAGCAGGTCGATCACGTCCTCGGCGTGCAGCGAGATCGGCGTGTCGTCGTACGTCACCGCGTGGGTCGACGGGTTGCCGATCGAGTCCAGCAGCCGGGCGAACGCCGAGCACAGGTCCATCACATGCGCGTCGTCGAGCTCGATCTCGACGGGCGCCGCCTCGTCTTCCTCCGCCTCGGCCGACGCCTGCGCCGCCGCCGGGGCTCGCCTGGACCAGTCCTCGCCGCGCTGCGCCAACGCGTCCGCCGCGTCGCGGTACGACTTGTACGCCAGCAACTGCTCGACGAGCTCCCGCCGCGGATCCACCGCTGGCTCGCCCGAGCCCTCCGCCCCCTCGCCGCCGGGCTCGGCGTCGGCAGACTCGCCCTCGTCGTCCCCCAGGATCGCCGCCTGCTGCTCGGCGATCATCGGCACCATCATCTGGCTCTTGATCTCCAGCAGCGTCGCCGCCATCACCAGAAACTCACCCGCCCGATCCACGTCGATCGCCTCGATCACCCGCAGATGCGCGAGGTACTGCTCGGCCAGCCGGGCGATCGGGATGTCCGCCAGATCGACCTCGTCCTTCTTCACCAGGTACAGCAGCAGGTCCATCGGCCCCGCGTACGCGTCCAGCTCGATGCGGTACTCCCCCGCCCCCACCCCCGTCCCCGCCCCATCCGTCGTCGGTCCGTCCGTGGCCATCTCACAAGCGTACCGCACCGATCACACCCGCCCCGCGATACCCTAAGCGCCGCTCATCCACCCATCCGCCGACCCGCCCATCACCCCCGTGCCCGACCCCCTCACCAACACCCCGCCACCCAGCGCCCTCGCCGCCCGCGTCCTCGCCGCCGAGGCCGACGCCATCCGCGCCATCCGCCTCACCCCCGCCTTCGACGCCGCCGTCGACCTTCTCGCCACCCTCTCCGGCTCCGCCGTCGTCGCCGGGCTCGGCAAGTCCGGCATCATCGCCCAAAAACTCGCCGCCACCCTCGCCTCCACCGGCACCCCCGCCCACTTCATGCACGCCGTCGAGGCCATGCACGGCGACCTCGGCCGCCTCCACCCCCACGACGCCGCCATCCTCCTCTCCTACTCCGGCAACACCGACGAGCTCGTCCACCTCGCCGCCGTCCTCCGCCAGGACGGCGTCCCCGTCGTCGCCCTCACCTCCACCGACGACGGCGACCTCGCCCGCCTCGCGACCCACACCCTCCCCGTCGGCCGCGTCGAGGAGGCCTGCCCGCTCAACCTCGCCCCCTCCGCCTCCACCACCGCCATGCTCGCCCTCGGCGACGCCCTGGCCCTGGCCGTCTCGGAACGCCGCGGCTTCACCGCCGACGACTTCCACAAACGCCACCCCAAGGGCGACCTCGGCAAGCAGCTCATGGCCGTCACCGACGCCATGCGCTTCCGCGTTGGCGACAACCTCCCCCTCATCCCCCACCACACCCCCATCCGCGACGCCTTCGCCCTGGCCCAGCCGACCGACCCCACCCTCCGCCGAGCCGGCGCCCTGCTCGTCACCGACGACGAAGGCCTCCTCGCCGGCGTCTTCACCGACGGCGACCTCCGCCGGCTGGTCTTCACCAACCCCGCCGCCCTCGACCACCCCATCGCCCACGCGATGACCACGACCCCCACCACCCTGCAACACACCGCCGTCGTCCGCGACGCCGTCCGCCTCATCCGCGAGAAGCGGATCGATGAGATTCCTGTCGTTGAGGATGGCCGACCGGTAGGCTTAATTGACGTGCAAGACTTGGTCGCGCTAAGGGTCGTCGAGGGGTAAAACTCAACATGCCGCAGGTACGGATCACGCCAGTTGAGAAGTGGCTTAATGGCGGCAAGAGAATCCCGTGGCGTGATTTGCTGCTATTTCTTGCAGTATTTGGATCAATCCTTGCGCTGATTCTGCTATCCGCAACCATATGGATGCCTTCGAAGGGGAGTTACTACACAGGTACCGTCATGAGCGTTGATTCTTACGATCGAGGCAGCGGGACACTTCGGGATATTCGCTGGCGAATAGAAGTAGACACAGACAGCTCAGGGCCACAAATCTTCCATTTTGATCGCGCCGCCGACCGAGTCGCCTCTGAACTTAGGCCAAAGGATCAAGTCACATTTTACGCAAGCGGCGAAGGGCCATATGTAACCGAGATCTCAGCCGGCAGTCGGCTACTTATGGATTACGAAGGATTTCGAGCTAAGCAGCTCCGTTTCTATGGCATCATGGCCATCTTCGCATTGCCCATTATTTACGTCTTCATCACAGGTTGTGCTGTAGTGCTATTACGCGCTCTTGGAGTAACCCAACTGGTTGAGAAAAGGAAGTCGGCGACTAACTAGTCGATAGCGGCCCAACCAATCTTAAGGCTCAACTGCAACGCCTCGGCAAGAACTTCATGCAGACAGCGAGCGGCTCGTCGCGCATTGGCTCCTAACGATTCACGCCGGGCAATTCCTTGGTCCAGCCGAACTCAACACAGAGGGCCACGAGAGGTGGGATTGGGTGCCACACCTCGTGCGCAGCACGATGTGTCCCGTGGCAGGTCCATCGTCCAACGACACACATCGCCTTCGGCGAGGTGTGGCACCCAGCATCCCCGCCTCTGTGGCCCTCTCGTGGCCCTCTCGTGGCCCTCTGTGTTGAATCCCCCCACATCTGCCATCATCCCCCCATGGCCGTCCACGACCCCACCCGCATCAAGCTGCTCGTCTTCGACGTCGACGGCGTCTTCACCGACGGCCGGATCTACCTCGACGCCAAGGGCAATGAGTCCAAGGCCTTCCACACCCACGACGGGTTCGGCATCCGCGTCGCCCACGAGGCCGGGCTCAAGACCGCCGTGCTCTCCGCCCGCACCGCCGGGGCCGTCGAGCACCGCATGAAGCACCTCGGCGTCGACTACGTCACCCAGGGCATGGACCACAAGGGCGACGGCATCCAACGCGTGCAGAACGCCTCCAGCATCCACCCGCTCGACATGGCCTACCTCGGCGACGACATCCTCGACATCGCCGCGATGACCCGCGTCGGCTACCCCATGGCCGTCGCCAACGCCGCCGAGGAAACCAAGGCCCACGCCGCCTACGTCACCCAACGCCAGGGTGGCCACGGCGCCATCCGCGAAGCCATCGAACACGTCATGCGGGCTCAGGGCACGTGGGCGTCGACGGTGGCGAAGTACATCGAGCGGTGAGTTCTATTGAACCGCAGAGGCGCAGAGGACGCGGAGAGCTGCTGAGTCTTGCTGTCTCAACTCTGCGTTCTCTGCGCCTCTGCGGTTGAATCACACGCTCTCGCCGGCCACCGCCTCGTCCTTAATCCCCAGCACGCGCTCGACCTGCTGCTCGACGTAGAGCGCGTGGCTCTGCTGCCGCAGGTTGCTCAGCAGCTTCTGCTCTTTGCCGTCGTTCATCACCGCCCGCAGCTGATAGGTGACCGACGTGCCGTTCTTGGTCCGGGTGACCTTGCGCTTGCAGTAGAGCTGCTTGATGTCGAGTGAGGGGAGGGTCTTGTTACCGGGGACGGGGAGCGGACCGCTCTTGATGGTGAGCTCGCGGTCGTCGACGTCGATGGTCGTGCTGTTGAGGAACGTGGTGAACACCCCGTAGATCATCACCAGGCCGATCAGAACAAAGGGGATGAAGAAGAGCACCATAAAGACGCTCATGCCGCCCAGAGGCCTGCTCCCGTTCAAGAACTCTTTGCCGAACTGAAACACCATGAACCCGACGATGCCGTTCCAGAACGCGGCCATGCCGATGAGCAGGAACACGGTCCACGTGAACCACCGCTGCGTGATGCGGAACCGGTAGGCGTCCTCCTCGATCGCGAACCCCGACGGCCGCTCGACCTCGGCCCGCTGCCGATCGACCGCCACGCCGGACGCCTCGGCCGACGTTCCGCCGCCCAGCGCCGCGCCGAACGCGAACACCGCGTCGCAGTGCCGGCACTTGGCGATCCCCATCGCCGTGTTGACATCGTCGGCGTGGAGGTTGGCGCCGCAGACTCGGCAGGTCATGGCTTCCATGGTGCTCTCCCTTGCTGTTACTCAACTACGGGGCTTCACCTTCGACGGCCTCGTCGCGGATTCCCAGAATCCGCTCGATCTGTTGCTCCAGGTATCGAAGGTCTTCTTTGTAGTCCGTCGCTTGGTAGATAATGCGATCGCTCCCATCACTCATCCTTGCGCACAACACATAATCAGTGTTTCTTCTCCCGCGGGTATCTCTGGAACCGATGCCTCTGCAATAGACTTGCTCGATCTTCTGTGCATCGATTCTCATATTCCCGCGCGAAGGTAGCGGCTTGATCTGAATGTTGATTTCACGCGGCGTGATGTGGATCACCGATCGATTGAAGATGTCCATCAAGAACACGTAGATGAAAAGTGCTCCGACAGGGATAAATATAATTGCCATAACCAAGACTACGATCCACTTCAACTGCCGATCTGCGGCCACACTGAGATACATGCCGATCGGCACCATCCAGCAGAAAAGGCCCATCGGAAGCGTCAAGAAAGCCGTTACCGAAAACCATCGATGGGTGAGCCTTAGCCAGCCATCACCCTCTTCGAGCTGGAAGTTTGGCGGCCGTCGTACTTCGTAATGCCGCCTCGGCGCCCAGACTGACTTGTCGAACCCATTCTCATCGACCGTCTCGTGCTCGCTCATCGCAATCCCCTCGGTACCACTCACTCAATCGACTCGCGCAGGTCCTGCAGCTCCCCCAGCGCCTTGGCGTCCCCCGCGTCGCGGGCCGCGGCGATGCCGGCGTCAATCGCGGCCAGGGCGTCGTCCTCGCGGTCGGCGTCGATCAGCTGCTTGCCCTTCTGGAAGTAGGCGTAGCCGAACGCGGGGTCGGTCGCGATGGCCTTGTCGAGCCAGGCGAGCGCGTCGTCGAGGTCGCCGGCGTTGCCGTGCTCGAGGCCGATCATGTAGCACAGCTCGGCGTCGGCGGGGTCGGCGGCGTGGAGCTTGAGCAGCTGGTCCATGCGAGCGGTCATGCGGCCAAGATACCCCCGGCGGCCGCCTCGCATTTGCAACTAGACGACAGATATCGCCATACTTGACGCCCATGCTGCTGGGCGTGATCTCCGACACGCACGACCGCCTGCCCACCTTCCGCCGCGCGATCGCCCTCTTCGCCCGCCTCAAGGTCGACGCCGTCCTCCACGCCGGCGACCTCGTCGCTCCCTTCGCCGCCAAGCTGATCGCCCCCGGCCAGCTGTCGATGCCCGTCCACGTCATCTACGGCAACAACGACGGCGAGCGGGCCGGGCTCAAGCAGCTCCTGCCCCAGATCGTCGACGGCCCCGTCCGCCTCGACCTGGCCAACCACGCGGTCGTCATGCACCACTTCGTCGACTGGCTCAAGCCCGCCGATGTCAAAGGGGCCGACGTCGTGATCTCCGGACACAATCACCGGGCCTCGATCGAGACCCGCGACGGCGTGCTGTACCTCAACCCCGGCGAGTGCTGTGGCTGGGTCCACGACCGCTGCACCGTCGCGACGCTCGAACTCAGCGAAGACAAGGCCCACGCCCCGAAGGCCGAGATCATCGAGGTGCACGAGTAGGCGATGCGCCACCCCGTTTAGCCGGCGGCCCGCAGGGCCCCGGGTGGTGGTCGCGACTGCATCTTCGGCGTGGGGCCCTTCGGGCCGCCCGCTAAACGGCGGAGTCTGACGCGGACGTCGCCGTTGGCAGCGCCCCTCCGTGCGTTCCTCTACCATGCCCCGAATTTTGCGCCGCCGCCCGTCCCGCGGCAGCGTTGTTCGCCCGCCCCGCCCGCCCCCCGCCCATGCCCAAACGCACCGACCTGCACACCATCCTCATCCTCGGCTCGGGCCCGATCGTCATCGGCCAGGGCTGCGAGTTCGACTACTCCGGCACGCAGGCCTGCAAGGCCCTCCGCGAAGAGGGCTTCCGCGTC
>JBCCZA010000131.1:0-9828 GCA_039188455.1 Planctomycetota bacterium
CACGACGGGATGCAGGTCACGCGGTCGACCCGAAGGTCCTTCTCGCCGTAGCCGGCGTCGCAGCCGACGCGCAGCACCTGGAACTGCTCGTGCGTGACAACGATGACGTCGCCTCGCCTGAGGTCCTCGGGCACGGCCGCTCGGATGGCCTTGATCGTGATGTCTTGGTCGGTGCTCATCTTTGTGTGCGGGTAGAGGGACAGCGTCGTTGGCGGGCGGCGCATGCAGCGCGCCGCGACCGGTTCGTGGGCTTAGGCCGGCGAGGTGGGGGAGGGCGTCAGGCGATCGGCGTCGCGTGCGCAACCCGTCCGCGCCGGCCGAGGCCGAAGGGACGATCGGCCGTGTGGCCGTTGGGTTGTGCGATCGACATCAGCACGCATGCGCTCCGTAAGAAACGTCGGGTCACGCAACGTAGCGAGCCGCTCGACTGGATCAAGGGGTTTGACCGAGATCCGCCCTCAATTGTCGTCGATCCAGCCGAGCGACAGCAGGAAGTCGAACACATCCCGGCGTGTCTGCGCGTAGAGCGGGTTGGGCAGGACCTCGCCTGGGAGGCGGAAGTCGTAGAAGCCGTGGGGTTGGTCGGGGTAGACCACCAGGTCGGACCGCACGCCGAGCCCGCGCATGCCGTCGCGGAAGGCTTCGGCGGTGGCGACGGGCACGAGGTGGTCGTCCTCGCCGAGCATCGTGAGCGTCGGCGGCATGCCGGCGTGGAGGTTGTGCAAAGGCGAGACGCCGCGCCAGCGCTCGCCGAGCCGATCGTTGCCGTACCCCTCAGGCGAGTTGTCGTAGACCGGGTCGAACAGCACAAGTGCGGCGGGGCGAGGGGAGGCGTTGAGCGCCTCGGCGTCGGCCAAGCCCAGCAGGTCGGGTTGGGTCACGGTCGCGAGCGCGGCGGCGAGTTGCCCGCCCGCCGAGGCGCCGCCCGCGCCGATCCGTTCGAGGTCGATGTCCAGCTCGTCGGCGTGTCGGTGGATCCAGTGCATGGCATCCGCGGCGTCGATCAGCGCGTCGAGCGGGGTCGCGCCGTGCGTGTCTTGTAATCGGTACTGGACCGAGGCCACCGCCACGCCACGGCCGGCAAGATCGGACGCCAGATGGTCGAACTGATTGGGCGTGCCGGTGCGCCAGCCGCCGCCATGAAACATCAACAACGCCGGACGCTCGCCCGGGAATCGGGCGGGATCGGGCTGCGTCAGCAGGACGCGGAGTTCGCGGCCGTCGATCGACTTGTAGACCCATGGGGCCGCAGGTCGGTCGGGTGTGTAGATGGCGTAGAGCCGCAGCGCAACCACGCCGACGATCACCCCGACCACGATCGCGGCGGTCCGGGCACGGCGCAGAGCTCTTGGCGTCGGCGGCATATCGCCAAGCCTAAGGAGCTTGGGCTCGTGCGGCACGCGTGCGGCGTGAGCGATGATCATTGATTATGGCGTGTTCAGGGCGGATCGCGGGCGAAACGCTTGTGGCGTGGCGGGGCGAAGGACTACTCTGTGGGCCATGAATCGACTCTTTTCGGCGTGGTGGATGTCCGGGCTGGCGGTGATTGCAGGGGGTGTCTCTGCCGAGTCGGCCGGGGACGCCGGGGTCGCGGCGTCTGTCGAGGCGACGCCACGCTTCGCGACGCCTCGGACGACGGTGTGGTCCGGCGCGACGCAGGCGGTGGTGTTCGAGCTCGACGAGCCAGCGGCGGGTGCCACGACGCTGGACGCGACGGTCGAGCCGGCGGGGTTGGCGGAGGTGGTGGGCGAGGTGACGGTCGTGCCCGGCGCAACGCATGGCGTGGTGCGGCTGCGTGGTCTGGGCGTCGGGGCGGGTGAGCTGCGGGTGGGTGACGCGACGGTCGAGTTGGAGGCGCGTGACCTGCCGGCGGGCAGCGAGCCGGCGTTCGTCGAGCCGCGACTGGCCACGCCGACGATGGGGGCCCAAGTGTGGGGTGAGATCACGGTCGCTGTCGAGTTGTTCGACGAGGCAACCCTGTTCCCTGGCGAGCTCCGCACGGTGTCGGTCGAGGTCGAGCCCGCTGCGGGTGTCCGGCTGGTCGAGGCCGAGGACACGGAGCGTGAGCACGGTCCGAGCCGGACGGTTGTCTTCGGCATGGACGTGTCGGATGTTGAGCCCGGCACGACGCTGCGGCTGCGAGCGAGCGCGACGCACGGCGACGTCGTGCGCCGCAGCCCGTGGACATCGGTCGGCGTGGTGCGGGCGACGCCCGATCGCCTGATCGACCTCGAGGCCGAGGCGCAGCTCGGAGTCGAAAGGCCGGAGCGGTACCGCCGCGAGCTGGTGGCTCGCGACCACAAGCTGGCCTCGGGCGGGCAGTTCGTGCCTGCGTACGGCAGCAACACTCCCGTGCCGGTGCTCGTTGAGACGGGCGGCGGCGGTTGGTATCAGGCGATGGCCCGGGTCGCGGCCGATGCGGGCGGCGGGGCGTGGCCCACCGTTGGCCTACGCGTCGGTGAGGCCAACGACCCGATCACCGGCGGCATCGCGGCGGTGGGCGATGGCTGGCGACGGATCACCATCGGCCGACCCATCTGGCTCGACGGCGGCACGCAGACCGCGCTGTTCAATTACGAGAACGACTTTTTCGGCGCCAAGCGATCCGACCGCAACCTGCGGATCGATCGCGTCGAATTGCTCCGCGTCGACCAAGGCCCGAGCTTCGCCGGCCTCACCCCGCCGCAGGACGCCGGGGCGATGATCGATTCGGCCGACCTGCGCGTCACGCCGATGAACGTCTGGCACGGCCGGCCGATCAGCGGGCGATGGGTGGTCGACGCGATGGTCAAGGCGAGCGACGCCCACGGCGTGGCGGCGCCGCTGGTCTCGATGGAGCTGGACGGCCGGCGCGTGGTGAGCCAGCGGGCGTGGCGGCCGCGGTTTGAGCTGCCGGCAGCGATGCTGAACGACGGGCCGACGCGTTTCCGCCTCGTGGCGGAGCTGTCCGATGGGCGTGTGGCGGCGAGCCCCGAGCAGGCCGTCATCGGCCGCCCGGTCGGCGACGGATTGGCCGACGACACGCCGCTGGTGACGCGCATCGCCGTGGATGACGTCGCCGCCTGGGACGACCTGGGCGACGCGAAGCTCGACCGCGAGGGCCGATGGGGTCGAGTGGCTCGCATGATGAGCAATGGCACGATCGGCCTGTCCCTGCCGACGGGGCTCGAGGGGCGGTACGCGGTCTCGGTGCTGGCCAACGGCGACGAGCACGAAGGCCGGCCGATCGGCGAGGTGGCGCTGCGAGGCGGCGACGGCGAGGTGGTGCACGCGTTCGAGCCGCGCGAGTTCCGCAAGGGCTGGCGCGAGGTGCGCGTGGGTGAGGCCCAGTTCGACGGCAACGTCCGACGCCTGACCGTCGCTTTCACCAACGACAAGTACGACGGCACCGAGAATCACGACCGCAACCTGCACGTCGCGGCCGTGGTGCTGCGGCCGTTGCCGACCGCGGGCGTCAAGGACGCTCCGCCGACCGTCGAGCTGCGTTACCCCGTGGCCGGCGCCAAGCAGCAAGGCGTGGACGCGGTGGTGGTCGACCTCGGCGACGACCGGGGCGTCAAGTGGGCCGAGCTGTTGATCGACGGCGAAGCGACAGCGGTGCGCGTTGCGCCGCTGCGTGGCGGTGGCCGGGCCGTGCTGCCGGTGATCTGGCGCGACGCCAAGCCGGGGACGCACACGCTGGCGGTGCGCATCTCCGACACGGCGAACCAGCACGTCGAGACCGAGCCGGTGACGGTCGAGGTCCTGGCCGAGCCGCCCACGGCGTCGACACCGTACGACCGGGCCGTGCGCCTGCTCGATCGCTTCGCTTTCGGCGTTCAGCCAGACGTGCTGGCCGAGCTGCTGATCGAGGGCGAGCGGGCCTGGCTCGAGCGATCGCTGACCACAGGGTGGTCCGACCCGGGCGTCGCCGCGTCGTGGCACCTGGCGCTCGCGCGTCACAACGACAACCAGCCGGCGCAGTCTGCGACCACCCACCTGCTCAACACGCCCAACCCCGTGCGTGCCCGGCTGACGATGTTCGTCGACAACCACTTCAACACCTGGGCCCGCAAGGCCGAGGGGCATCGCAAAGCCGCCGAGCACGAGCGTTTCGTCGAGCTGGGCGCCGCGCCGTTCCTCGCGCTGCTCGAGGCCAGCGCCACCAGCCCGGCCATGCTCCGCTACCTCGACCAGAACCGCAGCTTCGGCGGGCGCATCAACGAGAACTACGCCCGGGAGATCATGGAGCTGCACACGCTCGGCGTCGACAGCACCTACGCCCAGCAAGACGTCACCGAGCTGAGCCACGTCCTCGCCGGCTGGCTCAGCAACGAGGAAGCCGACACCACGCGACTGCCCCGTCGCGAGACCCATCGCTTCCAGTTCACCCCACAGCTCAACGACGGCAAGCCGCGCACGGTCTTCGGCCTGCCCCTTCCGCAAGCCGAGCCGGCCGATCGCTACGACCGGCCGCGCCGCGTGGTCGAGATGCTCGCCGCTCACCCCGACACCGCCCGCTACCTCGCCACCAAGCTCGTCGAGTCGTACCTCGTGAGCCCCGCGCCCGAAGCGCTGGTTGACGAGGTCGCAGACGCGTTTAGCCAGCACGGCGGCGACATGGGCGAGGTCATGCTCGCCCTCACCGACCACCCCTACGCCACCGACAGCCATCTCGAGCCGCGCCTGCAGCGCCCGCTCGAGTTCGCCGTCGGCCTAGCCCGACCCATCGACCCCGGCAATACCTGGCGCGTGATCAACGTCCTCAAGCGCAGCGGCGTCGGCATGTTCGATCGCGAGACGCCCGACGGCTACGACGCCGAGCCGCAGAGCTACGCCAGCTCGAACGCCATGCTCCAGCGCTGGAGCTACGCCCGCGAGCTCGAGTGGCATCTGTCCAAGCTGCTGCCGCACACGATGCGAGCGGCCGATGCGCACCCGCGTTGGCAGTCGACTCCCGAGGATCGGCGCGACGCCGACTGGTCGCAGGCCGTGGTCGACGTCCTCGCGGCTCGCATCACCGGCTCGACCCTGACTCCTCGGTCCAATCAGGCCGCGCTCGACGTCCTCGCCGCCGCCCCCGAGAACCGCGACGATCGCGCCCGCGCCATCGCCACCTTCATCGCCCAGCTTCCCGAGTCCCAGCAGCGACGCTAAGCCCGTGACGGCCGCGCCGCACGACCCGTATCCCGCCGGAGAATCACGATGCATCTGACCCGCCGCTACTTCTTGCAGACCACTGGCGCTCTAGCCGCCTACTGCGGCGTCGCACCGCTCAAGGCCCTGGCCGGCTCGCCGCAGGCCGCCTCCGCGGTCGCCGCCCCCGCCTCGGTCCGACAGGGCAAGTCGCTGGTCGTCATCTTCCTCCGCGGCGGCATCGACGGCCTCAACCTCATCGTCCCCCACGCCGACCCCCACTACGCCGACCTCCGCAAGACGCTGCGCATCCAGGCCCCCGGCCAGCCCGAGGGTTGCCTCGACCTCGACGGGTTCTTCGGCCTGCACCCCCGCGCCCAGGCCCTCATGCCCTGGGTTGACCAAGGACATTTCGTCGCCGCCCACGCCGTCGGTTACGACCACAACACCCGCTCGCACTTCGAGGAGCAGGACACCTGGGAGACCGGTGTCATCGGCAACACCGTCAACTCCGACGGCTGGCTCAACCGCCACCTGCTCACCTCCACCGGCCACGGCCCCGTCCGCGCCATCTCCCTCGGCGACAACCTCCCCCGCATCCTCCGCGGCGACGCCCCGGCCTACGCCGTCCGCGGCATCGAGGACCTCACCCTGCCCCAGGCCCGCGGCGACGCCCGCGCCGTCCACGCCGCGCTCGAGCACGCCTATTGCACGCCCATGCCCGGCGAGCACATGCAAGCCGCCGCCGACGCCACCACCCTCGCCCACGACGCCGGCGCCGTCACCCTCGACGGCATCGACGTCATCCAGAAAGTCGCCGCCCAGCCCTACACCCCCGCCGCCGACTACCCCTCCTCCGGCCTGGCCCGCCAGCTCCAGCAAGCCGCCCGCCTCATCAAGGCCGACGTCGGCCTCGAGGTCGTCACCGTCGACTACGGCGGCTGGGACACACACAACAACCAGGGCGAAGGCATCGGCGGCAACTACGGCAACAAGGTGCAGACCCTCGCCGACGCCCTCAACGCCTTCGCCCAAGACCTCGGCGACAAGCTCGACGACACCCTCGTCCTCACCCTGTCCGACTTCGGCCGCACCGCCGCCGAGAATGGCACCCGCGGCACCGACCACGGCTGGGGCAACTGCATGCTCGCCCTGGGCGGCGGCGTCTCCGCCACCGGCGACCGCGTCGACGGCTCGTCCTCCGGCCGCCGAAAGGTCGTCGGCCGCTGGCCCGGCCTGGCCGAGGACCAGCTCAACCAGAAACGCGACCTCCTCCACACCACCGACTTCCGGGATGTCCTCGGCGAGGCCGTCTCCGCCCACCTCGGCAACCAGCAGCTCAAGACCATCCTCCCCAACCACGAGTTCGCCAACGTCGGCCTCATCGTCTGACCCGCGCCACCACGCGGCCGGCCCCCGTCCACCCACACCCACCTCAAGCCAACCGGAAGCGCAGCGCCCGGTTGGGTAGTCACGCGCCCCCATCAGAAAAATTCTCCCCACCCACGGAACCCACCCCGCGCTCGCGCATCCAACCCCGTAAGCAACCCTCACGGAGCCACCCGATGCGTCGAGCCCTTCCCCGCCGTCCCTTCACCACCGCCGCCCTCGCCGCCGCCAGCCTCACCCTCGTGGTGGGCGTCGGCATCGATCGCTCCTTCGCCGAGGACGTCGCCGTCGAGCCCGTGCCCACCACGCCGCCTGCCGCCACGCCCGACGTCATCGGCGACCGCTCCGGCGCCGCCACCGCCGAGATGATCCGCCGATCGATCGCGATCGAGCCGCCCGCTCAGCCCAACCCCGACGGCAATGCCGACGAACCCACCCCCGAAGAGATCGCGGCCGCTCGCACCCAGGCCGTCGACTGGCTGCTCGCCCACCAGAACAACGACGGCGGCTGGGGGCAGGGCGAAGAGTCCCGCCACATGCAGCGCGCCGGCGGCCAGGAAGCGAATCGCGACCCCTCCAACGTCGGCGACACCGCCGCGTCGGTCCTCGCGCTGCTCCGCGTCGAGGGCGATGGCTTCGACCAGATCGGGATGCGGTTCACCGAGCGGACGCTCAAGGCACACCAAGCCATCAAGGCCGGCCTCGACTACCTCCTCACCGCCGTCGAGACTCACGAGTCCAACGACCTGTACATCACCGATCTCCGCGGCACACGCCTGCAGGGCAAGCTCGGCCCGTTCGTCGGCACCTTCCTCACCGCCGTCACGCTCACCGAAGCCCTCGGCCACAACCCAGGCGACGAACGACGCGAACGCATCACCGCCGCGCTCGAGCGCATCGTCGACAAGATCGAGGCCAACCAGCAGGCCAACGGCGGGTTCGGCGGCGGCGGCTGGGCCAACGCGCTCTCCGTCTCGCTCAGCAACCGCGCCCTGAACGAGTCCTCGCGGCTGGGTATTGAGGTCGATGCCGACGTTCTCCAGCGTTCGCAGGCCGCCGCCGCCGGCAGCGACGCCGTGGTCGGCGATCGCTTCGCCGCCCGGGGGGATGCGGCCGGCATCGAGCTGTACGCCGCGGCCAAGGCCGTCTCGGGCACCGCGGCCAACGACATCGCCCTCCGCGAGTCGGTGGTGGTCGCCGCCCCGCAGCTCAAGCAGGTCGCCGCGCGGGCCGAACGCGTCGCCGACGAACTCCAAGAGGACGGCGAGGTCGAGCGAGCCGACGAGATCCGCCGGGCCTCGCGCGAGCTCGTGATCGTCACCGAAGGCGAGGCGCTCGACGCCGAGATCGCCGGTCGCCAGGCCGCCGCCGCCGGCGAGCTGAACGAGATGCTGTTCAGCACCGACGACGGCCGAAGGCGCTACGCCCGCGTCGCCGGCCCCACCGCCGCCCCCGCCAGCGCCGTCGCCGAGAGCCTGGACAGCTTCGGCATGGTCAACGGCCGCTTCAACGACAACGCCGAGGCCCTCGGCCGAACCCGCGGCCTGGTCCTCCAACGCCTCAGCGACCGGCAGTTCGTCGCCGGCTTCGGCTCCGACGGCGGCGAAGAGTACCTCAGCTACATGAAGATCGGCGAGGGCCTCGCCGGCGACGCCGACGCCCAGGAAGCCTTCACCCACTTCGTCAAGGCCATGAAGGGCAACCTCACCCGCGTCCAGAACCAGGACGGCTCCTGGACCGGCCACCACTGCATCACCGGCCGCAACTTCTGCACCGCCACCGCGCTGATGGTCATGACCCTCGATGAGTGGGCAGTCGAGAAGGGCTAATGCCCCAACCCGCATCGTTTAGCCGGCGGCCCGAAGGGCCCCGGTCGCCCGAGCATCGAGGTACGTTGAACCCATGACGCGCTCCGCGGGGACAACACGACGCCGAGCCGCCCTGTACGGCGGCGCGGCGTCGTTGTTGATCCTGGGCTACCTCTACCTTGTCTTTTTCTCCTCGTTCGACCTCCCGCGTCCCGGCATCGAGGACGAGCGCGATCGATCTCAGCTCTTGGAGGAGATCAACACCGCCATCGCCAACGGCGTCGCCTTCCTCGAGTCCCAGCAATCCCCCGACGGCGCGTGGCGTTCCCAGACCTACGGCTTCATGAAGGACGGCATCACCCTCACGCCGCACGTCCTCTCCGCGACGGTCGCGTTGCCCGAATCCATGACCAGTGAGTCAACGGCTCGCGGCGTCGACTACCTCCTCGCGATCGACCCCGACACCGCCGTCCTGCTTCAACCCGTGTACACCGCCGCCGAGACGTCGTGGGTCCTCCGCCTCGCCGGACACGAGCAAGCCGCCGACCCCTGGCTCGACCTCATCGAGGCTCACCAGCTCACCGAGCAACTGGGCTGGCCTCGCAGCGATCCCCGCTACGGCGGGTGGTCCTACGCCACCACCCCGCCTGTCTATCACCCTGACGCGGTCGACCCCACCCGGCCGGACGCCAATCTCTCCGCGACGGTGTTCGCCGTTGGTGCCCTGAAGCTCGCGGGCCGGCTTAGTGACGAACAAGCGGCCGCTGCACGCGACTTCGCCTTCATTGTTCAAGCCCTCAAGTTGGGCGGTTTTTGGTTCTCACCCACCGACCCCGCTCGCAACAAAGCCGGCCGCACCAAGGCCATCCTCGTCGATCCCACCGAACACCCCGCGACTCAGCCCTTGCTGAAGATGACCCCGAGGCCACTGCCCACGCAAGCCGCCCGTCCGCCGCGCGGCTGGCATCTACCGAAGTACAACCCCTACGGCTCCGCGACCGCAGACGGTGTGAGGGTGTTGCTCGCTTGCGGTGTCGATCAAGAGATCGAAAGCTTGGCGACGGCGCGTGCCTGGCTGGTCAAGTACTTCGACCCCTCCACCGTCCCCGGTGATTTCACGCCGGACCGCGAGCCCCTTCGCCACGGCTACTACCACTACTACGCGTGGTCGGTCAGCCACGCGTTGCGTCGGCTGGGGGTAACGCACGCCGGAGCAGATCGCAGTACGCCGTGGGCGGAGAAGCTAGCCGCCGCGTTGATCGCTACGCAGGACGCCGACGGGGCGTGGCGGAACGCGTCGACCGACGGCAAGGAGGACGACCCGCTGGTCGCGACGCCGTTTGCGTTGAGCGCGTTGGCCGTTTGTCGGAACGCGTTGATGGAGATGCCGTCGGAGTAAGCGACGTTTAGCCGGCGGCCCGCAGGGCCTCGGCGTTTCGGGTCCGCCACGCCCCGTGCCCTTCGGGCAGCGGGCTAAACGGGATCGATGAACTCAGATCGTCAGCCCGTCGTTCGC
>JBCCZA010000132.1:0-9632 GCA_039188455.1 Planctomycetota bacterium
CGTACTTCCAGACCTTCGAGGTGCCGCTGCGCAAGAGCATGAACATCATCTCGGCCCTGCAGTACGTCGCGGCCAACCCGACGACGATCGAGGGCAAGCGCGTCGAGCCGGTGGTCTGGGACTCGGGCTGCCTCGAGGAGGTCTGCGGGGCGTGCACGATGGTGATCAACGGGCGCGTCCGGCAGTCGTGCTCCTGCCTGGCCGAGGAAGTGCTGGACCACGACGACACGATCACGCTCGAGCCGATGAGCAAGTTCCCGGTCGTCCGCGACCTGTGGGTCGACCGCCAGCGGATGTTCGAGAACCTCAAGCAGGTCCACGCCTGGGTCCCCATCGACGGCACGCACGACCTCGGCCACGGCCCGCGTGAGACGCAGGAGCAGCAGGAAGAACGCTACGCCCTGTCGCGCTGCATGACCTGCGGCTGCTGCCTGGAAGCCTGCCCGCAGTTCACCAAGGAGAACGACTTCAAGGGCGCCCAGGTCTTCGGCCAGGTCGTGTACTTCAACGCCCACGAGACCGGCAGCCAGCTCCGCGACGAACGCCTGGACGAGATGATGAAACCCGGCGGCATCACCGACTGCGGCAATAGCCAGAACTGCGTCAAGGTCTGCCCCAAGGAACTCCCCCTCGTCGACGCCATCGCCAAGCTCGGCCGACAGACGACCTTCCACGCGTTCAAGCGGTTCTTCGTGTCGAAGAAGTGACCTAATCAGCTAAACGATTCGTTACTTCTTGAGCGTTCCCGTCGCAATCTTCTCGCAGAAGTCGGAGATGTCTGCCGCGACTTTGACAGTGCCACGACGCAGTTTCTTGTCGGTCCATCCCTTGGCGACGGCTTGAGCCATGACCTTGCTGGGCAATCGGAGAATCGGCGCCTTTGGCTCGGTGACATCCCAATCGAGATGGTCGGCATAGAACGACATCCCGTCGTCCGACTCGGCCACGAGATAGGCGTAGGCGGAGAGGATGATCGGCTCGGACTGTTCGATCATCTCGCGGATCGACAGCAGTCGGACGCCATTCACCTTGGCTTCAGGCAATGGGTCGTAGGTGCTGTAGAAATATGTCCACATCGCGGCGTGCGTCGGCAGGTGTTGCCAGATTTCGTTCATGGCCTGCGGCGGATGCCGAAAGTGCCCTGCGCCGAACGACGCAACAGCTTGCTCATAACCGAGCTTAGTGACGAAGCTGCCCGGCTCGGGAGGTTGTCCTTGAGGCAGGTTGGCGGTCTCAGCCAAGATCTGCTTGACCCGCTGCATCTTTTCTTCGGGTGTGGGGCCGTTATTGGTGGCTGGCAGACAGATGCCAAGGTCTTCGTCAAGCAGCAGTTCTCCTTCCCGAAGCTGATTGCCGAGCGACTGGAGTAGCCGCAGGAAGCTCGGAGCGACTTTCTTGCGCTCGAGCGTCTCGTGATTGGCTTCGATGATCTGGCCGACCTTGCCACCCTTGGCTGGGTCAAGATCGATGAGGTGATAATCCCCGGCGCCGTTCGTGGCGATCGGCAGCCAACGCTGATTCCAGACCTGCTTCTGGATACCTCGGCCGGCGGAGACCTTCCCATCCGCTTCACGCTGACCGTCCCATGCTTCGAGGTGATCCGGAAGGTCGGCGATCGGGATCAGGGCGTAACCCATTTCCTGTTCATCAGACGAAGGCGATAATCCGAACTCGCCTGTGCCGTCATGCCTGAAGTAGCTCGCACGCACTTCGGGCGGCAAAGGACCGCCGATTCGCGACTCGATCGAGGCTTGAAAACCCTCAACGTCACTCTCGGTCGCGCCAGCAGGCAATGCTTCTAGAGTTTCTGAAGCATTGCGATGGAACCACTTTTCAAGCTTGTCCCAAGCTGCGTTGATCTGCTTGGCGATTTTATCCCCGTCCATGGAGGTAAGAGTACCAGCTGGGTCTGATTTCAAGCGACGAATTCACCTTGACGCGCGATCCGTCCGATATCACTCTGTTGACACTTCGGCCTGCTCGGGGCTTGGGTGCAGTTAGCCCGGCCCGACAAACGACTCTGCGTGCCGCGTCGTACGACTCATAGCGACGCGAAGGCATGCTGCCCGCGGGATGACCCCCGACGGGCCAGAGGGCTGACCACATGGTGATGAACGCGGCGACGATGAAGCTGGCGGGGATGCGGGCGCTGGTCCGCTACGTGGACGAGGACCAGGCGGTGATCGATGCGCACTTCCGGGCGATGCACGTCATCCCCGACGAGGCCCGCGGGTTCGAGGCCGAGGAGGTCGACGTCTACGTCGAGATCGACGGGTCGGACGGTTTTCACGACGAGGGGCAGACGCACCTGATCCTGCGCGACGGCGGGGGCAGCGTGCGGTTCGACGTGGTGCAGCCCAGCCGATGGTGGCCGGCGGGGATGGGCGAGCAGCCGATGTACCGCGTGGGGATGAAGCTGATCGTGCGGGACGACGAGGCCGACGAACGCGAGGTGGCGGTCGGGCTAACGAGCGTGCGCCGCGACCCCGAGCTGCTGAACGCAGGCGAAGCGACGCTGCTGGTCAACGGGCAAGTGTGCGTGCTGTCGTCGCTGATCGTGGTCGACCGCGTGCAGCAGACGCGTCTGCTGCCGGCGGGCGGGGACTCGCTGCTGGTGGTGCGGGACCACTGGGGCGATGATCAATTGTTCGACGCGGCGGACCGGGCGGGCATCCTGGCGATCCAGTGCGTGCCGGTCGACGGGCAGGGCAGCCGGGCGAGGACGATGGCGCAGGAGGTCGAGCGGCTGAGCCATCACCCGTCGCTGGTGGGGTATTTCGTTGGGCACTTGGGCTCCCTGGGGAACCGGCTGGCCGAGCGGCTGCGCGAACTGGACCCGACGCGGACGGTGTTCCGCAAGCTGCCGCGGCTCGAGGCGGCGTGAGGCTGTCTCCAGCAAGGACCACACCAAGGGTGCCACACCCTGGCCCAACGGGCAGGGTGTGTTGCGTATCCCCGTTGCCTCGATGCACACCCTGCCCGTTGGGTCAGGGTGTGGCACCCTTACGAGGCCGTCACCAAGGGCGGAAGCAGACGACGTCGGCCGGGTCGGTCGTGGGCAGCGGGCCGCGTCGGAGGGTGTA
Source organism: Planctomycetota bacterium (assembly GCA_039188455.1). Lineage (GTDB taxonomy): Bacteria > Planctomycetota > Phycisphaerae > Phycisphaerales > Phycisphaeraceae > JBCBUE01. The sequence continues at coordinate 3,084 of JBCCZA010000132.1, forward strand.
GATCGGCAGGTGAGGCGGGCAGAAGAGGCGCGGGGTCCAGGCGGTTCGGCCGAGGCCACGGGAGACGGCCATGAGCGTGTCGCGGTGGCGCATGAGGCCGGCGGTGGCGCGCAGCGGCAGGTCGGAGGAGTTGTGGAAGCACTGGCCCCAAGGGGCGCGGATCTGGCCGCCGTGCGAGTGGCCGGCGAGGACGAGGTCGATGCCCAGGGCGGCCGCCTGGACGACGCGGTCGGGGCGGTGCAGCAGGCCGAGGGTGAAGGGCCGTTCGTGGGCGGCCGCGTCGGGGCGCGGGGGATCGTCGACGTTGGCGGCGGGGACCAGGCCGAGACTGAGGCGGATCGCGTCGGCCGGGACGCTGCCGAGGTCCGACAGCCCGGCCAGCCGCAGGTGCAGGTCGGGCATGTCGGTGGCGGCGTTGACCAGCCAGGTGACCCCGCGTGACCCGTCGTCGGGGGCCGGCGCGGCGAGCAGGGGATCGATCAGGTCGGGGTGGTCGTGGTTGCCGAACACGCCGAAGGCGCCGAGACGGGGGCGAAAGGCCCGGCCGAGCTCGTCGATGAGGGCGCGAGCGGCGGCGATGGCGCGGCCGCGGTTGGCCCGGCGGTCCATGTAATCGCCGGTCACGACGAGCAGGTCGATGCGGACGCGGCCGAGCTGGCGGACGGCACGATCGGTAGCGCGGCGGCCGGCGGGCAGGTGGGGGTCCGTGAGGTGGGCGATGCGCAGGCCCTCGAGCGTCGGGGGCAGGCGAGGGTGGACGAGGTCCACCGACTGGAGCAGGCCGTAAGAGAGGGACACGGGGGAATGCGGAATGAGGATTGCGGAATGGGGAATGGGGGGCCGGACGGCGTCCGAGCGGGGCGGGCTCGACGCCAAGTCGTTGCGGCGTGTTATGCTACGACGTTGTCTGGTTTGGCTTGATTCACGACTTCTACGACCCCCTTCGGCGAAAGCCGGGAGCTGACCGATGGCCGACAAGATGTTCTACACGCTCGAGGAGACGGCCGAACGGCTGGGCAAGAGCGTCGACGAGGTCCGCGAGATGGCCGGCAGCGGCGAGCTCCAGCAGTTCCGCGACCGCGACAAGCTGATGTTCAAGGTCGAGCAGGTCGACGGCATGTCCGGCGACGGCACGATGGCCGACAGCATGGGTCTCGAGCTCAGCGACACCGGCACGACCTTCGACCTCGCCGACAGCACGGGCGGCGGCGACATGACGCTCGCCGACTCGTCCGACGACTCGATGGGCCTGGGTGACTCCACCAGCGGCACGCAGGCGGACTCGATGGCCGGCAGCGGCGTCGATGTCTTCTCGCCGGGCGAGGTCGATGCGGCCAGCCCGATGGACCAGACGCAGGTGACCTCGCCTCAGGTGACGGACGACGAGGTGCAGCTCGACAGCGTCGGCTCGGGCTCGGGCCTTCTGGACCTGACGCGCGAGAGCGACGAGACGAGCCTGGGCGCCGAACTGGACGAGATCTTCCCCGGCGGCGAGACGGCCGCGGGCGCCTCGGGCATCAGCGAGTCGGCCGTCGGCTCGTCGGGCGTGTTCGAGAGTGGCATGGGCGAGACCGGCGCGTCCGGCCCCTCGGGCCTGGAGAACCTCGCGGGTGCCACGGGTGTGGGGCAGGCGATGGCCGCCGACGCGGGGACGTCGCCCATGATGGCCCGCAGCTTCGCCGGCTCCGCCGAAGACGAGATCGACCCGGCGTGGTCCGGCTTCACCACGGGCGCGATGCTCGGCGTGTTGCTGGCCCTGATCGTCGGCCTGATCGTCGTCGCCGGCGCCGTGGCCGGCACCACCACCGGCCTGACCGACTTCATCACCGGCTCGTCCGCCACGTACTGGGGCACGGTCCTCGTGCTGCTGATCGTGGCGTTCGCCCTGGCCGGTGTCGGCCTAGTCATCGGCAAGGCCTCGGCCAAGTAACCCCGCCGACGCCCGGCCTGCTCGCGACCCGCACCCTCCGCCGACCCTCCCCCGCTCGACGGCCCCCATGCTCGCACGCGATGCCCGACCCGAATGGCTCACCGTGCTCGGCGCGGGCGCGATGCTGGCCGTGGCCGATGTCTTCCTCGCCCTGGCCGACGGGCCGTGGTGGCTGATCGGCCTGCCGGTCGTCATCGCCGCGACCGCCGCGCTCGCCGCGACCTTCCGCGACCCCGACCGACGCCCGCCCTCGCAGCGCGGCGCGCTGGTCAGCCCCGCCGACGGCCGGGTCAGCTCCGTCCACGACGTCGATCACTACGAGCCGTTCGGCGGCCCGGCGCGGTGCGTGCGGGTGTTCATCAGCCTGCTCGACGTGCACGTCGTCCGGGCCCCGCTGCATGGCCGGCTGCAGGCGGTCGTCGATCAGCCCGGCAAGTTCGTCAACGCCCTGCGGGCCGAGTCGCCGGAGGTCAACACCGCCCGGACCCTGATCGTGCAACACCCGGCCCGCGAGCAGGCGCTGGCGTCGGTGCGGCTGATCGCCGGGGCGGTCGCCCGCACGATCCACCTGCGGGTGATGACCGGCGAGGTGCTGCAGCGCTCGCAACGCATCGGCATCATCAAGCTCGGGTCGACGGCCGAGCTGTACGTCCCGCTGGAGCGCGGGCCCGAGGCGCAGGTCGCGGTCGGCGATCGCGTGCGGGCCGGCGAGACGGTGCTGATGACGGTGACGACGCCCGACGGCGCGGCCGAGGACGCCGTCGCGCGACGCGTCGCCACGACGCCGTCGGTGAGCAGCGAGGAAGCGACGCACGAGGCAGCCGAAACAATCACCCCGTTGACCGCGACCGCCGGCGCTGTGGAAGTAGCACCGCCTGAGACCGACACAGCCGAGGACATCGACCCGGCCGACGAGGAAGCGCCGTTGCTGCGTCGCGCCGAGTTGGCCGAGCCTGAGCCGGAAGAGGCCGTCGAGGAAGACATCGCCGAGACCGAGGGCACGGAAGCCGACATGCCCGACGACGATGCGGCCGACGACGCCGAGGTGAGCGAGCAAGCCGACGAGGAGTCCGAGGCGGACTGGGCGGAAGCCGCGGGCGAGCAAGAGGAGGAGACCGAGGAGGAAGAAGAGGCCGAAGAAGAAGAGGAAGAAGAGGAAGAGGAAGAGGAAGAGTTCGAAACCGAGGTGGACGGCGAGGCGGAGCCGGAGGAGGTCGAGATCGAGCCCGACGCGGCGGACGATGTCGATGTCGAGCCGGCGCAGCCCGAGCTGCAGCTGACGCTCGAGCCCGATGCGGTCGACGAAGAGCCGGCGGATGAGCTCGACGAGCAAGACGCCACGGAAGCAGACCAGCCGGACGAAGAGGCAACCGAGGTCATCGCCGAGGAAGCCGAGGAGGAGGCAACCAACGACACAGGCGACGAGCCAGAGGTGGATGCAGAAGCCGAGGCGGAAGACGCCGAACTTGCAGCGGACGGCGATGAGCCAGACGCGGAACCCGAGACGCAACTCGAGAACCCGACCGCGTCAGCCATTGAGGCAACACCCGAGCCGTCTACAGCCGAAGCGCCCACAGACGAGCCGGCGGCCAAGCCCAAGCGAGCCAAGCGTGCCCGCCGCAAGCGTGCCCACAAGCCCGCCGCGCAAGCCACTCAACCCGAGCAGACCGACGACGCCACGGCACCCCCGGAACCCGCGGAACCCCAGGCCGCCGACAACGACGACGCCGACGACAAGCCGACCGACGCCGACCCACCATCCGCCGAGCCCGACGCCCCCGAAGCCGACGACACGCCCAGCGACTCGCCCCCCCCCACCGACACCCCCGCCCCCTCGCACGGCCAGCGTCAGCCGCACCCCCGCCGCAAGTCCGCCCGCCAGCGCAAAGGCAAGGGCAAGAGAAAGCGTCGATGACCCGCCTGATCGTCGCCCGCCTGATCCAGCTCCCCCTCATCCTCGCCGCGGTCTTCGCCATCACCTTCACCCTCGCCTGGGTGGTGCCCGGCAACCCGCTCGACAACCCCGACGGCCGACGCCCCGACCCCGAGGTCATGGAGGCGATGAAACGCCAGTACAACCTCGACTCGCCCTGGTCGTTCCTCTCCAGCTACGTGCCCGGCCTGTTCCGCGGCGACCTCGGCCCGTCACTCATCTACCGCGACCAGACCGTCGCCGACATCATCGCCTCGGGCCTGCCCGTCTCCGCAACGCTCGGCGTGGCGGCGCTCGCGTTCGCCTTCCTGTTCGGTACGTTCGCCGGCGTCATCGGCTCGATGTTCCCACGCACGCCGCTGGACCTGTCGTCGTCGATCGTGTCGCTAATCGGCGTCAGCCTGCCGTCGTTCGTGACCGGCTCGGTGCTGCTGGTGGTGTTCGGGGCGTTGCTGTCGTGGTTCCCGACGGGCGGCTGGCCGGGCTGGCCGGACCTGCGGTTCTGGGCGCCGGGCTGGGGGAGCTACGCATCGCAGGGCAGGCTGGCCGAGGACGTGGGCGATTTCTTCGGCTCGCTGGTGCTGCCGGCGATCACGCTGGGTCTGATCCCCGCGGCCTACGTCGCACGACTCATCCGCCTCGGGCTGGCCGACGTGATGGGGTCGGACTTCGTGCGCACCGCGATGGCCAAGGGTCGATCGCGCCGCGGCGCATTGTTCGGCCACGCGCTCAAGGTCGCGATGCTGCCGGTGCTGTCGTTCCTCGGGCCGGCGGCGGCGGCGGCGATGACCGGCTCGTTCGTCGTCGAGAAGATCTTCAACCTGCCGGGCCTGGGCGAGTACTTCGTCGCGGCCGCGCGGGACAAAGACCAGTTCCTCATCCTTGGCGTCGTGCTGGTCTATTCAGCGCTGCTCGTCGTCTTCAACCTGGTGGTCGATGTGGCGTACGCATTTGTCGACCCGCGGATCCGCGTGGGATGAGCGTCGTGCGCCCGCGAGGATGGCTGGGGTGGTGGCCGGCGTCGCTGGGGGGGCGCGTGGGGCTGGCGATGCTCGTGTTGATCGCCCTGCCGTGCGTGGCGACGGCGCCGTGGTCGGTCGGTCGATACGCGCAGGAGCGGCTGGGGCAGGAGTGGTCGGAGGTCGGGCCGAGCGTGGCCGAGCCGATGGGCACGGACCGGCTGGGGCGGTCGCTGCTGTGGCGGTGTGCGTTGGGGGGGGCAATCTCGCTGGGCGTGGGGATCGCGGCGGCGGGCATCGCGGTCGGCATCGGCACGGCGTGGGGGATGACCGCGGGGTTCGCCGGCGGCCGCGTCGACTCGGTGATGATGCGATCGGTCGACGTGCTCTACGGCCTGCCTTACATCCTGCTGGTGGTGCTGATGAACGTGGCGTTCCGGCCGTTCATCGAGGGGCTGATGACATGGGCGACGGGGTCGGCCGTGGCGGGGTCGATCGCGAACGTCGTAACGCTGCTGCTGGCGATAGGGGCGGTGTCGTGGCTGACGATGGCGCGGGTCGTGCGTGGGCAGACGCTGTCGCTGCGCCACCAGCCGTTCGTCGAGGCCGCCCGCTGCGCCGGCGTCCCGGCACACCGCATCCTGCTGCGCCACGTCCTGCCCAACCTCGCCGGGCCGATCATCGTTTACGCCACCCTCGCGATCCCCCAGGCCATCCTTCAGGAATCGTTCTTATCGTTCCTCGGCATCGGCATCCAAGCCCCCGTCCCGTCGTGGGGCAACCTCGCGGCCGAGGGCACCGAGCAGTTCACCACGCTGATCATCAACCCCGCCGGCGTCCGCTGGTGGCTGCTGGCGTTCCCCTGCCTGCTGCTCTCCCTCACCCTGCTGGGTCTCAACCTCTTCGGCGATGACCTCCGCGACCGGCTCGACCCGCGTGCCCAAGGCTCGGCCGGGCATCGGGCGTCGTCGTAGCGACGGCGCGACACGCCCACAAAACACCGCCAATCCTTATATTTTGCTTGACCGCACGCCCGGCGATCCCAAACTACAAGTAACGGCCCGCGTGAGTTCTCCTCGCCGGATACCCCACACATGACCACCGCAGCACCCACCCGCCCCTCTACCCCTGCACCCACTCGGCAAGACCTGCCGCGCTTCCACGTCGTCCTGCACAACGACGACAAGCACGACATGTACTACGTCACGGACTGCCTGCACCTCGACCTGCCCTTCTCGGCAAGCGACGCGTGGCGGCTGATGTACATCGCCCACCACCGCGGCCAGTCGCTGCTGCTCACCGCCCACCGCGAGCTCGCCGAGCTCTACCGCGACAAGCTCCGCTCCCGCGGGCTGACCGTCTCGCTCAAGCCGGCCTGACGCGATCGAGCGCCGCGGCGGTCACTCGCTCGGCGACTCACCCAATAACCCCGCCCGCCGCAACCACGCCTCAACCGCGTCGCGGTACCGGTCCGCCTCCTCGCGCGACGGCAGCGTGTTGTGCGTGGCGTCGAACGCGACAAACGTCGCCTCCTCGCCGGCGATCTCCGCCAGGCGCTCGCCGTGCGCGAACGGGATCAGCTCGTCGTCGCGCCCGTGCATGACGAGCACCGGCCCGCCGTACGCCGCCATCGCGCGGTCCGTGCGGAATGTGCTCGGCATGACCGACCCCGGCAACCCGAACCGCCACACCATCGCCGCGATGCTCGTCATCGTGCTCTCCACCGC